>DFYO01000004.1 GCA_002381865.1 Clostridiales bacterium UBA4080 | reverse complement strand
TGAAGTACTGACGTAGAATCTAGGTTTTAAAAACATCATAATCCTACCTCCTATTAATCATCTGAATATGTTACCATTGCCTTTGCCAAGTTTAGAATTAGTATAGTTAATTGGTTTTTTTAGGAAACCAGGGTAAAAATTTACTCGTTCTAGATGCATAATCTTGATATTCTGCATTATCCCTATAATGCTTTTCTAGCATTGGTACTCCTGATACAAACACTAGTAAAAAGCTAATGGTTAGGGGACTGACAATAGCCCATATACCATTTTTCGTCGCTAATACTATTAAAAAAATACCCCACCACATGGTTGCTTCGCCAAAATAATTTGGATGCCGAGTGTATTTCCAGAGGCCTGTTTTAATAATACTTCCCTTTGTTTTCCTAGTCTTAATAAATTCCTTAAGCTGTTTATCTCCAACCACCTCAAAAAAGAACCCTATTATCCATACTATAAAGCCGACTGTCTCAATAATGCCCAGATTTCCAATATTTTTAGAATTATTAAGGACTATAGGAAAAGCGATTATTAGCATCAAAATTCCTTGTAGCATAAAGACTTGAAAAAATGCTCTTAAAACAAGCCACTTTCCCCATTCTCGTCTCCATGTTGCATATCTAAAATCCTCTGGCTTACCATGATTTCTGAGTAATATATGATAAAATAAGCGTAAACCCCATATAGCAACAATTGAAGTGACTAACAGTGTTTTTTGATTGTAATTGCCGCTTCTAATCAAGGAATATACTGCAATTAATACAAAGCCCAAGCCCCACCCATAATCAACAATAGAGTTATTCTTTTTAACGGTTGCTAAAAGAAAAAACAAAGTCATGTAAACAAAAACCAATATCGCTGACTCCAGATATAGCTCCATAATATTCCTCCTCTCATGTTCAATTGTGAATATTTCTTTTTCAATAATATATATTCAACTTAAAAATACTCTCTTATCTTTAATAAGCATTATTATTAATAGTATCTATTTTTGAGTAAAACAAACTGCCAAAGCTCCTATCCCTGCATTAAGTCCTACTATTGTTGAAATTTCATTTATATACTCAGACTTAAGTGCAATTTCTTTGATAATTCTTTCTTCTAATTCTCTAGCCTTTTCTTCTGCATTGGCATGTACAATACAATAGCCTTTAATCTCATTTTGTTCGTTTTCTTTCTTTAGTATTTCAATAATTTTATTAATATTAGCTGATGATGAGTAGGCTTTGCCAAAAGCAATCCCATTGCCATTAGAATCAATTGATACAATTGGTTTAATATTAAGAAGCTTTCCCAGCATACCCTTTATTGGAGATATTCTTCCTCCTCTAACCATATATTTTATTGTTTTTACACTAACAAAAATTTTCGTCTTTTTTATTTGGTTTTCTATATGTTCAATTAGCTCCCCAAAATTTTTACCTTCTTCAAGACATCTAGCTGCCTCTAAAACCAATAAACCCTGTGCCCCCGAGTTCAGCTTTGAATCTATTACCTTTATTTGTTTTCCTTGGTCTACGTATTTTTGTGAAGCTCTTTCAACAGCTTGAAAGGTTCCACTCATTGCTTTTGATACAGTAATTGCAACTACATAATCATAATAGTTTGTCAAAAAGTCTAATATCGCTTCCACCGTTTTTTGTGATGGTAATGAGCTAGTAGGGTATTCCTTAACACCATCTAATAGCTGATAAAAATCCCTCGGCTCTATTGTCAGCTTATCTAAATATTGACTTCCTTCAATATTTAGATTTAAAGGTATTACATGGATTTGATATTTCTCAATAAGCTCTTTTGGCAGGTCAGCAATAGAATCTGTGACTATTGCAATGTTGTAAAGTCTGTTATTAGCAATCTGATATTGCTGTATCATATCCTCAACCTTCTGCTGAAGAATATCTCCTTTACCCCTAAGCTTATTAAAAACCTCTGCAGGATTATTTGTATGAATATGTATCCTGGACTTTTCAGAGCTTCCCGCAATAATAAGAGAATCTCCAAGGACCTTCATCTCGTTTTTAATAATACTCATGTCTTCATTAATATTTGCGATTAGTGCCTCTGTACAATACCTGTACTTTATTTGATCTGTTGGATTAATATGCTCATCTGCAAATTCTATGTCTGTTTCTTCTTCCAATATTTCATCTTCAGTATAGCTATTTATAACTTTATCGCTATCAATGTCTTTATCACTTTTATTTTTAATATATTCAAATGCCCCTTCTAAAAAGGTTACAAAGCCACATGCTCCAGAATCTACAACAGAAGACTTTTTTAACACATCTAGTAAATTAGGTGTATTATCAAGAGATTGTCTTGCGGCTTCAAGTGAAGCACTAATGAATTCTTCCTTATTGACACCATTTTTCTTTAATCTGCACATAGTATCTGCCCATTCTCTTATTACGGTAATAATTGTGCCTTCAATTGGCTCTATAATAGCACTATATGCATAGGGTACTGCTTTATTGATTGATTCTAAAAGAGAATCAGCATCAATTACTTCAACCTCTTTAATCTTATCATTTATTCCATTAATAAATTGTGCAAATATGATTCCAGAATTGCCCCTTGCTCCATTTAAAGCAGCCTCAGCAATTGAGCCCATTGTATCCTTAAAAGAATCTGTCGCTTTAGTTTCATATATTATAGAAGCTAGCGTTGATAGCAAGTTACTCCCCGTATCACCATCAGCTACAGGAAATACATTAATCCTATTTAACATCTTGTAATGCTTTTTTACCTCTTTAAAGCCTGATAAAAAAGAATAATAAAGATCATATCCAGTTAATTCAAGAGTTGTCATTATTAATGCCCCCCATTCTTGAGTTAATATTTATTTATTAAAGCCCTCGACTTTCGGCGAGGGTTTTAATTTTTTTAATCTTATCCGAATATTTTCATATCTAAATATTTTTTATTCCGGAAATCCAATTTTCTTTTTAACTTTTCTAAGTGTTTTATTTGCTAAATAAGATGCTGATTCTGCATTCTTTTTAATAATTTCATCTAAATATGCTTTATCTGCCTTAATCTCTTCAAAACGTTTTTGTACGGGCTCCATCTCAGCAACTAAGGCTTCTCCTACAGTTTTCTTAAGATCACCATATCCCTTTCCTTCAAGCATCTGCTTTGTTTGTTCAATACTACTTCCTGTTGCGCATGAATATATATCCATTAAATTCTTGACCCCTGGTCTGTCCTCTGAATATATAGCTTCTGAGTAAGAATCCGTAACTGCTCTTTTTATTTTATTCATTACAACATTAGGCTGATCTAATAGAGAAACAAAAGCATTAATATTCTCATCTGATTTCGACATTTTTTTATTGGGCTCTTGAAGGCTCATTATCTTTGCCCCAACTTTTGCAATGTATGGCTCAGGAATTTTAAAAACATTTCCATAAATATTGTTGAAACGAGCCGCTAAATCTCTTGCCAGCTCAAGATGCTGCTTTTGGTCTTGTCCAACAGGAACAAGGTCAGTTTGAAAAAGCAAAATATCTGCCGCCATTAATATTGGATATGTAAATAATCCTGAATTAATGTTCTCTGCATGCTTTTGAGATTTTTCTTTAAACTGTGTCATTCTGCTTAATTCACCCATATAAGTGTAACAGCCTAATATCCAGCTAAGCTCAGCGTGCTGAGGTACATGTGACTGGTAATACATAATATTTTTATCAGGATCTAATCCCGCCGCAATATATAGTGCCAGTAAATCTCTAGAGCTTTGTCTTAATTTTACAGGATCCTGCTTAACTGTTATTGAATGCAAATCTACAACACAGAATAAACAATTATATTCATCCTGAAGCTTAACCCAATTCTTGAGTGCTCCAAAGTAATTTCCAATTGTAATAATTCCTGTAGACTGCATACCGCTAAAGATAACCTGCTTTTCAGTTTTCTGGTTGCTATTCAATTTATTCACCCTTTTCATTATATAATATTTGTTAGTTTAACATAATAACAATACTGTGTAAATAGTAGCTACTTTATATAAGCTACTTTTATAGATTTAAAAATTGCTTTAAAAAGCAATAAAATCAAGCTCTTAATAACAAAACTCATTCACTGGGCTTATAAATATTTATATTTCTCCCGAATCCGCTTCCATCATCTTACAAAAAACATCTGCCAGAAATGGGTCAAACTGAGTGCCTGCACACCTTTTAATTTCATCAATTGCATCCCTATAGCTCATTGCTTGCCTATATGGTCTCTCACAGGTCATTGCGTCAAAGCTGTCTGCAATCGTAATGATTCTTGCCATCAGAGGTATTTCCTCTTCCGCTATACCTCTCGGATATCCTGACCCATCCCATTTTTCATGGTGTGAAAGAACATATTCAGCTATTTCTGACATCTCATTTACTGTACTTAGTATTCTATAACCAATTTCAGGATGCTTTTTAATTGACTCCCATTCCTCATCAGTAAGCTTCCCTGTTTTATTTAAAACATTTTCATCCAATGCAATTTTACCAATATCATGTAGTAGTCCCATATTTTTTAATTCCTTGACATCTGAATCCGACAAGTTCAATGCTTTGCCAATTTTTTCACTAATAATAGAAACTCTATGTGAGTGTGCTTCTTCTCTTTTGTTTTTTTCATGCAGTGTATGGATTATAGTATCGATAGTCCTATTTCTCATACTTGGACTTTCAAAAAGCTTTTTCTTATATAAAAAATCTTCCGCCTTTTTCTGAATATTTTTTATATTTTCACCTTCTGTGCTTTTTGTTGCCCATCCAAATGTTATGGAAATATCGATACCCTCTATTTTTTCTTTTTCAGCTAGCCTTTGAATATTGTCTACTATTCTTTTTGCTTCATCCTCATTCGTCTTTTTGAGAACAATAATAAATTCATCACCGCCAACTCTTGCTGCTACTCCATCCTTTCTGTTTCCCTCATTTATTACTCGAGCAACAGTTTTCAAAAGCTCATCCCCTGCAAAATGACCAAAGCTGTCATTAACAAGCTTAAGGCCATTAACGTCTGCCATTAAAATAGTTAAAGGGTAGTTGTCTTTTGTATCTGCTCTCAAAATCTCTTCTTCTAAAAAATGTCGATTATATAAGCCTGTTAGTTTATCATGATAGCTCATATACTCTAATTTTGACTGTAGCTCTTTCTTTTCAGACATATCCCTGCAAAGCACATGAAAAACCTCTTCACCATGGATAGAAATTTTCGTGATTACAATTTCAACGTTAAGGGTTTTTCCATTTTTATCAATATATTGCCAATCAAATCTTACCGTACCTTCCTCTTTACACTCTTTAATGATTTTTTTAGCTTTTTGCTCTGAAGAAATACTATTATCCTGTTTATCCGGAGAAATTTCCCAAGGATACTTGCCCAAAACATAATCCTTTTCCCCTCCGCCGAGCAAATCAGCTGCCGCCTGATTACAGTCAAAAATTTTGTCCTCTTTATATAATAAAATGGCATCCGCTGAGCTTTCAAAAATGCTCTTAAAACGCCTTTCGCTTTCTGCTATTATTTTCACATTTTCAAGCAGCTCGATTTTAGCTCTGCTTCTTAATGTTGCCTGTATTAATACCCATCCAATCAAAACTGTCACTATTGGATATACCAACATTACTGGAAAAGCCATTTTACGAATTGTATCAAGTATTAATTCTGCTGGCAAAGCATTCATATATATAACCATTAAAATATGTACAACAATACCTAATAAATAAAGCTTTTTAAGTGTCATTATTCTGTTGTTTTTATTTTGCATATCATAAAAAATCAAGCCTATGACCATCGAAGATACAATCACCAATATGCCCATATTCATTCCTGCTCCGCCTTGATAAATTCTGAGCACGAGTGGCATTAGAGTTGCAATCCCTCCTGAAACAGGACCAAAAAAAGCAGCACATATACTTATCACAACGGATCTTCCGTCAAAAATTATTCCCTCTGATATAATTACCGGACTTAGCATTCCAATCACAGCTGCAGATCCAAATAATATTCCCTGTAAAATTTTATTGTAAGTTGATTTATTATCTGATGAGCCAATAAAGCTAGAAATAATGCTGATTGAAATGAGCATTCCGAAGTTTCTTATAATCTCAAAAAAAATATTCATTCTGCCTACCTCCGGTACACGAAATATATATATATTATACTATAAAAAACATACAATTAGTACTAATTTATTACTATACTTTTTTGTTTGATAAGCTTAGCTTATAATATAATAATCTGTTAATTCTTGGATATTGATGTTATACTATTTATATAATTTATATTTTTTTATTATGCTAAACTTATTTTAGTTCGCTACTAAGCATTATTTAATAGAAATATAGTATTGATTAATTATTATATTTAAAGGAGTTTTATATGCAAAAAATTACAAGCTTTACTGTAAATCATTTGGATTTGCTTCCGGGTGTTTATGTTTCTAGAAAAGATCCAGTAGGTGACGCCGTTATTACAACCTTTGATTTAAGAATGACAAGGCCAAATTTCGAGCCTGTTATTAATACTGCAGAGCTTCATGCTATGGAGCATTTAGCTGCAACCTTCTTAAGAAATGACTCTGAATTTATGGATAAAGTAATATATTTTGGTCCAATGGGCTGCAGAACCGGCTGTTATCTATTATTAAACGGTGATTACGTTCCTAATGACATTATACCCCTATTAATAAGAACCTTTGAATTTATTGCTGCGTTTAATGATGAAATACCTGGTGCTGCTCCAAAGGATTGTGGAAATTTTCTTGATATGAATCTTCCTATGGCAAAATATCAAGCTAGGCAATACTTAGAACGAGCTTTATATAATTCAAATGAAGGTAATACGATTTATCCAAAATAGACTCAGAAAGGATGTTAGTTATGGACAAGGAAAAACGAATCGCGCTATTAATCGACGCAGATAATGTTTCAGAAAAATATATTCGTTATATTATTGATGAAATTTCTAATCATGGTACTCCGACCTATAAACGTATTTATGGAGATTGGACCAAGCCCCAGCTTGCATCTTGGAAAAATGTCCTTTTAAATTACTCAATTTCCCCAATACAGCAATATTCATATACAACTGGCAAGAATGCAACTGATGCTGCTCTTATCATTGACGCTATGGATATTCTATATTCAAATAACGTTGACGGATTTTGTATTGTATCTAGTGACAGTGATTTTACAAAGCTTGCAGCCAGACTTCGTGAAGCAGGAATGTATGTAATTGGCATGGGCGAGAAAAAAACACCTACCCCTTTTATATCCGCTTGCGAAAAATTTAAATATCTTGAGGTTTTAGCGTCAATTTCAATTGATAATCCTTCTCCTCAAAGCAAAGGTAAAGAAGGCAGCTCTTCTAAGGAAAAAGAAACTGGAATGCTTTCTAAACTGCAGTTAACTGAAGCTATTCGCACCATTATTACAGAAATATCAGACGAGGATGGATGGGCAACTCTTGGTTTATTAGGTAGCACCCTAACAAAAAGATATCCTGATTTCGATTCAAGAAATTATGGTTATACCAAACTGACTCCTTTTGTAGCTTCATTAAAGCAGTTTGATTTAAAATCTGTTCCAAGTGGCAATTCAAACAGCAGTATCAAATATATACGAAATAAAGCTTTAACTAAAAAATAGTTTATTCTTTATATTATTGAGATTTTTTATCCCATAAAAACACTCAAACCTCTAATTAACCTACAGCTTGACATCTT
This sequence comes from Clostridiales bacterium UBA4080, assembly GCA_002381865.1. Taxonomy (GTDB): domain Bacteria; phylum Bacillota; class Clostridia; order Lachnospirales; family Vallitaleaceae; genus UBA4080. The sequence continues at coordinate 38,467 of DFYO01000004.1, read as the reverse complement.
GTTTATTAAATGAGTCAACTCTTATTACTATAAAAATACCTAGTCCCTCTGAATTAATATCAGAGGGACTCTTTAATTTTTTAAAAATAATTTTTTATTAATATCAAAACGAGTAAATGTCCAGGATAAAATAAATAGAAAAAATATTTTAGCCTGTAGCCTCTGCTTCCATTATAATTAAAAATGATTAGCAGTGAAAATACAGCAAACAATTGAAGTATCGTATATATATTAAAAGTTTTATAGGTAATAATATTTATTATTGGGAAAATACTGTTTACAATAATTGTTCCAATAATCAGATGAACTTTGTTATTTTTATATAAATGAAAAACAAAAACAGTTAAAACCCCCATAGCACTATAATCCGTTTTCATATATATAGCTGCAAGCATGGATACTACAAATGCCAAATAGGCTAATAATCTGTTATTTAAAACAAAACTATCATACATCCAAATACCTGCAAGTCCTATGGACAAAGTAAAAAATATGTTCTGATATCCAAAAGCAAGCCACTCTCCAAATAAAGCCATATCAAATATTGCCTCTGATAAAAACGCAAACGCAATCAATCGAAATAAATACTTCTTTTTATCCGAGGTATGACTATATCCCTCCGTAATCAAAAAAGCAAAAATAGGAAAAGCTAATCTTCCAATAATCCTTAATAATAATATTTCTGGAAACAATAGTGCTCCTGTATGGTCAATCAGCATTACAATACAGGCAATAATTTTTAATGTGGATGATGACATATATCCTCCTACTTAGTGAAGTATTCTACTCCTGAAACAAATAATTTTTGGTCCTTTTCACCTGTAATATTTCTGTAAACATTATTTCCTATTCTCTCTGAATGACCCATTTTCCCAAGTATTCTTCCGTCTTGACTTGTAATACCTTCGATTGCATAGATTGATCCATTAGGATTATAAGGACTTTGCATTGTCGGCTTACCTTCAAAATCCACATAGCAGGTAGCTACCTGTCCGTTTTTAAATAATTTTTCAACCACTTCCTCAGATGCAATAAATCTTCCTTCTCCATGAGACAATGCTGTTGAGAAAATATCTCCTGGCTTTACATTCGCAAACCAAGGTGATTTGTTTGAAATAACCTTGGTCTGGGCTATACATGAAATGTGTCTGCCAATTGTATTATAGGTTAGTGTTGGAGAGTTTTCTGTCAAATCAGCAATCTGTCCATCTGGTACAAGTCCAAGCTTTATCAGCGCCTGAAAACCATTACATATACCAAGCATTAGTCCGTCCCTGTTGTTTAATAATTCTGTTACTGCCTCTTTAATTCTAGGATTTCTAAATACCGTTGCAATAAACTTACCAGATCCCTCTGGCTCATCACCAGCACTAAAACCTCCTGGAAGCATCAGGATATTGGATTGCTTAATATTATTAACCATATTAACTACCGTTTGTTCAATATGACCCTGTTTAATATTTTTAAACACCTGTGTTGTTACATCTGCTCCTGCTTCTTCAAAAGCTTTCTTACTATCATACTCACAATTGGTCCCTGGAAACACCGGAATAAAAACCTTTGGTTTTGCAATTTTATTCTTGCATATATATATATTCTTTGTTTCAAATATTTCATCTTTTATTTCATTTGTATAAGCCTTTGCAACCGATGGAAAAACTGATTCAAGGGGCTTTTCCCATATTGAAAGCGCCTCTTTAAGTTCAATTTCTATTCCCTTAATACTAATAAACGGAGTATTCGTTGTTCTTCCAAGCTCAACATAATCTAGTCCTTTTATTACAGCCTCTAATTCAGCTTTCTCCGAAAGCTCTAAAATAATTGAGCCATACTCAGGCATAAAACAGCTTTCTTCCTCTATTAAAGTGTTAAAATTAAATCCAATCATGTTACCAAATGCCATTTTTGATATTGCTTCGCAAATACCTCCCTTTCCTACAGTGTGTGCTGATAAAATCTGGCCTTCATTGATAAGCCTGAAAATTTCCTCATAATTATTTTTAAGAATATCAAAGTCTGGAAGCTCATACACATCTCTTTTTATCCCTACAAATACCACCTTGCTATTTGCCTCTTTAAACTCTGGAGAAATAACTTTTGTAACGTCAACTGTGTCCACTGCAAAGGAAACTAAAGTAGGAGGTACATCTATATCATGAAAAGTACCTGACATACTGTCTTTACCGCCAATTGATGGCAATTCCAAGATATCCTGAGCATAATATGCTCCTAATAATGCGCTAAATGGTTCTCCCCATCTATCCGCTTCTTTATTTAATCTTTTAAAGTATTCCTGGAAGGTAAATCTTATTTTTTTGTAATCTCCTCCAGTTGCAACTATTTTAGCAACTGATTCAACTACAGCATACACAGCTCCATGAAAAGGACTCCAGCTAGTAAGATACGGATTATAGCCATAGCTCATTGCCGTTCCTGTCTTTGTATCACCCTTTTCAAGTGGAATTTTTGCAACCATTGCCTCTATCGGCGTAGCTTGATACTTTCCTCCAAATGGCATGAAAACCGAACCTGCACCAATTGAAGCATCAAATCTTTCTACAAGCCCTTTCTGTGAACAAACATTCAAATCCTTCAAGCAGTTAAACCATTTTTCTTTGATATTTTTCTCATCTGATGCTTTTTTTGCCTGCTCTTCAAAAAAGCTTATTTTTTTAGGTGCAAGCACATTAACCTCAGTTTCGTCAGTAGCTCCATTAGTATCTAAAAATTCTCTGCTGATATCAACAATTACCTTATCTTTCCATTTCATTACAAGTCTTTTCTCTTGTGTAACTTTTGCAACAACCGTCGCTTCCAAATTCTCATCATCTACATACTGAATAAATTTTTCTACATCCTTTTCATCTAATACAACTGCCATTCTCTCTTGTGATTCTGAAATTGCCAGCTCTGTTCCATCAAGTCCTGCGTACTTTTTAGGAACAGCATCTAAATCAATAATTAATCCGTCTGCTAGCTCACCTATTGCAACCGAAACTCCTCCTGCACCAAAGTCATTGCATTTTTTAATCAAAGAGCTTACTTCCTCTTTTCTAAATAATCTTTGAATTTTTCTTTCAGTAGGAGGATTTCCTTTTTGCACCTCGGCCCCACATGTATGTAGCGATTCCTCTGTATGCTCCTTAGAAGAACCCGTTGCACCGCCACAGCCATCTCTTCCAGTTCTTCCACCTAATAGCACAATTATATCCCCAGGATCTGAGGTTTCTCTTATAACATTTTTCCTAGGCGCGGCTGCGATCACCGCTCCAATTTCAAGTCTTTTTGCCACATAATCAGGATGATATATTTCTTCTACCAAGCCTGTTGCCAAGCCTATCTGATTTCCATAAGAGCTATATCCATGTGCTGCCTCTGTTACTATTTTTCTCTGTGAAAGCTTTCCGGGTAAAGTATCTTCAACTGCTACTGTAGGATCTGCTGCACCCGTTACTCTCATTGCCTGATAAACATAGGATCTTCCTGAAAGAGGATCTCTGATTGCACCTCCCAGACAAGTTGCTGCACCTCCAAAGGGTTCAATTTCTGTCGGATGATTATGTGTTTCATTTTTAAACATAACTAGCCATTCCTCTGATACTCCATCTACATCTACAGGCACAATAATACTGCATGCATTAATTTCATCCGATATCTCAAGATCCTCTAGCTTGCCTAGCTTTCTCATTTTTTTCATTGCAAGCAGAGCAATATCCATCATACAGACATCTTTCTCATTTGCCTTTTCCCCTAATACCTCTTTTCTATCATATAAATATTTTTGATAGCTCGCTTTAACAGGTTCATTAAAAAACCCTTCTTCAAAGTCCACTCTATTGATTTTTGTAAGGAAGGTGGTATGTCTGCAATGATCTGACCAATAGGTATCTAAAACTCTGATTTCTGTAATGGTCGGATTTCTTTTTGCAGTGTTTTTAAAATACTCCTGTGTGAAAATCAAATCCTGCTGTGTCATAGCAAGCCCAAGGCTTTTCCATAACTCAACAACCCCCTCTCTATCAAGCTCAATAAAGCCCTCAACTGTAACTACCTGCTCTGGAACCTCAAATTCTATTTCTAGGGTTTGAGGCATTGATAAATCTGCCTCTCTCGAATCCACTGGATTAATGCAATAAGCTTTTATCTTTTCAAAAACATTTTGTGTCAGATTTCCAGATAATACAATTATTTTTGCTGTTCTTACAATCGGATCTGAGTCAGGGCTAAGTAGTCTTATGCATTGCTCACATGAGTCTGCTCTCTGATCATATTGTCCAGGCAGATACTCCATTCCAAAAACCATATCCCCTTCACTTAAGCTAAAGCTATTTTCGTAAAGATTATCAACAGGTTTTTCTGCAAAAATTGTATATTGTGCCTGCTTATAAATATCCTCTTCAACATTATCTACATCATATCTGTGTAATATTCTTAATCCTTCAAGGCAATCCAAGGCTAGATTGTGTTTTAAATCCTCTAATAGCTGATTTGCTTCGACCTGACAGCTATTCTTTTTTTCTACAAAAACTCTTTTTATACAACTCATCTTATACCTCCAAAAATTTATTATTTATGTTAATTATTTTATTTATTATCTCCTCTCATAATAGCATATATTCTCTTGAAATTATAATTAATAATGCTAATATCATTAATAAGTATTACTTATCAATATATTGTCATTTATATTTCTTTGTTATATAATAATTGTATTATTATTGCTCTGTTTTTTATTTTACTTTGTTTCAAAGGAGATGGCTATGGATATTAATTTAGAATTGTATAAGGTTTTTTATTACGTTGCTAAAAATCTGAGCTTTTCAAAAGCTTCCAAAGATTTATTTATTTCACAATCTGCAATCAGCCAGTCTATAAGAACCCTAGAGAACAAGCTTGATACCAAGCTTTTTGTTCGTTCCACAAAAAATGTTCAGCTTACGCCTGAGGGTACTTTGCTTTTTGAACATATAGAACCTGCAATAAATTTAATTCATAGCGGTCATCTGAGTCTTTTAGAAAACCCTAGTTTATCAAAAGGAACCCTGCATATTGGTGCAAGTGATACAATCTGCAAATATTATCTATTAGAGTATATTAATGAATTTCACAAGCTTTTCCCTAAAATAAAAATCCAGGTTACAAACCGTACTTCAACTGATTGTGTTAAGCTGTTAAAGCAAAACAGGGTTGATTTTATTGTAATTAATCTTCCATCTACCTCCCTAGATTCTGATTTTAATGTGCAGCCCACCCTGTCCTTCGAGGATGTATTTATATGCAATTCTAGCTTTTCGCATCTAGCCAACAAGAATCTGATGCTTGAAGAAATTGCTTCGTCTCCTATCCTTATCTTAGAAAAAACTTCCGCAACAAGCAGATACCTATATGATGTTTTTGAAAAACAAAACATCAGGCTAACACCTGATGTAGAGCTTGGTTCTATTGATTTATTAATCTGCCTTTCACGAATTGGTCTGGGTATCGCCTTTGTTCCCAAATACTGTTTAGGGGAATCTGAAAATGATCTCATACAGCTTAAGCTTGCTCAGCCATTATCTTCAAGGCAGCTTGCAATTGTAACACAAAAACAAAAGCCTTTAAATCTTGCAAGTCAGAAATTTATTGAGCTGCTGTCTTATAACTAAATATTTTATAACTAAATGTCTTAATTCTATTGCCCACTATTTTTTTAAAAAAAGCGAAAACACTTGCAAAAGTTTTTTCACCTTTTAAAGCTCACACACTGTATTACATTTTCTTGTTCTAGAATGGTATTTTCCCAAATATTTCTTCAGCTGCTTCACTTATTACGCTCTTTTCTGAGCTTGGAAATTCACAAACAATATCCTCTTTTAGAATTTCAATTATTTCAAAATACAAGGCACCCTCTTCTTTATCTTCCAGATTTATTCCTTTGTATTCAATAAATTTATCTAATGGATAATTCGCCTGATACCATATAACAATTCTTTCCCTTTCCTCTTCCCTTTCCATAATATGTTTTTCCATACCAGGGAGTTTTTTGTAGGTTGTTGCTCCTAATCCAATTAATGCTAATCCAAATACAGTAAGTATAATCTTAACAATTGGAGTTACAATGTCAATTATTCCTGTTAAATTGGCAATTCCAAATCCGAAAACTATTGCCCCCATAACAACAAAGGAAATAGCGCTTGAACGAAAATCCGAAACCTTTTCATAATTAATATCTGTTTCCTTTTCTTCGGGCTCACTTTCAATATATCCCTCTTGTTTTTCTTCAATACTTGTATTATATATATATACCTGCATATGCTTTTTTGCCATTTCAAGTTCCTTTTTATCTACACTTATTAGCAGGTTTTCCTCCAGCATTTCTGTAATGATATTTTTTATTCCACAATACTTTAAATATTTTTCAAGTTGTTCTCCCTGCGCTGCTTCGATTTCAGTCAAAGCGACAAATTCTACAAATTGAGCTAAGTCAGCTACTAAATCTATCCCGCATTCCGCACAACTCATCACCCCATTTTCATATTCGCTTTTACATTTTGGACAATAAGCCATCCCTTTTTCTCCTTTTTATGATTATTTTTTATTTTTTTATTGTAATTGTTACTAAAACCCCTTATAATTGATTTATGGGGATTAATTGATATGTTTATTGCATTCTTAATATAATTATAAACTATAATTCGAAAACTGCAATCTTTATTCATATCAGAGTGTTTTTATAGGTCTTTAAGCAATACTAAACCGGAAGGACGTATATTTGCATGAACACTTGTATTCATTTGTATTTATCAATTAACTTGCTCGAGGAGTATATCCTTAATATGGATATAGACTTCAAAACTAATCTATTAGTGCAGATTTACACCAATAGTAATGATATGAGTGACCTCAAAAACATCCATAGAATAATCACTTCTTATATGCCTAACTCTATAATAATTGGCACCAGATCTGATTATAATATTTCTTCATCTAATTTGTATACCCACGAAACCTTAATTACATTTACTGCTTTTTCCAAATCATCCTTTAGAGTGTTTGGATATAATTTAGATTGCAGCGATTCAGCAAGCCTCGGCAAAGAATTTTTTCAAAACGAATTAACCTGTCTTTCTAAATTTACATATATTATCTCTAATATGTCTCCACTAGACAGCGAGTTTCTTATTTCAAGTATCAAGGAAGATGTTCCTAATCTCCATATTTGTGGAGGAATAATACCTGACTATGATAAAAGCAGATTATTTGCTAACGACAGATTCTACGATAACGGCATAGTAGGTTTTGTTATTGACAGCACGTATCTAAATATTAATACCTATTACAATACTAATTTTATGCCTATTGGAAGAACTCATACCATCACAAGCTCAAAAGGAAATATTATAAAAACAATAGACAATATGCCTGCTAAAACCTTCTACGAAAAATATATGGGCAAGCAAATCACTGAATCCGATAACCTTCAAGAAATTGGTCATATTTTCCCCTTATTATTGCATACTGAAAACGGTTTAATGCCTAAACCAATGATTTCTTTAAGCAAGCAAGGTTATATTATTACTAATACAGCAATTAACACAGGAGATATTATCAGCTTTGGATATGGCAATATTCAAAATCTGGTTAACAATAACAAATCTACTTTTGAGGCTTTAAATTCTCTGCCAATAGAAAACCTAATTATCACTAATGGTTTAATGAGGTATTTAAGTACTGAAAAGTATATTTCTTATTGTAGTGAATTATCAATACCTGCTTTTGGATTATATACCCATTCAGAATTTATTACAGAGGGCACCACCACCTTTATATCCACAGGTTCATTAAGTATCACTGCTCTTTCTGAGGACCCTCAAAAAATTGTTAAGCTTGATGAGCCGATTATTCGTTGTGACTCTGCTATCAGCGCTGAGCAGACCACACTTCTAAACTTGGTTGCTAATACCTCTAAGGAATTAAATTTATTAAATAGAACCTTGGAAACTCTTGTAACTCAGAAAACAAACGAATTGTTTAATCATTACTATATTGACCAGCTTACAAAGCTGCCTAATAATAACAAGCTAAGCGAAGTTCTTGCCTCAAATACAATTAACTCTCTAGCCTTTATTGACATTAGCTCTTTTGTAAATATCAATAGCTTTTATGGGAATTATATCGGTAACAAGCTATTATCAGAGCTTTCCCGACTAATTTCTGGTTTCTGCTATAAGCATCAATATACTACGTATAGAATTCATTCAGATATCTTTGCAATCACTAATGAAAATGAAACTCCTGAAATATTTAATAAAGCAATGCACAAGCTGCAGCAATCAATTCACAAATATTGTTTTATGGAATTGAGCTTGGAAATATATATCACAACAGTATTTGCCATCTCCCATAATACACAGCAAATATTCGAAAACACAAGCATGACCTTAGAATTTGCTAAAACTCATAAACTATCCTTTTTAATATATGATCTTTCTCTTCACATCGAAGAATCTATTAAAAACAATCTGGTTTGGACTTCGAAAATTCGTAACGCCATTGAAAAAGACAAAATAATACCTTACTATCAGCCTATTTACAACAACGAAACACATGAAACTGATCATTTCGAAGTATTGATGAGGTTAATTGACGAAGATGGTACAATTGTTTCACCAGGAACTTTTTTAAACATATCCAAAAAAGCAAATCTTTACAAAACACTAACTAAGATTATTATTGATAAAGCTTTTAAAAATTTCATTGACTCTGAGCTAAGATTTTCAATAAATCTATCTTCTGAAGATATACTTGACCACGAGGTAAGACAATACATCTATAATAAACTAGAAGAATATCCAAAGTCACATCATGTTATTTTTGAAATAGTGGAATCAGAAGGCATCGAAAATTATGATGACATTAAAGAATTTATCAATATTACAAAATCTTATGGCGCACAAATTGCAATTGATGATTTTGGAACCGGTTTTTCTAACTTCCATTATTTATTTAAATTAAATGTTGATTTAATAAAGATTGATGGTTCTATAATACAACAGCTAAACGGTGAAAAAGCCGCTTCGCTTGTAGCTGAAACCATTGTTGATTTTTCAAAGAAAATGGGAATTGCAACTGTTGCAGAATTTGTATCTGATGAAGCAATTTTCAAAAAAACAAATGAGCTGGGAATAACCTATTCACAAGGTTATTATGTTTCAAAACCAAGAGAAATCAGCCATTAATCAGGAAAACCTACATAGGGGCAGTCGGATAACAAATTCCGTACCTGCTTCTTTTTTACTTCTTACCGTAATTTTCCCCTCCTGACCTAACACTATAGCCTTAGCTATAGACAATCCAAGGCCATGGCCTCCGGTATCTCTCGTTCTTGATTCATCAGAACGATAAAATCTGTCAAAAATATTTGGCAAATCTATTTTATCAATTCCAATTCCAGTGTCTTTTATTTTTATTATGCATTCTTCATCTTCTATCGAACACCCTATAATTATTTTACCCATTTCCGGTGTAAATTTAACTGCATTATCCACAAAAATTCTAAGCATCTGCTTAATCATCTGTGCGTCTAAAAACACCTTTACTGGATATGGCGCCATACAATCAATATCCTGTTTTTTTGCATTTATCATTAAGCTTTCACTTACAACCTCTTCAATCATCTGATCAATATAAAAAATTTCTTTATTGAATTTCAATGTTTGATTGTCTGCCCTAACTAAGGTCAGTAGATTTTCTACTAAAATCTGCATGTTCTTAGCTTCATCTATAATTGCTTCTATTGACTCCTCTAGTATTTCTCCATCCTCTTTGCCCCATCTTTTTAACATTCCCGCATACCCATTTACAATTGAAATAGGCGTTCTTAGTTCATGTGAAACATCAGATACAAATCTCTTTTGTTTTTCATATTCAAGATTAATTCTGTCAAGCATTTCATTTAATGTAATTGCTAAATCCTTAAGCTCATATTTTGCCTGAGTTACATCAATTCTCTCCTTCATATTGCTAATTGATATATTTTCAGCAGTCTTTGTCATCGAATATATCGGTTTTAAAATACTTCTGTTATTTAAACTACCAAAAAACCATATAATAACAAAACCTATACTATAGACTAATACAAGTATTTTGGTTAGTAAGAAAGCTTCCTCCGTATATAGTTCAACCGGCTGTAAAACACCAATTTCTACTACTTCATTAACTCCTTGACTATCTTGAGTATACTGATATGGGATATTTTTTGAATACACCTTGTATTTCAAAAGATTTAAGATTTTGTCCCATATATATTCTCCATATACAAAGCTTGCATATCTATTGCTTGATAAGACTGCGTCGCTTTTGTCCAATCCGTAAATTCTAATTCCAATATTTTCACTTTCTGCAATAATATTTATTTTCTCTTTAACTTGCTCTAAATCATATAATCCAGAATTGTATTTGCCTAATGTATTTTCAACATACATATACAATTCATTGCTTCTATCATTTAATTTACTATGCATATAACCACCAAAAAAAAGAACAGTAGAAATAACACCCGTAATAATGTACAAACCTAAATAATTTAAGGATATTTTCCTTCTGATGGAAAAACGTACACCTTTAAAGATGCTATGAATTGTTCTTTTTAATAATTTAAAAATTATATATGGCAATAATATTAGGTAAATAAAAAAGCTGAGTATTCTTCTTATCCTAATCCTCATAAATTGCGTATCCAACTCCTCTTACAGTCTTAATAAGATCTATATTGTAAGTTTGGTCTATTTTTGCTCTTAAATATCTAATGTAAACATCAATTACATTTGTATCTCCATAGTAATCATAACCCCATACCTTTTCTAAAATTCTCTCTCTGTCCAATGCAATGTTTTTATTTTCGAGCAAATATCTAAGAAGCTCATATTCCTTTTTTGTAAGCTCTATAGGCTTTCCTTCATATTTAGCTTGACGCTTGATATCATCTACTTCTAATCCTTTAATTTTGAAAATTTTCGACTCTTCCTTCAAATCCTGTCTTTCATTTCTTTTAATTGCTACTCTCATTCTCGCCAATAATTCTTCAATAGCAAACGGCTTTGTCATATAGTCATCCGCCCCCATATCAAGTCCCATTACCTTGTCTGACACATCATCTTTTGCTGTCAGCATAATTATTGGTGTTATAACCCCTTCCTGCCTGAGTCTTCTGCAAACTTCTATACCGCTCATTCTTGGAAGCATTAAATCCAGTAATATAAGCTGATAATCACCTTTTCTGGCTTGTTCTAGACCCTCTCTTCCATCATTGGCAATCGTTACCTCATATCCTTCATATTTCAACTCCAGTTCAACAAATCTTGCTATTTTAACTTCATCTTCTACAACAAGTATCTTTTCCTTCATAGCCTTTCTCCCTTCACCTATTTATCAATAGTTATTTCATAAAAACCGTCCTCTTCAGTTAATCCACTGTTTAATCCGCTTTGAATCTCTTTCTCAAATTTTTCTATCTTATTATTGTTTTTTATAGTACTATCTTTACTAATATTTTTAGATTCTTTTTCTAAAACTATCTCATCTACATTATCCCAAATTTCCTTATTGTGAATTTTTATATCATTTGATTTTTCTTTTTCAAGGTTATTTAGGGTTTTCTCGTGCCTATTTTCAATTTTCTTTGAATAGCTTTCTCTTTTTAAATTTGGATCTCTAGCAAGTTTTTCTTTTATATTAGCTTCTCTTATATTGTTATCATTTGTGGCTTTATTGTATTTATTCCTATTATTGTTAAAATTCTGCTGTGAACCTTTTTCATTCTTGCTCTCTCTGTAATTTCCCACCTCTTCATCCTCTTTATATACCCTTACTTCACATTCAAGCACTAACGCAATTACAAATAATACAATTAATGGAAATAAATTTCTTCCAACACTGTATATAAATACTAGAAAAGCAAATATAAGAACAGGAATGTTGATAAGTATTTGCTCTTTTCTTGTAATTATTATCTTGTATTTCATAAGCTCAGCTACAGAGCTTTTCATTCTTTCCCATCTTGAATGTCTTTTTTTATGTATTAGAAATAGAGCCATATCTATATTACCCTTGCTTTTTTTCAGGTAATGTTCTGCCTCTTCATAGGATATATCTATTTTTTTTTGAAGCTCCCTGACCAGCTCTTGCGAAATCATATTCATTCCTCCAGTACAACCAATAATACCTTAATAATACCACCTCAAGCTTATCTTATTTTTAGTTTATGATTAAAAAATCATTAAAAACACATGGTATTGAAGTCAATCGATATTAATATTTGTATACTATCAAATAAATTCAAGCAATCTAAGCAAATAAATCCAAGCAAACAGTGTAGCTGCTGATGAAAACGTTGTAATAACAATTATCTGTCCCGCTAACTGTGCATCGTTGTACATGTTTTGGGCCATAACATAGCCGGAAATCGCACTTGGTGATGCAAATATTATTAATATTGTACTTAATTCAATTCCTCTAAAACCAAATAACACTGCAATTATTATTACTATTAGAGGTAATAATATTATCCTAAGAAAAGATGCACTTATAGCATATTTAAAGTTTCCAGCTAAATCACTAAAGCAGAACTGTCCTCCTAGCAATACTAATGCCAAGGGTGTCGCAATACTTCCTACATCTCTAATACCATTATCCAATGCTATTGGCAGGTTGAAACCTAATATTCCAAAAAGCAATCCAAGTAATGAAGCTATTATCAAGGGATTCTTTATTATTTCTACTATAAGCCTTGCATAAGAAAACTTTAACTCCTTATTCTTTTCAGAAAACATTGATAATACTAGCACTGCACAAAAATTATAAATCGGCACTACCAAAGGCAGAGCAAGCGAAGCCACCGCAACTCCTACGTCTCCAAATAAATTTTTTGCAAGTGGCAAGCCTATAAGCAAAAAATTACTTCTGTATGCTCCTTGTATAAATGCACCTCTTTTTTTGCTATCCTTTATTACTCTTGGAACAACAATAATTAAAAGTGCAACCATTATTAAAATACTGGCTACGATAAATAACATCAAGCTAATATTTGGTCTTTTATTAAAATCTATATGATAAATATTATAAAATAATTGTAATGGAAAAGCTGCCATAAAGCAAAATTTATTTGCTTGTTTAATAAACAACTCATCAAATAATTCAATACGCTTCAAAAAGTATCCAAAGGCCACAATCAAAACCAAAGGGAACACTCCATTAAAAGCAAATAAAAATATATCCATTTTTTCTCCTGTTTTCGAATAATTGTAATACTGCTTTGCCTTTATTGTTAAAAAAAGAGCTTTCGCTCTTTTTATAATTTATTAGCTATTTCAAATATCATTTTTTGAGTGTCTTCCCATCCAATACACGGGTCTGTAATTGACTTGCCCCAAATATTATCTCCAATGTTTTGACAGCCTTCCTCTAAATAGCTTTCAATCATAAGTCCCTTAACATACTTTTTAAGTTTTCTATCATAAATCCTATTATCCATTATTTCTCTAGCAATTCTAGGCTGTTCTTTGTACTTTTTATTGGAATTAGCATGATTAGTGTCTATAATTATTGCTGGGTTAATCAAATCTCTTTTCTTATACTGCTCTATAACTGCAACTAGATCTTCATAGTGGTAATTCGGTAGGCTTGTTCCGTACTGATTTACTGCACCTCTGAGTATCGCATGAGTTAAAGGATTTCCAGATGTACCAACTTCCCATCCTCGGAAAATAAATTTATGCTTAACCTGTGCAGCTTTTATAGCATTAAACATTATTGATAAATCTCCGCTAGTAGCATTTTTCATTCCAACAGGCACATCAATTCCGCTAACGGTAAGTCTATGCTGTTGATTTTCTACCGATCTAGCTCCAATTGCAACATAGCTTAATAAATCATCCAAATACGCATAATTCTCTGGATATAGCATTTCATCTGCACAGGTTAGATTAGTTTCTTGAATAACTCGAATATGAATATTTCTGATTGCTTTTATTCCCTCAAATAAATTAGCTGCCTGATTTGGATCTGGCTGATGCAGCATCCCTTTATACCCCTCACCAGTAGTTCTTGGCTTATTGGTATATATTCGAGGAATGATTATAATACTATCCTTTACCTGCTCTTGTATTTCAGCAAGCTTATTGGTATATGCTAGCACAGAATCTTCATTATCCGCTGAACAAGGCCCAATAATAAGTAAAAACTTTTCACTCTCCCCTGTAAATACCTTTTTAATTTCCTCATCTCTATTTTTTTTAATTTCCTTAAGATTCTTAGCCAGAGGCATAACTTTATAAATTTCTTCTGGCGAAGGCATTTCCTGAATATAATTAAATGACATTTTTTTCCTCCTATTTATCTGAACTTATATATAACTTCTTATCAACTGCGACTATGCTTAGAGCTTTTATGTCGTTGAGTTCCTCTTAAACTGTTGCTTAACCTCTAAAACACATTCTACCACACAAACGCATTTTAACGCAATAAAGTGTTAATGAAAACATACTAATATTTTGCTAAAAACAGGAATAAGCAATAGATAATATACTGCAGGAACTAATATTGCCGGCAAAAAATTTGCCGTCTTAACCTTCATCAAGTCTAATATTGTAATACCTATTCCACAAATCAGAATTCCTCCGATAATTGACATTTCACGAACTACATCTACTGTAAGATAAGGTTCAATTACAGAAGCAAATAGAACAATACTCCCCTGATAAACAAAAACCGCAGCTGCCGATAAGAAAACACCTACTCCCAGTGAAGAGGTTAAAATAATTGAAGTAATTCCATCTAGTACTGATTTTGCATAGAGCATATTATGATTTTTTTGCAAGCCACTTTCTAAAGAACCAATAATTGCCATCGTCCCCACGCAAAAAATAAGACTAGCCGTTACAAAGCCCTGAGAAATATTATGCTCTCCATTTCCAATCTTGCTTTGCAAAAAACGACCAAAGCTATCTAATTTTTTTTCAATATCCAACGCTTCTCCAATAATTCCGCCAATAACCATACTAACAATAAATAATATTGGCTCTGCCTCTGGCTTTAGTAAGCCTCCTATTGCTGATGTCATTCCAATAAATAGAACTGACAAGCCAATTGCCTGCATTATTATGTTTTTAAAGCGTTCTGACAGACCATTACGTAATGCTACTCCAAGAATACAACCTCCAAGAATAGCAAGCGTATTTACAATAGTACCTTGCATGTTATTTTATCCTTTCAAATAAGTTAAACGGAAAGCTCTGGGGTAAATCTGAAAAGCTTATTGTTTTTTTTGTAACTGGATGAATAAAACTAATTGTATGTGAAAATAAAGCTATTTGATTCCACTCTTTGTTATCTGCTCGGAAGTTATTATATTTGCTGTCCCCCCATACCGGAAGGCCTGCATTTGATAGCTGTACTCTTATTTGATGATGTCTTCCTGTTTTTAGGTCTATTTCTAACAAGCTGCATTCTCCAATTTCTTCAAGCTCTCTATGTTCCAAAAGATAATAATCCAGAACAGCCTTTTTTGAATTATTATCTGTCTCTTGCGTTACCTTCGAAAAATTATTATTAAGCTTTACTAAATAATCCGTAAGTGTTGCCTCGTTTTTATCAGGCTTGCCTTGAACTACTGCTAAATATTTTTTATTAATTATTCCCTGTCGAATCTGTTCTGATAAATTGCTATTTGCTTTTGGCGTTTTAGCAAAAACCATAACCCCTCCAACTGGTCTGTCTAATCTGTGTATAAGTCCAATATAAGGTGTTTTTTTATAATTAGCCTTTTCTTTTAAATATGTTCCTATATCAATGTCTCTGCTTCTGTCCTTTTGAGATGGCATATTGGGAGGCTTAACCGCAACAATAATACTCTGATCTTCATAAATAATTTTGGGTATTTCCAATACAGTTCCCAATTATACTCTACCTCCATATTAGCTGTTTTATTCCAGCCCTTTTACAATAACAGCGTCCATCGGACGCAATATACAGCAAGTTGTTTAAATTATAATTAATTCAATATTTTATAAGCTCTTATTTTATTAATAAGTACCCTCGCTATTAGCGAGGGTATCTGATGTTATATTATTTAATTACTTTAGTTATAATTTGGTGCTTCTTTTGCATTTTAATATTTAATTGCCTGAGCTATAATTTGGTGCTTCTTTTGTAATATGAATATCATGTGGGTGGCTTTCCTTTAATGAAGCTGCCGTAATTTTTACAAACTGACTATTTTCAATTAACTCTTCAATATTTGAAGCTCCACAATATCCCATTCCAGCTCTTAGTCCGCCAATCATTTGATATATTGTATCCTCTAACAGCCCTTTATAAGCAACCCTTCCTTCTACGCCTTCTGGAACCAATTTCTTTTCATCTGCTTGGAAATATCTATCCTTGCTTCCTTTTTCCATTGCTCCTAAAGAACCCATTCCTCTATATACCTTATATTTTCTTCCTTGGAATAATTCAGTTTCTCCAGGACTCTCATCACAGCCCGCGAATAAACTTCCAAGCATACAAACATTTCCTCCTGCTGCAATAGCCTTAACAATATCTCCTGAATACTTGATTCCTCCATCTGCAATTACAGGTACACCATAAGGCTTTGCCGCTTGTGCACAATCATATATTGCTGTGACCTGTGGCACTCCTACGCCTGCAACAACTCTGGTAGTACAAATTGAACCTGGTCCGATTCCAACCTTAACAGCATCAGCTCCTGCTTCAATCAATGCAACTGTGGCTTCACCAGTAGCAACATTTCCTGCTATTACCTGAAGCTCTGGATATTTATCCTTTACTGACTTTACAGCTTTTAATACATGCATAGAATGTCCATGTGCAGTGTCAATTACAATTACATCTACCTTAGCTTCTACTAATGCATCAATTCTGTCCATCATATCTCCAGTAATTCCTACACCTGCTCCACATCTTAATCTACCCTGTTCATCTTTAGTTGATTCTGGATATCTTATTGCTTTTTCAATATCTTTTATTGTAATTAATCCAGATAAATTGCCATCCTTATCTACTATTGGGAGTTTTTCAATTCGATGCTTGCCCATAACGCTTTTAGCATCCTCTAGTGTAGTTCCCTCGGAGGCTGTAATTAAGTTTTCGGAGGTCATGACCTCACCGATTTTCTTATTGAAATCAGTTTCAAATCTTAAATCTCTATTTGTAAGTATTCCAACTAGCTTTCTTGTTCCTGCTTCTGTAATTGGAACACCTGAAATTCTATATTTTGCCATTAATTCATTAGCTTCGTATACATAGTGCTCAGGTGATAAGAAAAACGGGTCAGTTATTACTCCATTTTCTGATCTTTTAACTTTATCTACCTCATCTGCTTGCTGAGCAATTGACATATTCTTGTGTATAATTCCAATTCCGCCTTGTCTTGCAATTGCAATTGCCATCTTAGCTTCTGTCACTGTATCCATGCCAGCGCTCATCAACGGAATGTTTAAACGTATTTTTTTTGTAAGATTCGTGGATAAATCTACTTCCTTAGGAAGTACCATCGAGTGAGCTGGTATTAATAGAACATCATCAAAGGTTATTCCTTCTTTAATAATTTTATGCATTGATATGCCTCTCTTTCTTAATAAATCACTTTGTTTAATTTGTTTGTGAGTTTAACAAAAAATACCTTATTTGTCAATATCTTTTTCATCCTGAATGAAAAGTGTCGTATTTTTAACTAAATCTACTTCTCCTATTATAGTGCGTGTCTTTTCGTCTACAATTCTGATAACCGGTCTTGTTGGAAATTCTTCATTGAGCCTGGACACAATCCCTACCTGACCATTGCTTAACACAACTCCGATTCCAATAGGATAAGGTGAAATTGATTTTTTAAAAATATCTACTATAAAAGGATCAAAAAATGTATACGATTTAGCGATAATAGCTTCAAACACTTCATAGTTCTTAATATGCATTCCCATTGGCAGATTAAACATAAGGTTGTCATACTCATTTGCAATTGCTACAATTCTGGCAAATTCATGTATTGCATCACCCTTTAAGCCTAATGGAAATCCAGTTCCATCATAATTTTCATGATGCTGTCTTGCTACATTTGCAGCAGTCAATGAGGCATTTGGTAGCTCCTGAATCATCATAAAGCCTTCCTCTGTATGAAGCTTGTATAGCTCATATTCATCCTCAAGATATTCGTGTCGATATTTTATCACTTCTATTCTAAGCTTAATTTTTCCAACATCATGGAGAAGAGCACCAAGTGCCAAATGCTTAAGCTGAACCTCATTGTAATTCATTCTCTTTCCAAGTACACATGAAATCAAGCATACATTTATTGCATGCAAAAAGGCATATTCATTTTTGTCCCTTATTTCCTGAACACTGAACATGACCCTAGGGTTGTTTAGAACCTCTTCAATAACAGTATTTATTTGTTTCATAATATCTTCTGATGAATCAAAGCAACCGCTTTTAATTTTCTCAACACTGTTTTTTAAAACACGCTTTGTTTCATGACGTGTTTCCTCTTTTATCATCATTTCAACTACTATGCCTTCAGATAGCTCATCTGTAATATATACATGTCTAAGACCAATTTCTTTAATTTTATCAATATTCTTATCTGTCAGCTCCGCGCCTTCGCTTAACAGCTTAATACCGCTGCTTGAATATATTGGCTTTGAAATTATCATTCCGGTTTTGAGCTTATCTATATGTATTCGTCTCATACCAATACACCCCTTTGTGTTGTCTACTACCATTATACATCAAGTACCTACTTGTATTCAAGCAATAAAAAAGCATAAATAATTTATGCTTTTTTTATAAAACTTAGGCATAACAAATAATCTTGTTATGCCTATTGTAATTTTAATTATTTTATTAGCTATATTGATGATAAATTTGTCTACATCATACCCATTCCTGGCGCTCCGCCCATTTGTCCCATAGCTTTTTCATCCTCAGGATTATCTGCAACTACTGATTCAGTAGTTAATAAGGTTGAGGCTACTGAGGTTGCATTTTGAAGAGCACTTCTTGCAACTTTAGTTGGATCGATAATTCCAGCTTTAACCATATCTACATAAGTCTCTGACAATGCATCAAATCCAATTAAGCTATTAGATTCTCTTACTTTATTAACTACAACAGAAGCCTCTAGCCCTGCATTTGCAACAATCTGACGAAGAGGTGATTCTAACGCCTTCAGCACAATCATTGCGCCAGTTTTTTCGTCACCCTCAAGCTCTAATACAAGCTCTTGAATTTTCTTTGTTGCGTGAATAAAAGCAGTTCCACCTCCTGGAATAATTCCCTCTTCTACTGCAGCTCTAGTAGCAGCAAGGGCATCCTCCATTCTAAGCTTCTTTTCTTGCATTTCAGTTTCTGTTGCAGCTCCAACTCTGATTACTGCAACTCCGCCTGATAGCTTTGCAAGTCTTTCTTGTAGCTTTTCTTTATCAAATTCAGAAGTAGTTTCTTCAATTTGACCTTTTATTTGATTTGATCTTGCATCAATTGCTACTTTATCTCCAGCACCATCAACAATAATTGTATTTTCTTTTTGAACTCTGATAGTTTTTGCTCTACCAAGCATATCAAGTGTTGCTTCTTTCAAATCGTATCCAAGCTCTTCTGAAATCACAGTTCCACCAGTTAATACTGCAATATCTTCAAGCATAGCCTTTCTTCTATCTCCAAAGCCTGGTGCTTTAACAGCTACGCAATTAAAGGTTCCTCTAAGTTTATTTACAACCAGAGTAGCTAATGCCTCACCTTCAACATCCTCTGCAATAATTAATAGCTTTGAACCTGTTTGGACAATTTGCTCAAGTATCGGAAGAATTTCTTGAATATTGCTTATCTTTTTATCTGTAATTAGAATAAACGGATCATCTAATATTGCTTCCATTTTGTCCATATCTGTTGCCATATATGCCGACAAATAACCTCTGTCAAACTGCATTCCTTCTACAAGGTCTAATTCAGTTTCCATAGTTTTTGATTCTTCGATTGTAATTACTCCGTCATTTGAAACCTTTTCCATTGCATCAGCAATAATTTGTCCAACCTCTTCATCTCCAGCTGAAATAGCAGCAACCTTTGCTATTTGATCTTTTCCATTTAATTTCTGGCTCATTCCAATTACATCCTCTACCGCCAGATTAGTCGCAGCTTTCATTCCTTTTCTTACAATAATAGGGTTTGCACCTGCTGCAATATTTTTCATTCCCTCATAAATCATAGCCTGTGCTAATACTGTAGCCGTAGTTGTTCCATCTCCAGCTACATCATTAGTTTTTGTTGCAACCTCTTTAACGAGCTGCGCACCAATATTCTCAAATGGGTCTGGAAGCTCAATTTCTTTTGCAATTGTAACCCCATCATTAGTAATTAATGGTGTTCCGAATTTTTTATCTAAAACCACATTTCTTCCTTTAGGTCCAAGTGTTACCTTAACTGCATCAGCTAGCTGATTAACTCCTGATTCAAGTGCCGTTCTTGCTTCCGCACCAAATTTTATAATTTTTGCCATTTAAAAAGCCTCCTTATTATTCTTTATTCCACAACTGCTAATATATCATTCTGTCTTACAATTATATAATCATTTCCATCTAATTTCACTTCTGTTCCGGCGTATTTTGAATAAATAACCTTGTCTCCGACTTTAACCTGCATTACAATATCTTTTCCGTCCACTGCTCCACCAGGCCCCACTGCAATAACCTCTGCCTCCTGTGGCTTTTCCTTAGCTTGATTTGGAATTACAATTCCTGATTTTGTTGTTTCTTCTGCTTCTAATTGTTTTAATACTACCCTGTCTAATAACGGTACTAATTTCATAATCCAACCTCCTTGATTTCTAACTGTTAGCACTCTCTTGTTCTGAGTGCTAATTCTTTAATTATATTATTAGATTCTTTTATATTATGCAAATCTATTCAATTGCTATTATACCCGATTATTCTTATTTTACAATCATTTATTTCGTTATTGCTTTAAATATCTCTGTTTTTTTCATAAAAGCTTTATTTTCTATTTTCCAAGCTTATTATCCCTTCCATAATAAAACAGATATTGCTGTGCATATCCTCCTAATTCTCCAAAATATTCCTCTGCAAATTTAGATATAAGACTTGTATTGCTTTCGTCTATAGCATAAAAATGAGCCATAAGCCTTTTTATCCAAACATCTGTCGGAAATACCTCTGTCCTGCTATAAGCAAAAAGCAATACACAATCTGCTATTTTATCTCCAACTCCCTTTATTTTTTTAAGCTCTTCCCTTATGTAACCAGTTTCCTTTGTTCTTAATTCTTCCAAATCTAATAAGTTTTCATTTGCTCTTTTAACCGCATCAAAAAGATAAACTGCTCTAAAGCCTGTTTTCAAAGCCCTGTATTCTTCTTCTGACACCCGTTTAAGCTTTTCAAAGCCTGGAAACGAATAATATTCCTTCCCCATATAACTGCCTAAATATTCTCCATAAGCCTTCGATAACGCTTCAACTAAAGCCATAATATGTGGGATTTGTTTTGTTTGAGATAAGATAAAAGATATTAAAGTTTCCCATGGCTCCTGTTTTATTATCCTGACTCCATGTTTTTCTTCTACTGCCTTTTTTAAATATTCATCCTTCTCTGCCAACAAATTCTTTATAGCTTTATAATCGTTTTTCAAATCAAAATAATCTTCCCAAATCGAATGAAACTCTTCCTCTGATGTGTAAAATGTAAAGAAGTTATTATCTTGCTCAATCTTTAGAACCCTTTCTCTTGCAACGATAATATAGGAATTTTCATCAAGCTTTTGATATCTGAAACACTGTCCACATTCAAGTGTTTGTTTTAAATCAAAATCATTTATTTCAATTTTATATTTTTTATGAAATTCTATTTCGCTCATAATTTCCACTCCCATAAAAAGCTCAACCCTTATTTTTATATAAAAAACAATTAGAAAGTCTTCAAATCCCTATCATTATAAGCTTCTATTGTCAATCTTTGTGTACTAAACCTATTTTATGACAAGAACATTTCGTTTCTAACTCAATAAATTAGTACCCCTCTATATAAGTGGGGTACCCTTTTTAACAAAAATAAAAATTTTATCTTATTTTTCATCAACATCTGTTTGTTCGTTCTGTCTATTATTCTTAGAATTTTTTATCAGCTCTTTTACCTCAATTGCCTTATCCTTAAGTCTTCTATTTGAGCCCTTAGCTACTATAACCTCTGAAATCCATCTAGATGCTTCCTCATAATTACCCTGTCTGCGGCATAGTTCTCCAATAAGGTATTTCAAGGTAACCTCGTCCATTCCCGCAATCGGAAAGCCCTCCTTGTAGTGTGCTTGCTTAAAGCCCTCTAATGCATGCGCTAGAAAAACCTTTTCATTCGATACAAGATCATTTTTCTTTTCAGGGCTAAGGTTTTCATCGCTTTCATAAGAGCCTCTGTAAAGCCAGGCAATTCTCAAGCACAAATATGCCTTTTCCCCATCCTTTGCATCTGTAATCATTGCATCATACAAAGCCAGCTTATATCTTTCAATAGCATTATCATAGCTATAAATATCAGGATAATTTCTCCCAAGATAGTTCGGAGATACTTTCTTCTTTATTATATCAATTTTTTTTGGAGAGAGACTTGTAAAATCCTTCTTCAGAGCTGCATACCCGCAATTATTACAGCACACAACCTCATACATAGATGGGTCTAATATTGTATATATAGGCCTTAAATCAAGTTCAGTTTTCATCAACCTAGCCTTTCCTGATTTAACCGCTCTAAATTCCACCTCTTTTTTACATACCGGACAAGTCATTTTTGCGGTAAATAAAATCTGCTCAGGTGTCAGCTGCTTTGCCTTTGGTAATGTCTTAGTTTTTTTTACTTCAGCGTTTTTAGCATTACTTTCGAATATTTCCTTATCAGTATCTTGAGAAATCCCCAAGCCTTCAAGCTCCGAAAAAATATCTGCCATCTTAACCACCTATCCTTAATCTTTTTTATATGAACTCTTTAGTGATACTATCCTATTAAATACAAGTTGTTCTTTTGAAGAATACTTACTGTCTGCTACAAAATAGCCATGTCTAATAAATTGAAAACTATCGCCTGCTTTAGAGTCCTTTAAGCTTATTTCAGCATAAGAATTATTAACAATCTCCATTGAGTTTTCATTGATTATATATTCACCTACAGCTTCATCATTTTCTACAAACAAATGATCAAATAACCTTGCTTGTATTTTTACTGATTCTGTTGCACTTACCCAGTGAAGTGTTCCTTTTACCTTTCTGCCTGTAAATCCAGAACCGCTTTTTGTTTCAGGGTCATAGGTACAGTGAATTTCAAGTATTTCTCCTTTTTCATCCTTAATAATCTCTTCACATTTGATAAAATATGCATTTTTAAGACGAACCTCATTACCGGGAAATAATCTAAAATATTTTTTGGGAGGGTTTTCCATAAAATCTTCTTTTTCTATGTAAAGCTCTCTTGTAAATGGTATTTTTCTATTTCCCAATTCTTCATTGTCCTGATTATTTTCTGCCTCAAGCCATTCTACCTGGCCTTCTGGGTAATTAGTTATAACAATTTTTAGTGGATCTAAAACCACCATCATTCTATTGGTTTTAAGCTTTAAATCCTCTCTAATACAGTGTTCAAGCATAGCTACATCTACCGTACTTTTACTTTTTGAAACACCTATAATATCACAAAAATTCCTGATTGCTTCAGGTGTGTAGCCTCTTCTTCTAAGGCCTGAGATAGTAGGCATTCTAGGATCATCCCATCCGTCTACAAGCCCTTCTTCAACTAATGCTCTAAGCTTTCTTTTACTTGTAACTGTATTAGTTAACTCCAATCTTGCAAACTCAATTTGCCTTGGAGGATTAGGCCAGTCTAGTGCTTCTAATATCCAATTATAAAGTGGTCTGTGATCTTCAAATTCTAAAGAGCACAAGGAATGGGATATTTTTTCTATTGCATCCTCAATAGGATGGGCATAATCATACATAGGATAAATACACCACTCATCTTTTGTTGTATGGTGACTTACATGTGCAATCCTGTAAATAACTGGATCTCTCATATTTATGTTTGGAGATGTCATATCTATTTTCAGCCTTAATACCTTGGCTCCATCTTCAAAAACACCCTCCTTCATTTTTTGAAATAGTTCAAGGTTTTCTTCAATAGATCTATTTCTATAAGGGCTTTCTTTTCCAGGTTCTGTTAAGCTCCCTCTGTATTCTCTAATTTGTTCAGCCGTTAAATCGCATACAAATGCCTTGTCCTTTTTAATCAGCTCTATTGCACATTCATATAATTTTCCAAAATAACTAGAGGCATAATATAATCTATCCTCCCAGTCATAGCCTAGCCATTTTACATCCTCCATAATTGACTCTACATACTCCATATCTTCCTTTGCCGGATTAGTATCATCAAATCTAAGGTTACATAGCCCTTTATATTTTTCAGCAGTTCCAAAGTCAATATATATTGCCTTTGCGTGGCCTATATGCATATATCCATTCGGCTCAGGTGGAAATCTTGTGTGCACCTTCTCATATATTCCATCCGACAAATCTTGTTCTATAAAATTATCAATGAAATTTTTAGAGACTTTTTCTTCTTCTTGTCCCATTGCCATAGTTCTATCTCTCCTTGTATTTAGGTTTCCATAACCAACAAATAGCCACTGCAGGCATTCTGTCAGGTCAAATATCTCTACATAAACTAGCATAATTCTACCATTTTAAAAATAGAATGTCAAAAAACTTTTGTGTTTCGCTTTTATATACTAAACTTATTGACCACTTCTATTTTTCCAATTCTTTTATTTTACTGCTGTTTTTTTCTATTATTGTAACTCCTTCATTAATATCCTTATCCGGAGAATTAATAACCATTTCATTTTCTTTTAAACCTTTAAGTATTTCAATATTTCTGTCGCTTTCTATACCAGTTTCAACCTGTCTAAGCTTTGCTTTTTTATCTTCAACTACAAACACATAGTCTATGTTGTTCATTTTAAAAACAGCATTTTCTGGAATAATTAGAGTTTGGTTTTTTTCTTGCTTAATAAATTTAACATCCATATCAAAGCCTGGCTTCAATATTTTTTTGTCATCCTTTATAGTAATTTCAACTTTTATCCTTTTTTGTTCAACCCCCAGCTCAGACATCTTGCTGTATGCCTGAGGATAAATTTTTAATACTTCACCCTTTACTACAATGTCATTTATACTTTGATTGGTAACTTCCGCCTTCATTCCTGCATAAATATCAACAATATCCTCTGCCAGCACCTCTGCTTCAATATACAAATCAGCTGTATTCCCTACACTGAACAGCTTGTTACCATATATTGTAAACGCTCCTTTAGAAATATTTTTTTCTAAGATTGTCCCATCAATAGGAGCATAAATTGTATATTCTCCCTTATTATTTTCCAAAGCTTCAATCTGAAGTGATAGCTGATTTAACTGAGCCTGATAATTATTAATAATATTTGAAGATGCAGGCTTTTTCAATAATTCCAAATCCATTTTTAGTTTTGCTATATCATTTTTTTCACTCTCTGCTGAAATTTTTATCGATGCTAGCTCCTGCTCAGTAATTGCTCCGTTATTATAAAGCTCTTGTCCTTTGATAAGGTTGTTTTGAGTTTCCTGATATTTTAATTCCATATTTCCAATAGTTGCTTGTAATTTTTTAATCTCTAATGGCTCTGCAGCTTTCGTGCTTTCTTTGTACTGAGCTAGCAATGCTGCTTTTTGCGCCTGCAGTATCTGAATGTCCTGTTCTTGGTCCTGACTATCTATTTTAGCAAGAATATCTCCTTTATTAACAAAACCTCCTACTTCGACTTTAACCTCTAGTACTTTCCCTGAAATTTTCGTAAAAACATCTTCAGAATTACGAATTTTAACCTCTCCAATCTCCTCAGTATAACTTTTTAAGCTTCCTTTTATCACCTTTGTAGTATCTACCTCAATAGCACTTCCTTGTTTGCTTTTAATAACTCCTCCCACAACAATCAAAGCTAACACAGCAATTACACCAAAAATCTTTAAAGCTTTTTTCATATCTAACACTCCCTTTCTTCTAGAGGTTTTATAAAAAATATTTTCATTTATACTTAAGCTTAATAGGATACAGAACCTATTACTTACTTAATTGATAAAAATAATAATTATGTTGTTCTGTTTTTTAATGCTTCTAAAAAATTCAACCTATGAATTTTTCTAACAGTTGCTAGCTGAGCCATAATTATAAAAAAGGCTGTTGCTATAGCTGTTATAAAATAGCTGCTAATTTCAATATCAAGAGGTATTGTAAGCATATCCATTGTCAAAGAATCTATTAATCCCTTGCACATATAATAACCTATTGGCATCCCAACAAATATGCCAATACTAGCTAACACCATATTTTCTCTTCTTATCATTCGTGATATTTCTTTTTTGTCAAAACCCAAAACTCTGAGAGAAGAAAATTCCATAAGTCTTTCGGAAATACTTATTACATTAATATTATATACCGTTGTAAAACCTAAAATTCCACCAAAAAACATCATTACTCCAACAGAATATATCATCATATCCATATATTCTTCAAATATTTCCTGCATCTCACCAACTGACTGTGCCTGTTTTACATATTTTATATCCCTAAGCTTCTCTGTTACTTGATCCTTTGAATTTATCAGCGCTCCTGTAACTAGGTTTTTTTCTCCAATTATATTATTTAATGTTTCCATTGTCATATATGCATTTGTTCCCAAATACTGCTCTACAATTCCCTTAACTTCAATATAAACATCTTTGCCATTTGGCAAAAATGAATTTAATAATATCAAATCCCCTTTTTTTGCTCCTAAGGTTTCTGCCAATCTATCTGCTAGATAAATCCCCTTGTCCAAAAGCTCAACTTCTTCTCCCTTCGTAGTTTTGAAATTATAAAAACTTGTGTTCTTTTCAAGACCAATAACACTAACGGTTTTCTTTTTCCAGCCTAGCTCAAGCTCAAAGGGAATCTCCGTTTTGCTTTCGATTTTATCTATTTCAATTATCTTTGAAAGCTCAACAACTATATTCTTATCCATAAATTTAGAATAATCAACCCCATATTCCATAGTTTGAAATTCTCCATAATGAATTCTGAATATATTTGTCCAGACAGTTGACATAAATACAGTAACTAATATCATTGCATACGTAAGAGATACGCCTAAAACTAAAAAAGCCGCTCTTTTCTTTTTCCTCAAGCTATTTCTTATTACCATTTTCCAGCTAAAGGATATTCTTTTCCAAATAAATGAAACTTTTTCCAGCAAAATTCTATGTGCTGTTTTTGGTGCTTCTGGCTGCATTGCACTTGCTGGCATTATTTTAAGAACATTTTTTGCTCCCATAAGTCCCGATAAAATACAAAAGATACTTGTTATTAAAATTCCATATACAAAATACATTTTATAAAGCTTCATTCCAAATAACGGAATATTCATATACATAATATACATATTAGTATAAAAAGAGGTCACAGGAATGCTTAGGAGCATACCAAGTGTTGAACCTACCACCCCAATTGCAAGCGAAAACTTTGTGTAGTGCCACATAATACTTTTATTTGAATATCCTATTGCTTTTAAAACTCCTATTGCTATCCTGTCATTCTTTACTGTTCTTGATAGCATAATATTAATAATTAATGCCGCAATTCCTAAAAACATTATTGTTATAGCAGCTGACATCATCTCCAGCTGATCAACCTCCTGCATCATAAGACTATGGCTCAACTGATTTTCTCTTTTAGTAATACTTTTAACTCCATATTTTTCAAGAGCGTCTTCAACCTCGTCTAATATAGAATCTATTTTATAATGATAATCCGATTTTATTCTTATTAGTATTTCATTATAGCTTCCCTGATATCCAAGTACCGTACGTGCAAATTGCTCCTTAACGTAAACAACTCCAAATTTTTCTGGTGCCGGAATAAGCGCTTCTTCGTTTTCCATCAAATATATATATTCCGGATTACCCGCAATTGCTGATATTGTAATAGGATACACCTTTCCATTAATAAAGGGTTTGATGGTATCTCCTGGTTTTAATCCTCTAGCATCAGTAAATTGTTGTAAAACTGCTCCATGATTGTCTTTATCTATATATTCTCCCTCAATAATATAAATATCATTCAATACTATTTCTTCTTCTGGAATAGAAGTAATTCTTATTCTTACCTTTTCATTTGAATCCTCCACCTTTAAAGGAACATCTTCACTTATTCTTCCCTGCGCCAACTCTACTCCTTCAATAGCAAGCAGTTTATCTATTCCTGCTCTTGGAATTTTTACAACCTGAACAAAAGCATCAGCAAAATTAGTCTCATCATAATATTGGTAGATTGAATTATAAAGATTCTTTGCCACCATATTCATGGAAACATATATTATTAATGCCAAAATAATCATAATTGAAATTGATGCAAACTGCCCTTTTGATTGCTTAATAAGCCTCATCAGGCGAATATTCAATCTTTTCATTACCACTCAATCCCTTCTGGTTCAATCGGATTTTTATTAATGATATTTTCAATTATTTCACCGCTTCTCATCTTAATAACACGGTCAGCCATTGCTCCAATTGGCACGTTGTGTGTAATTATTACAACCGTTTTTTTATAATCCTTATTTATTTTTTTCAAAAGAGATAAAATCTTAATTCCCGTATTAAAATCTAGGGCACCTGTTGGTTCATCACATAATAGCAGTCTTGGATTTTTAGCAACAGCTCTTGCTATCGAAACTCTTTGTTGTTCTCCTCCACTCATTTGTGAAGGAAAATGGTCTTTTCTGTCCATTAAATCAACCGCCTTCATTACCTGCTCAACCTCTAAGGAGTTCTTGCAAATTTCAGTTGCTAGCTCTACATTTTCTATTGCTGTTAAATTGGACATAAGATTATAAAACTGAAAAACAAATCCAATTTTTTCTCTTCTATATATGGTAAGCTTTTTGTCACTATAGTTAGTTATTTCATTTTCCTCCATTAATACCCTTCCCTCTGTAGGCAAATCCATACCTCCTAAAATATTAAGAAGAGTACTTTTCCCCGAACCACTTGGTCCTAATATTACAACAAACTCGCCATCATATAATTCTAGTGAAATATTCTTAATAGCTGTAACATCAACCTCTCCCATTTTATAATGCTTGCTGACTCCCTCAACCTTCATTAATACTTTTTTTGAGATATTCTCTTCTATTATATTATTATTGTCATTATTATTTTCTTCCTCAGTCTTAACATCTGTCTCTTTCTCCTGCATATTGTTTATGATCTCAGTTTTCTCTGTTTTTTCGTTAATCAGTTCAGCTTCTGAGTTGTTTTGCTCTTTTTCTTGAGTTGTTGAAGACTCTTGTTTCATAGCATCGATTTCGTTATGAATAGAATTTTTTTTCTTTTTAAACATTTTTTCACCCCCCGGTTTTTCAAATAATCCACCTTTTATTAATTTATATATTCCTTATCAAGACGTCACTACTGCCTATCTAAATTTTAATATTCCTTATTCGACTGTTAAGACTTATATTATTTTTTCCCAATTTGATTGATTATAGCTTCATAAGCTATTGTCGTGTTTTCCTTGTCCTTTAAATTAAATATTATAATTCCATATTTTGTTTCCATAATTATATATGGAGGCTTGCTTGTATTTACAAATAGCTTTACTATTTTTTTGTCCTTCGTTCTAAAGTATCCTTTTAAATTTGAGCCAAGAGCCGAGCCATTTGTACGCATTTCAATTGTTGGAAGCTCTTCAATTATGGATACCTTTTCTATTGTATTCCATTGGTATTCCTCACCATACATCCCATGAATCTGAATATAATCTTGAAAAAAAGTGACTTTTGTCGGCTGAACTGAAAACAGCATAAGCACTCCAACAAATATTACCACCACGGCAATTATTCCTATGGGAAGGATTAAATTCTTACCTGCTCCTTTAATCAGCTTACCGTTTTCATCGAATATATTTTTGTCATATCTTTGTGCCTTTATTAATAAATATATAGTTGAAGCAACAAATAATAGCATATATGGAAGCTGTGCCGACTTTATTCCAAATCCCGCCAGTATTCCTACAAATATCAAGCTTACGCCATTTATATATGAATATATTCCCATCAAACGTCCAAGGCTATCCGTATTAACCTTTTGCTTTTTTTCCTTTGGCATAGTGTTATATCCCGAAATAAGAAAGTAGCATTTAAATTTATGAATTGCTAATCCTATAGCAATAAAAAATGCACCCAAGATAATATAAAACCCCATATTACAACCCCCTCAATACTTCTTATAATTATATTATGTCACTTTTTAGATATTTTCACAATAAATAAAAACTCTCATTTTAAAAACATAAAGAAAAGAAAAGCTTCTGGCAAAAGCTTTCCTTTTCTTTTTTTCAAAAAGCAAAATGAGATTTTGCAGCTATTTGCTCATTGCTTTTGAATGGGGTTTTGTAACCTAACTCAAGCCTCGAAATATTGCCGGCTTGCT
The DNA here is from genome assembly GCA_002381865.1 of Clostridiales bacterium UBA4080. Lineage (GTDB taxonomy): Bacteria > Bacillota > Clostridia > Lachnospirales > Vallitaleaceae > UBA4080. Next base: position 7,869 of record DFYO01000004.1, on the reverse strand, counting down.
ATTGGAATAATATCACTACAATTTTCTCCAGATTAGGTCAAATTATATGGGGTGGGGCTTAATCTAGAAAATAATGCTTTTGTAGACCTATTTTCTAAAGTTTTGCAAAGCTATTTAAAAAAGCCTTGCGTTTTTCATAGGAAATATATTTAAAGTCCAAGCTGGACTAGCTGCTAAATTCTGTTTTTAATAGCTTTATGTGGTTAATAATTTTTGAGTTTTTGGATTCAACCTCGTCCGAGGCAATCACTTAATTATAAGCAAGAAGCGTGCCACTTCAGCTCAGACTAAAATTCATTTTTTAAATTTCGTGCAAAAAGCATTTCTAAAATACTAGATGGTTTTGCATTACAATATAATATTTGATAAACCGACTCACAAATGGGTAATTCAATCCCATAATTCTTCCCAAGATTTCTAAGCGCTATATCAGTATAATACCCCTCTGCTAACCTATCATACTTCTTTTTGTTAACCATATTTTCTCCAAAGGCTCTGTTATGGCTATATTTTGAAAAAATTGTTGACTCATAATCTCCCAAATGACACAAACCATAAACCGAACTTTCATTTCCTCCCATAGCAACTATAAGCCTGCCAATTTCTCTAGTTCCTCTTGACATTAAAGCACCTTTAAGAGTTGACATACCTAAACCATCTAACATTCCAGCCGCAATTCCAATTACATTTTTAGCAGCAGCACCTACTTCATTTCCCACTAAATCAGTCCCAAAATAAAATCTTATTAGCTTACTGCTAAAAGCTCTGATAAGCTCTTTTTTTACAAACTCATCATTACTGTCAATTACCATACAATTAGCAATACCGTTATAAAATTCTTGAGGATGACCGGGGCCTAACCAAACCGCTACCTTATTACTATGATCTAATGTATCATCAATTACTTGTGTTAAACGTCTTCCTGTTGATATTTCAATCCCTTTCATACAGAGAACTATAATTTTGTTTTTTATATCTATTTCTCCTAACTGCCTTGCAACATCCCCTAGTATTTGTGAGGCAACTGATATAACAATTATTTCTGCTTTTTTAACAGCAATAATATCGCAATTCAATTTAATAGAATTACTCAATCCTATATATTCATTTTTTCTAGTATCCATCAATTTCTTCATATTAACCGAATCAGGTCTGCCATAAATTGATACCTTGTGTCCTAGGCTATCTAGATACCACCCAATAAAGCTTCCCCATCTTCCACAGCCTATTATGCTGATATTTTTAGAACATTTTTCTTTTTTGTAAATATTAATATCTTCCTTGTGTTTTATTTTAGAAATGTCCGCTTTTATAATGTCATCTATTGAAATTCCATACAACTCTGATATTTCTGCGAGCAGTTCAATGTCAGGTAAGGAATTTCCTGTCTCCCATTTTGAAACTGCCTGCCTAGATACTCCCAATTTTGTGGCAAGCTCACCCTGTGTCAATTTATAATACTTTCTTAACTCCAATAAATACAGTCCTATATTATTATAGTCCAAGCAATCACCTCCGCCGTTATTATAACTTAAATTTTAACTCATATATAGAGATAGCTTTTTGCATTTTACAAATAAAGCAACTGAAGATAGCTCCCTATGAAAAATCGCATGCACAACCACTGATTTATCATTTGTTTCAATTCTTTTATCTTGCAACAAATATATTTTTCCTCTTAATCCTTTCAGGGTAGGCAGGCTTATTTCTTTCATAACTTTGTGATTTAAACAAATGATTGGCTATTATATAAAATAATTTTTCATATTATGCTTTAAACTTCAAAGTTGCATCCATTTTAATCTTTCCTGCCACATATTTAAAATATGTCAAATGTATGCAAACATACACCAAAAACAAAATACCCAAGCAACTGCCAATTAAAATATTATCAGTTCTTAAAAATTGTAAAGTCAAAAACATTTTTTGATAAACCATTAAGCTAAGGCCGTATCCATTTGAATAACTCAAAATAATACTTGATGCGACATTTACTCCAGCCATCGTCACCCAAACAGCTAACATTATTGCCGATATTTTGTTCTTTTCCAAAAAATTATCTATTGCAAGCAGAATTGATGTAAATACAGCAATAAGCCCATATATGCCATAATCAACCAACATGCCCGAATGAAACCATGTCGTTGTATCGCCCTTATATATTATAAATACTCTGTCTAGAAAATCTAAATCAAGCAAATAATTCTGTCCCGAAAAATTCACATATTCAAGTATCATTAGCATCAATTGTATGCCTAATACCAAAACGATTCCTATTCTAATAAGTATTTTAAGTCGTTTATTATCTTCTAATAATTCCATATGTATACTCCTCATCTTCTTTGTCTTCCCATTTATTTGTTGTAGAACTTACCCATGCATTATAATTTGATGTATGCTGTGCAACTTTGTAATCATAATATTTCTTTCCTCCTACTGTGAAAACAGTAGTTTTTTTGTCAGTAACAAATCCCAAATGATTCCAGTCCCCATCGCTAGCTTTGTCAAAAGCAATAATATCTGCTTTTGTTAATTTTTCCGAGAAATCATAATGTTTTTTTGTAGTATAACTCACCCCCATATATCTTGCATCTATTATCCATAAATTCCTTAACTGCGCTTTCTATTTATAATAAAATCACTGCCATACAAAAACGTATAGCAATGATTTTTTGTATGTATTTACAATTCATTTATCAAATATTGAATCGTTTCCTCAGTAACACAAGGCGAATATATCGCGGCAGGCAAACTTGTTTCATACTCTTTATTATCAATATAATATTTTATAAATGGTTTAATAGAAATAAATTCGCATACATTTATATCGCTATTATCTTTAGCTGAAAAACTATATCTAAAACCCCTTTTATCACCTGGTTCAAGATTCATATCTACCGACCTTTCTTCCTGCATATCAAAATCTTTTCCCTTTTCAGCTTTAATAAGGTACTCCTTATCTTTTAGCTTAAAGAATAAATCTCCAATCATTATTTGTTTATTTGTCAAATTTATCAATTCTGTACTATACGAATCAAAGCCACTTGTCATAAGAAGTGTCTTTCCTGTTCTAATATCTTTACTCTCCTCACCTTTTTTTATTTCCAAAGTCCAATCCCCAATGTCATAAACGGTTTCATTGTTTTTATTATCAACTAGCTTAAGCTTATTAATTTCATAGTAACCTTGAGATAGGTTAGGCAAAAACAATTCCAATGTATACAGAGAATATTCTTTTTGCCCTTCTCCTAGTATAAAGTTACCAGTTCTAGCTTCAATTTCACCTTGTTCTGAAATCAAATAAAAGCTCCTATATTCTAAAGGCTTTGATTTCTTACTATTTTTATGAATCTGTACTAATGCCAATTGAATATGTGCTTGTTCATTCACAAAATACCCATGATACGAATTGCTCTTCATATAGTAATTACCATCGTCTGGCCACTGCCCTACTATATCTTTTCTTGTATTATTTGATACTATTGTTCCAAAAACTAAAGCAATAATAAAAAAAACCAATAAAATTCGTATGCTTCTTTCCATTTCTTTTCCTCCGAAACAGATATAAAAGGATACCTCAAGTACCCTTTTATATCAGCATTTTTAGTATGAATAAAATTCTGGCTTAAACCACTGCTTTGCCTGTCCTGTTGCATATTGATATGTTGTCTTTGGATAAATACTGTTCCCTTCATATGCTTCTATTACCGTTGTAAATTTAAGTTTTTGCACATGATACCAGTCTTTATATCCAATATTAACAGTTTTATATGGCCCTACACTTGCAGTATATGACCATGATTTAGTAGCGCTCCATGACACGTTGTAACCCACAACAGCTTCTACAGATGCCTTAGAAAATCCTGTAGCAATTGATGCTGAATTAGATACCTCTCTAGTATATGTAAAAGTCATTGAATCTGTTGAATTCTTTTTATTTGTTCCCGTCATTACAACTCCACGGTCATGATATCCATCATATCTTCCTGTTATATTGACATATTTGTATACCTTTACCGACCCTGCCTTAATAGAAACTTCTTGTTCCTCTTTTTGTTGTTTTTTAGTCAATTCTTTTTTTGATAAGTTTCCTCCTTCATCTGCTTCTATTCCATCATTTGGCGCAATCCCCTCAACAACTGGGTTTTCTTTAACAATATCTTTATCATTTTTTGCCAGTGCAGTTACATTAATACTACTTAATATCGTTAGAACTAGCATCATTGTAATACATCTTCTAATTAATTTCATCATTTTTCTCCTTGTGTTATTATAATTTTTTAGTAAATTTCTCTTCCTACCCAATGCGGCACTGCCATCGAAGTCCCGTCCATCTCTACATATCCTCCATCAATTCCTGTGGAATAAATTCCCGTTCCCGGTGCCCATGTGTCAACACCTGTAATTGCTGAAAAGCTTGCGATATTTCCGCCTTCGTCGATTGCTCCTACACTTATTACCTCAGCATAATCTGCCGGATATTCACAGGCCCCACCGTAGTTGTTGCCTGCTGCTGCAACCATTATGATTCCTGCTTGGCTTGATTATGGCGTCATGCAGGCTCTGGCTGTCCTTTGTCGTTCCAAAGCTCATATTCAGAATATCCATGTTGTTTTTTACTGCCCAATCTATTCCTTCTATGATATCTGATATATAGCCGTTTCCTGTGCTGTCAAGCACCCTTGATGGCATATAAGTCAGCATTTGAAATCATTCCTACAACTCCTATGCCGTTTTTTGCTGCTCCTATAATACCTTTTTCAAACGCTTTCCCCCTCTTGTTTTTTATTATTAGCGAAAAAGTACCACATACATGTACTGCCTGAATTTCTCGCTATTACATAACAACACAAATGAGTGCTGCTTTAATATATTAAGTAACCGATTATTATTTTGTGCACAAATAACAAATCAATTATTAATACCAGATTAAACTGTTTTTTTGCTTATTCAATTTTTTCATATAGGGAAAATTTCAGATATTCCCCGCCTCAGATTACTTTTTAGATTGGGTTGGTTAATTTTTTCACCAACATGGTATATTATACCCCCCTCAAGAAATGTCAAGAACTTTTTCCCCGCGTAAATTTTTATTGGTAAAATTCTATATTAACTTCCCGTTTTTATTCAAAAGGAACTTAACCTTGATAAGCAATTGAGGGAGTTATTTTTGATATAATAATTTATGTGTTTTGGCTATTATTTGAAAGGCAGGTGTTTATTATGAAAACTCCAAAATAATACCCTTACGAAGCTTCTATCGCTGTGTCAATGTAGGTCTCCTTAATGTTAAAAACAAACTGCAGGGTTAATATTATTTGTGCCTGTTTACTTGGCTTATCTAATAGTAAGTAAATAAATTTCTTTCTTTTTCATTCCTTGGTTTCCATAATGGATTAAGAACTCTTTTTCCGAAATTTTTTCGAACAAAACAGGCTCCTGCACATGTCCTTCAACATCTATATTTTTTAGTCCAATGCTATTATTATATATGTCTACTAAATAAATATTAAAGCTTTCATCTATCGCCAATACTTTGTCATTTCCATTTGACTCCATTCTGTAAAGAGGAAAATTCACATCACTCTTTGCAACATTTCCTGAACTATAATCTAGTGCTTCTAATTTTATCTTTCCTGTTTTAGTGTCTTCAAGAGACATCAGTACCTCATCTTTTAATAAATTCACATTATGAATTTTACCATCAATTTCAATATTTTTCGTTTTTCCAGTATTTAATATTACAACATTAACAAAAGGATTTTTAGCTTTATGCGTTAAATATGCTACTGCATTTTTCGAAGAATAAAAATTCCCATCAATTATCCCCTCTTTCTCAGTAATTTCTTTTTCGTCTTTTATTCTTATTTTATGTTTATCTATTTCTGAAAATTCGCCTTTGCCCAAAATTTCATTAACTCCATACTGATACTCAAAAAAATCCTCTGTTTTATTAATTTTTTCGTATAAATAGAATAAGCGCGAGCCATTTTTTACTAATTTAGGCATAAATGTAAAATTATCTCCTTCATCGATTATTGATTCTTCAAGATTATTTAATTTCTTGATATACCAGTGATTTTGTTCATCATAGCAAGCGTATATTATTTCGTTATTGTTGTTGCACGTAACATCATTAACAAACATTGTGTTATTAAATTCTTCAATAAATTTCACTTCACTGCTTTTAATGTCGTATTCACCAATTCTTAAAGTTTTAGACCTACCTGTACCCTCGTTCTTTTCAAACTGCTCATAGGTAAAATAAGCTTTATTATTGTTCACGGAATTAATGAAAATATATTCGTTTTTTTCTGTATTCAAATCCAATTTTGAATACAGATCAAGCTTCGTTAATCTGTAATTTTCCCCTTTAATATCTTTGACAGATTTCTGATTATTGCTACAACCTATCAGCAGACTTGCTACTAGTAACATAATAAGTGAAGTATTTAGTAATTTATTTTTCAATTGTTTTATTCTCCCTTTTTTTATTCCGACTCATACATTATTATATTTGTTATATTAAAAAATTATTTGTACTTCTTTTTTTGATATTATAATTTTAAAAAAGCATGATAATCAATTACGCCTATCATGCTTTAATTTGATTCTTGTTGAACTTACTTTGCTCTAATATAGTAACCTGCTTTTAAGTTTATAGCATCTCTCATTTCATCAACGTCACATGTATATGTTCCAAAATATGCATTATTCCAGTTTGGATCATTATATTTAACTTTTGAATAACCTGAACTTCCAGATGCATACCAACTATATCCAATTGATACAATATAATGTCCACAAGAAGTACCATTGTAAATTGGAAGAGCTGATGTATCTACGTGACAAACAATCGGTTTTGACTTATCAATACAATAGATTAATGAATTCCCAAATTCGTAGTCTGAATCAAGTACATATTCATATTCTGATGAACCCAATTTACTGTTCAAAGTATTTGTAAGCTTATATACTAAGGTTCCATTTGATCTAGTTGTTCCCATAGCTGTCGCAAGACTCGCTTGTGTATACAATGTGCCTTTAACATATTTTAACAGCATTTTAGCACTTGCTGGTCCACAGTAATAATCCTTCTCTTGCTGATATAATGGAACAGTTAAATTTTTATTAGCACCAGACTTTATTGATATTTCATCCAGTTTTTCATTTGAATAATTTTCCTTTATGTATTTATCAATCTTAATATTATTTTTTTTCATTTCATTTAGATGTTCTTTGGAATAATACTCTGGTGCTTGTTCAAGAATTATATTCTTATCTTTTGCCATCGTTATTACATTAATATTCCCAAACATCGCCAAGACTAACATCATTGTAATACATCTTTTAATTAATTTCATCTCTTTTCTCCTAATTATTATAATTTTTTTGTTGTATTTCTTCCCCTACCCAATGTGGATCTGCCATCGTAATTCCTGCTTGGCTTGGCTTGATTATGGCGTCATGCAGGCTCTGGCTGTCCTTTGTCGTTCCAAAGCTCATATTCAGAATATCCATGTTGTTTTTTACTGCCCAATCTATTCCTTCTATGATATCTGATATATAGCCGTTTCCTGTGCTGTCAAGCACCCTTGATGGCATATAAGTCAGCATTTGAAATCATTCCTACAACTCCTATGCCGTTTTTTGCTGCTCCTATAATACCTTTTTCAAACGCTTTCCCCCTCTTGTTTTTTATTATTAGCGAAAAAGTACGACATACATGTACTACCTGCATTTCTCACTCTTGAATAACAACACAAATGAGTGCTACTTTAATATATTAAGTAACCGATTATTATTTTGTGCACAAATAACAAATCAATTATTAATACCAGATCAAACTGTTTTTTAGCTTATTCAATT
>DFYO01000058.1 GCA_002381865.1 Clostridiales bacterium UBA4080 | reverse complement strand
GTACTGACGTAGAATCTAGGTATAACTAGCATTTGAAGAAATCATACCACTGTGGTAGAATGTAGTATTAGAAATAGGTTGCTTGAAAACAGGAGGGAAATTTTGTGAAAATAACAAAAGAACAGGTTACTCATGTAGCAAATTTAGCCAGACTTAATTTGACTGAGGAAGAAAAAGAAAATATGACAAAGGATATGGAATCTATTATTACATTCATTGATCAGATAAATCAATTGGATATTAGTGATGTAAGGCCTACAGCACATATTATTCCGATTAACAATGTGTTTAGAGAGGATATTGTACAAAAATCAATGGATAGGGATGAGTTGATAAAAAATGCACCTGTTAAAGAAAACGGATGCTTTAGTGTACCTAAGATAGTAGAATAACAAGAATAGAATAAGCAGAAACAAGGAGAAAAATATGCAGATAGTTGAAAAAAATGCTCATGAGCTTATAGAGCTGCTTAATAAAAAAGAACTGAGTAGTCAGGAAATTACAGAGGCATACTTAAATAGAATTCAAGAAGTAGATAGCAAGGTTGAAGCATTTATTACTGTTTGTGACAAACAGGCAATTGATAAGGCAAAGCAAATAGATGAAAAGAGAGCTAAGGGAGAAAGCGTGGGAATGCTTGCAGGACTTCCGATTGCTCTTAAGGATAATATTTGTACAGAGGGAATATTAACAAGCTGTGCTTCTAAAATGCTTGGAAATTTTGTGCCTCCCTATGATGCAACTGTTACAAAAAAAATAAAAAAAGCAGATATGGTAATTCTAGGCAAATTAAATATGGATGAATTTGCAATGGGATCATCCACAGAAAATTCAGCTTATAAAAAAACAAAAAATCCTTGGGCATTAGACAGAGTGCCAGGTGGTAGCTCAGGAGGTTCTGCAGCAAGTGTAGCTGCTTTTGAAACACCGATTTCACTGGGCTCAGACACAGGGGGCTCAATTAGACAGCCTGCACATTATTGTGGAATTGTTGGAATGAAACCAACCTACGGAAGTGTATCAAGATATGGGTTAGTAGCTTTTGCCTCCTCCTTAGATCAAATAGGACCATTGACTAAAGATGTTAAGGATATGGCCTTAACCTTAAACCTTATTTGCGGGCATGACAGAATGGATTCTACCTCTGCAAAAATTGAACATCCTGATTTTACAAAAAACTTAACAGGTGATATAAAAGGCATGAAAATTGCTTTACCGAAGGAGTTTTTTGGTGATGGAATTAATTCTGAGGTTAAGGAAAGCACTCTAAAAGTAGCAAGGCTATTAGAGAGTATGGGGGCAATCGTAGAAGAAATAAGCTTAGATATGACTAAATATGCGCTTCCTGCTTATTATATGATTTCTTCTGCAGAGGCATCCTCAAATCTTGCACGCTTTGATGGTGTAAAATATGGATTTAGAGCTGACAAATATGAAGGCTTGCTAGATCTTTATAAACAGACAAGGGACGAAGGTTTTGGGGATGAGGTGAAAAGAAGAATATTACTTGGAACCTATGCATTAAGTTCAGGTTATTATGACGCTTACTATAAAAAAGCTCAACAGACAAGAACACTAATTAAAAATCAGTTTGACGATGCTTTCAAAAAATATGATGTAATATTAACACCTACAGGACCAAATACAGCCTTTAAAATAGGTGAAAAAATTTCAAATCCAGTTGAAATGTATATGGAAGATATTTGTACTGTTCCAATTAATATTGCGGGCATACCGGCTTTATCAATTAATTCAGGTTTTGATAATAACGGATTGCCAATTGGGGTACAATTTGTAGGTAAAGCATTTGATGAAAGTACGCTTTTAAAGGTTGCGTTTGCATATGAAAATAGCAGGGATTTAGGCTTGAAAAAGCCAAATCTTTAAGAAAGAGGTGTATTATGAGCGATAAAGATTATGAAATAGTAATTGGACTCGAGGTCCATTCAGAGCTAAAAACTAAAACAAAAATATATTGTGATTGTACAACAGAGTTTGGTGGAGAGCCTAATACACATTGTTGTCCAATATGTACAGGTATGCCTGGAACATTACCAGTATTAAATGGTAAGGTGGTTGAATATGCGATTAAAGCAGGACTAGCTACTAATTGCAAAATCAATCAATTCAGCAAGCAGGACAGAAAAAATTATTTTTATCCTGACCTACCAAAAGCATATCAGGTTTCTCAATTTGATCTTCCTTTATGCTATGAGGGTAAGATTGAGATTGATGTAGATGGTACAAAAAAAGATATTGGTATTACAAGAATTCATATAGAAGAAGATGCAGGAAAGCTCCTTCATGATTCGTCAGACGGTTCCTTGGTAGATTATAACCGTTGTGGAGTTCCGCTTATAGAAATTGTATCAGAACCAGATCTAAGATCATCAGCTGAAGTGAGAGCATATTTAGAAAAGCTTAGAACCATTCTTTTATATGCAGATGTTTCTGACTGTAAAATGAATGAGGGTTCCTTAAGATGTGATGTTAACCTTTCTGTTAGAAAAAGAGGTGAAAAGGAATTCGGTACAAGAACAGAGATGAAAAACATGAATTCTTTTAGCTTTATTGTTAAAGCAATTGAATATGAGGCAAAAAGACAAATTAAGCTTTTAGAAGAAGGAACCTCAATAATTCAAGAAACCAGAAGATGGGATGAAAGTAAAGAAATGACACTGTCTATGAGAAGCAAAGAGGAAGCTCATGACTACAGATATTTTCCTGAACCAGATTTGATGCCGATTGTTACATCAGATGAAACAATTGAAAAAATAAGACAGGCGCTTCCAGAAATGCCGGATACAAAAAAGAAAAAATATCTTAAGGATTTTGGACTATCTGAATATGATGCTGATTTGATTGTTGCATCTAGAAATATGGCAGAATTTTTTGAAAAAGCAGTTGAAAATTGTGATAACAAAAAAGCTGTTGCAAACTGGATAATTTCAGATGTTTTTCAAAGACTTACAGAAGAAGAAAAAGAGGAAGGTAAAATTCCTTTTGAACCATCAAAGCTAGGTGAGCTAGTAGCTTTAATTGACAACGGTACAATTAGCAATACGATTGCAAAAACCGTATTTGCAGAGCTTTGGGAAACAGGTGTAAATCCATCTAAAATAGTAGAAGAAAAGGGACTAAAGCAGATAAATGACGATGGTGCATTAAAAGAAATGGCAAAAGAGATAATAGAAAATAATCCTAAGCCGGTTGCTGATTATTTATCAGGAAAAGCGGCAGCACTTAATACCTTAATGGGACAAATGATGAAAATGACAAAGGGAAAAGCAAACCCTCAGGCAGTTACGCAGATATTAATTGAATTGCTTAAGGAAAAAGCTTGATTTTCTCGAAAAGGCGGTGGCTATGATAAATAACTATTTATTTGAAGAGTTCAACTATAAGTATAAAAACATATATATTAAGCTTATAAGCAAAATCAGTAAAAGAGAAGAGGATACATCTAGCTATTCAGGTTTAAGCAAAGATATAGCTACATGCTTTATAAAAGGCGACGAGTACATTCTATGGATGGATAGCTTTATGAAAGCATACAACGAAGGAATATATAATAATTCAGATTTTAATGAAGCGCTAAAGATTAATAATAAGCATTTTCTTGAGCTGCTAGAAGATTATGATAACAGTGCGGCTAATCCTAAAGCAGCAGCTGAAATATTTAAGTCTGAAGATGGAAAAGCTTTCTCATATATTTACGCAAGAATATTAAATATGCTGCCACTGATTATTGAAAACCGATTAGGTGAAACTACAGCTTTAATTGAATTGTGGGATAAAGCAGTTTGTTCATATCTAAATAAAAGTGAAAATCTAAAGGAATTGATTTATGAGGAAGCACTAAATAATATGGAGGAACGAATTGAAATAGGAATTCTTAGAAAGTTCCATCCTGAATTTAACTGCTATAAAAAAATTCTTCTAGATGCTGATTTAACTAACCTGAATTATTTGTTCGGTTATGGAATGTATATTGGAAGCAATGAAATTGAAACAGCAAAATATATCCTGTCCTTGCCAGAGGATAAAATTAATAGAATGGCTGATGTTATGGTTCAAGGATTTATAAGGGGATATGAAAATGGAAATAAATCTATGCCCTTATCAGACAAAAAAACAATAAACCTTTCGTATCCGATTGGCTTTGAAAGATTAATAAGAGCTGTTGCTGATAGATTTAAAGCTATAGGGCTTGAACCCTTGGTATATACTGATTATTATACTGCAACAAGACCCAGAATTATAGGAACAAAATGCCAGCCTCAATTTCCGTATGATCATAGATTTGATGATGCAATGTATTTTGATAAAAATTATGCTGAAAAATATCAAGCTGTATATGAGAATTTATTAGATAAGCATCAGGACAAAATAAAAGTAATGGCTGGCCCTGCTGTACAAGAGGCTTTTGGTGAAGAGCCTTTTTCACCAATATCAAAAAAAGAGAATATTTCATTTTCAGAGGAACAAACAGAGCTAAAAAATAGTCACACAGCAATAGTTAATAAAAGTTTTAAAAAATATTTGCCGGGCAGCGCTTATAGCTTTGTAATAATAACATATCCCTATCCTTCAATCGGGGATGAATATAAGAAGATTTTCGATGAAATAATTGAAATTAATACCTTAGATAATAATTTATACCAGGAAATACATAAAAAGCTAATAGATGTGCTGGATTTAGCAGAATTTGTACATATTAAAGGAAAAGCACCAAATAAAACGGATATGTATGTTAAGCTTCATTATTTAGAAAATCCGGAAAAACAAACAAATTTTGAAAACTGTACAGCAGATGTTAATATTCCGGTAGGAGAGGTGTTTACCTCACCGTTATTAACGGATACAAATGGTATCATTAATGTTTCAAGAGTGTACTTAGATGGATTGAGATATGATGAGCTTGAAATTGTATTTAAGGATGGAATGGTAGATAGTTACACTTGTAAAAATTTTGAAAATGAAGAAGATAATAAAAAGTATGTTTTTGAAAATCTTTTGCATCCTCATAAAACCTTGCCATTGGGTGAATTTGCTATTGGAACCAATACAAAAGCCTATGTTATGTCAAAGCGATATCAAATTGAGCATGTGCTACCAATTTTAATTGCTGAAAAGCTAGGTCCTCATTTTGCAATAGGAGATACCTGCTATTCTTGGAGCGAGGATCAGTATGTATGCAACTTGGACGGAAAAGAAATTATTGCAAGAGATAATGAGAAATCAGTACTTAGAAAAACTGATATACAACAAGCTTATACTTATAAGCATACAGATATTACGATTCCCTATGATGAATTGGAATTAATTGAAGCTATATCTAAAAGCGGAGAAAAATATACGATACTTGAGCAGGGAAGATTTACAACAGAAGGAACACAGTATCTTAATAAAGCATTTGAGTAAGTTTATACAAGTACTATAAAGAGAGTTAAAACAAGACCTTTTATGATAGCCTAATAGCTACATAAAAGGTCTTGTGCAATTATGCACAAAAATAATCCGAATATTAAATTATATTTATGAGTTAATGTTCGGAAATTTGATTGACTATTTTTGCGAATCTTTGTACAATAATAGGGTATGAACTATGCGTATTATGATAAAATGATAGAAAAAATATAATAATAAGTGTATAATAAGTAACATATAAACCTGATCAAATGCTTAACGAGGAAATTAATATGAACTTTCTGAAAAAGAAAATAGGTATTATTGGTGGCGGTCAGCTTGGGAAAATGATGATATTGGATGCAAAAAGGCTTGGATTTTATGTTGTTACATTAGATCCAACTGAAAAATGTCCATCTCATAGTATTTCGGATGAGCATATTGTAGCGGCTTTTGATGATGAAGCTGCAATGCTGGAGCTTGCAAAAAAAACTGATGTAATTACCTACGAATTTGAACATATTAGTGCAAAAGCACTTGGAAAAATAGAAAACAGTGGATACAAGGTATATCCAACAGTATCAAGTCTTAGAATTATTCAAAACAAACTTACCCAAAAAGCACATTTAAATAAAAATGGTATTTTGATTCCAAATTACAGAGAAGTTTCTGCAATTGAGGATATTTATTCTTGTGGAGAGGATTTTTCGTATCCGATAATGCTGAAAACCTGCACAGGAGGATATGATGGAAAAGGAAATTATCTTATCAAAACGGCATCAGAGGTTGAAACTGCTTTTGCACTTTTAGGAGCAGGAAGAGTGCCCTTGATGGTAGAGCAATTTGTTTCTTTTGTTATGGAGATTTCGGTATTAGCTTGCAGGGGCATAAAAGGAGATATTGTTGTTTATCCTGTGGGACAAAACATTCATAAGGATAGTATCTTAGACGAAACAATTGTACCTGCTCCGATTTCCAAGGAGTGCACTCAAAATGCAATGAAACTTGCTCATGATGTAATGGAAATTTTTAATGGAGTAGGAATGTTTTGTGTAGAAATGTTTGTTACAGAAAATGGAGAGGTTTTGGTTAATGAAGTAGCGCCTAGACCTCATAATTCTGGGCATTATACAATTGAAGGATGTCTTACAAGTCAGTTTGAACAGCATATTCGTGCAATAACAGACCTTCCGTTTGGAGCAGTAGAGCTTAGGACACCTACGGTTATGAGGAATCTTTTAGGTGAAGATGATAGTGATGGAAAAACACTCGTGTTGGGGCTTGATGAAGCATTGAGAAACCCTAATACAAAGGTTCATATATATGGAAAACAAGAGGTTAAAGCTAAAAGAAAAATGGGGCACTTAACAGTTTGTGCAGATACGCTTGAAGAAGCAAGGCAACAAGCTGAAGAGTCAAAAAACCTGATTAGAATAATAGCAGATAATAATGCAGGAGGCAGCTATGAAAATTGAAGTTGGTATTATTATGGGAAGTGATTCGGATTTGCCAGTTATGCAAGAAGCAGCAAAAATGCTTGAATACTTTGGTATTGAATATGAGATGACAATTGTGTCGGCGCACAGAACACCTGACAAGTTATTTGACTATGGAAAAACAGCAAAACAAAAGGAATTAAAGGTAATTATTGCTGGAGCAGGAGGAGCAGCACATTTACCGGGAATGATTGCTTCTTTAACAACAGTTCCAGTAATAGGAGTTCCAGTGCAAACAAAAGCTCTAAGCGGAGTTGATTCACTCTACTCAATTGTACAAATGCCACCTGGAATACCGGTTGCAACGGTTGCAATTAATGGAGCGATAAATGCAGGAATACTTGCTGCACAAATTATTGGAAGCTTTGACAAAGAGGTTTCAGAAAGGGTGCAAAAATATAAAACTGAGCTTGAGATTATGGTTGAGGATAAGGCAAAGGAGCTTCAAGCAAAAGGCTATGAAGCATATATTACAATGAATTTGAAGTAGATAAATATATTGTGGCTAAAAAGATATTGTCTGAAATACATTAGGCATAACAATACTATCATTTAAAATAAAAAATAACTGGAGGAATTAAAATGGAAAAGGTTGGATTATTATATGAAGGAAAAGCAAAAAAGGTATGGACAACTACAGATAAAGAGCTATTGATTGTAGATTACAAGGATGATGCTACGGCATTTAATGGTTTAAAAAAGGGTACTATTGAATCAAAAGGAATTATTAATAATAGAGTTTCAAATCACTTGATGAAGGTTTTAGAAGCAAAGGATATTCCTACGCATTTAGTTGAAGAAATAAGTGACAGAGAAACAATTGTTAGAAAAGTGGAAATTATTCCATTAGAAGTAATTGTCAGAAATATTGCAGCAGGAAGCCTGAGTAAAAGACTGGGGTTAGAAGAAGGAACTAAGCTAAATAAAGCGGTTTTAGAATACTGTTACAAAAATGATGATCTGGGGGATCCTATGATTAATCAATATCATGTTTATGCATTAGGCTTGGCTACACAGGATGAGTTAGATATAATAGCTTCCTATTCATTTCAGATTAATGATGTATTATCCAAATACTTATCAAAGGTGAATATTGAGCTTATAGACTTTAAGGTTGAGTTTGGACGCACATCAAGCGGAGAAATTATTTTGGCTGATGAAATTTCACCCGACACTTGCAGATTCTGGGATACTGTTACAAAAGAAAAGCTGGACAAAGACAGATTCAGAAGAGATTTAGGAAATGTTGAGGACGCATACCATGAAATTCTAAAAAGACTTCTTGGAGAATAATTGGAATTAGAAAACTGATACTTTTTAGCTCAAAGGATTGAAAGCTCATTTATAAATTGTCATTTATCCATAGCATAAATAAAAGCGTAATAAAATCTAGAATTCAGAAATTATATGTAATAATTATTGGTACGAAATATGGAGGAATAAAAATGTGGAACGAAGATAAATTGCAGGAAGAATGCGGCGTTTTTGGCGTTTATAATGCAAATGATTTTGATACTGCTCGAATGGCATATTATGGCTTGTTTGCGCTTCAACATCGAGGGCAGGAAAGTGCAGGGATAGCAGTAAATAATCACGGAACTATTTTATATAGAAAAGAAATGGGAATGGTCTCAGATATTTTTGATGATTATATTCTGGATTATTTGCAAGGGCATTCAGCAATTGGACATGTAAGATATTCTACCTCGGGCGACAGCTTAGCAGAAAATGCTCAGCCATTAGTTTTAAAATATACAAAAGGACATATGGCGCTTGCTCACAATGGAAATCTTACAAATGCAAACAGCTTAAGAGCAGAGCTTGAAGAACAAGGAAATAATTTTCAAACAACAACAGATTCTGAAGTTATAGCTGCACTCCTTTCAAGAAGCAGAATAAAATATAGTACAATAGAAGATGCACTGGTAGAAGTTATGGGAGTAATAAAAGGTGCCTATAGCTTGCTGGTACTAACTCCTCATAAGATTATAGCAGCAAGAGATCCACTTGGAATGAGGCCCTTAGTAATGGGTAAAAAAGATGATTCCTATTTCTTTTCCTCTGAATCTTGCTCCTTTGATGCCTTAGGTGTTGAATTTATAAGAGATATTGAGCCTGGTGAAATCATTGTATGCGATGAAACAGGGATTAAATCTATTGGAACTCATACTACTGGAAAATCTGCAATGTGTGTATTTGAATATGTATATTTTGCAAGACCAGACAGTATTATGGAGGGTGTTGAAGTATTTGATACAAGGTTTAAAGCTGGACAAATTCTATATAAAGAACACCCAGTAGAAGCAGATGTTGTAATAGCAGTTCCGGATTCAGGCTTTGGCGCAGCTCAGGGATATGCACAGGCTGCCAATATTCCTTTTGTAAGCGGTTTTATGAAAAACAGATATGTTGGAAGAACCTTTATTCAACCAGATCAGACTATGCGAGAGATGGCAGTTAAGCTTAAGCTTAATCCTATTAGAAGTCTTGTTAAGGACAAAAGGGTTGTAATGATAGATGATTCAATTGTAAGAGGTACTACTAGCAGACATATAGTTAATCTCTTAAAAGAGGCAGGAGCTAAAGAAGTTCATGTTAGAATAAGCTCTCCGCCAGTAAAATATTCCTGCTATTTTGGTATAGATACACCAGAAAGAAAAAAATTAATCGCAAGCACACATGAAGTAGAAGAAATAAGAGAGTTGATTTGTGCTGATAGTTTAGGGTATATTAGTGTAGAAGGACTATTAAATACATGCACGGGCGCAAAATGTGATTTTTGCACCGCTTGCTTTTTAGGAAATTATCCAGTAAAAATTGAGGACGAGGAGGCAAACAAATGTCAATAAATTATAAAGAGGCTGGTGTAGATGTTGAAGCCGGATATAAATCAGTAGAATTAATGAAAAATCATGTTAAAACAACCTTTACAGATGGTGTTATTACAGATATTGGTGGTTTCGGAGGATTATTTTCATTAGCGAAACACAAAATGGAAGAGCCAGTTTTAGTTTCAGGAACGGACGGAGTAGGAACAAAATTAAAAATTGCATTTGTGCTTGATAAGCATGATACTATTGGAATAGATTGTGTTGCAATGTGTGTAAATGATATTATTTGTGCTGGAGCGGAGCCTTTGTTTTTCTTGGATTATATTGCATGTGGTAAAAACTATCCTGAAAAAATTGCTACAATTGTAGGCGGAATTGCTGAAGGCTGCAGACAGTCAGGAGCGGCATTAATCGGAGGGGAAACTGCAGAAATGCCTGGTTTTTATCCACTTGAGGAGTATGATCTTGCTGGCTTTGCAGTAGGTATTGTAGACAAAAAGGATATAATTGATGGCAAGGATATTTGCGATGGAGATGTTTTGATTGGTTTGCCATCCTCAGGAATACACAGTAATGGTTATTCATTGGTTAGAAAGTTATTTGAACCAACGGATGAAAAGCTGTCTGTTCATATTGAGGAGCTTGGCTCCACAATTGGTGAACAGCTAATTAAACCGACAAAAATTTATGTTAAAGCTATTTCAGAAATTAAAAAACAAGCAAAGCCTAAAGCTATTAGTCATATTACAGGTGGAGGATTTATTGAAAATATTCCTCGTATGCTACCGAATGGTTTTTATGCTGAAATCAAAATGGGAAGCTGGCCTATTCTTCCGATTTTTAATCTTATGAAGGAATTATCAGAGCTATCAGACAAGGAAATGTTCAATACCTTTAATATGGGAATTGGTATGATTGTCGCAGTGGCAAAGGAAGATGCATATAAAACAATAGAGGCTCTTAAAAAGTCTGGTGAGGAAGCATATATTATAGGTGAAGTTAAGAAAGGAAAAACAGGAGTAGTATTATGCTAAAGGTTGGTGTTTTAATATCTGGTGGAGGAACTAATCTTCAGGCAATAATAGATGCAATAGATAATAAAGAATTGAATAATACAGAAATTGTAGCAGTAGTAAGTAATAGGAAAAATGCTTTTGGATTAGAAAGAGCAAAAAAACATGGCATAAATACCGCTTGTATTAGACCCAAGGATTTTGAAAGTAAGGAAGCCTTTAACCAAAGCCTGATTGACTATTTTAATGAAAAACAAACAGACCTTATTGTCCTTGCGGGATATCTTGTGGTTCTGGGCGATGATTTTATTAAAGCTTTTAAAAACAGAATATTAAATATACATCCTTCATTAATTCCTGCTTTTTGCGGAGACGGATTTTATGGCCTTAAGGTTCATGAAGAAGCGCTAAAAAGGGGTGTTAAAATAACGGGAGCAACAGTACATTTTGTTGATGAAGGAACCGACACAGGGCCTATTATTCTGCAGAAGGCTGTAGAGGTAGAGGATAATGATACTCCTGAATCATTACAAAAAAAAGTAATGATAGAGGCAGAGTGGAAGCTTTTGCCAAAAGCAATAGGACTAATTGCAGAAGATAAAATTAAGGTTACAAAGGACAACAAGGTAATTATAGTATAGATATATTTAATATAAAGGTGGTATTAATAGTGAAAATATTAGTTGTTGGCAGTGGTGGAAGAGAGCATGCAATTATTTGGAAATTATCACAAAGCAGTAAAGTAAAAAAGATATATTGCGCACCTGGTAATGGGGGTATTTCTGAATTAGCAGAGTGTGTACCGATTTTAGCTACCGAGGTAGAAAGAATTGCGGACTGGGCTGAAGAAAATAAGATTGACTTAACTATTATTGGGATGGATGATCCTTTAATGCTTGGGATTGTAGATTTATTTGAAGAAAGAGGCTTAAGGGTCTTTGGACCGAGAAAAAATGCTGCAATTATTGAAGGAAGTAAGGTTTTTGCAAAGGATTTAATGAAAAAATACAATATTCCAACAGCAGGCTATGAGGTTTTTGAAGATGCTGTAAAGGCAAAAGAATATTTGAATAATTGCTCATATCCAGTTGTGTTAAAAGCAGATGGTCTGGCGCTTGGAAAAGGCGTTTTGATTTGCCAGAATAAAAACGAAGCCTTATTAGGCGTAGATGAAATAATGGTGGATAAAAAATTTGGAAACGCTGGAACAAGAATGGTTGTGGAAGAGTTTATGACTGGACCGGAGGTTTCGGTACTAAGCTTTTGTGATGGAGAGCACCTTATTCCAATGGTAAGTGCACAAGACCATAAAAGAGCTTTTGATAACGATGAAGGCTTAAATACTGGAGGAATGGGAACTTTTTCTCCAAGTAAATTTTATGACGAGCAGTTAAATGAAAAATGTATGGAAGAACTCTTTCTGCCAACATTAAAAGCAATGAAGGAAGAAGGAAGACCTTTTACTGGAATTATTTTCTTTGGATTAATGCTTACACCACAAGGTCCTAAAGTGTTAGAATATAATGCAAGATTTGGTGATCCTGAGGCTCAGGTTGTATTGCCAAGACTTAAAAATGATCTAGTAGACGTATTTCAAGCTGCAATTGATGGAAAATTAAATGAGATTAATTTGGAATGGATAGAGGATGCCGCAGTTTGTGTAGTATTGGCATCAGGAGGATACCCTCTTGACTATAAAAAAGGATATAAGATTACGGGATTAGACAAACAAAAAAACAAAGAGGATATTGTTGTTTTTCATGCAGGAACAAAGCTAGAAAACGATAGCTATTATACAAATGGAGGAAGAGTCTTAGGTGTAACAGCGCTGGGTAAAGATATTAATATTGCAAGAGAAAAAGCATACAAGGCTGTTTCAGAAATTAATTTTGAAGACAAACAATATAGAACAGATATTGGTATAAAGAAATAATAATCAATTAGTTATATAATGATTGATTATATTTAGGATGCTTATTAGATTGTGAGCTTTTAGAAGATACGAATATTCTTTGACTTTGAAGATCTAATACGGGTATAATTATAACAAAATCAAAAAGGAGAAATTATGACAAACTTAATTTTGCTATTAGGGAATACTACAGCTCCAGTTAGTCAAGGGATGTATTATTGGATAATATGGGGTGGATTTATTGCATTTATGTGGTTTTTTATAATCAGACCACAAAGAAAAAAACAAAAAGAACTTGCGAAAATGCAGGATGAGATTGGAGTAGGACAATCCATTTTGACAGCAGGAGGACTTTACGGTAAGGTAGTTGATACTGTAAATGATATCCTGATTGTAGAGTTTGGAATTAATAAAGGAGTAAGAATACCGGTACAAAGAAGCACAGTAATGTCTGTAGCAGAACCGGATTTATCCTTAGCTAGTAAAGGTGAATAAATAAAAATTGTTATTTTAAGCCACTGATGAATATAATATGCTTTCTGTGCATAATATTAATTAGCAGTGGCTTTTTGTTATTATTTTTTGTTTTGGATTGCTAGTGCTTTAATAGGTTCGAGTAATTCATATGGAATTTTTAGGGTACCACGACCTGTTCCTAAATCGATATTGGACTTGTTGGCTCCATGAAAGTCTGAACCGCCTGCTATAACCAGATTATACTGAGCTGCAAAATCTGCAAGGTAAGATATTTCGGAACGATTGTAAAGAGAGTAAAGCCCTTCTATTCCCTGAAGACCATATTCACATAGCTCAGCTATCAATGCATCTAATTCTCTAAGGTTAAGGTGATAAAGGGTTGGGTGGGCTAAAACAGCAACTCCTCCGGCATTACGAATTGTTTTTATTGCCTTATCTGGAGGCAGCTTGTATCGTGGAACAAATGCTGGACAACCATTCCCGATATATTTAGTAAAAGCTTCATTATTATTGATAACATAACCTTTTTCAACCATTGCTTTACTAAAATGAGCTCTGGTAATAATTCCGCCACTTGAGGTTTTTATTACATCTTCAATAGAAAGCTTTATGCCAAGCTCCTTAAGCTTTTCGAGCATTTTTTCATTTCTAATATTGCGCGAGTCAACTATGGATTTAAGACTATGGATAAAATCAGAGTTCTTTTCATCAATATATAAGCCAAGAATGTGAATATCGTTTTTTAAATACAAGGAGCTAGTAGAAAACTCAATTCCGGAAATTATTTCAATGGCATTTGAATCACCAAGATGATTTCTAGCAGGCTCAATTCCATCAATTGTATCGTGGTCAGTTATTGCAATTGCAGCTAAATTTTTTTTGATAGCATATTCTATCAGCTCTTCGGGTGAAATTGTTCCGTCAGAGGCTGTTGTATGTGTATGTAAATCAATATAACTCATTATGATTGAGGATTCTCCTTATTTGCAAATAATTTTTTGGTTAATATGATTATAGCATATTTGTTTGTATTATGGAAAGTATGAGCATTTGAAAAAATTTCCCTTTTAAAGCATATTTTCTTGTGATATAATAAATAAGTTAAAAACCCTTTGAAAGGAGACAGATAATGAAACATATTAAAACTTTAACAAGTGCAGTTCTTAAGAAAAGTCTTAAAAAAGGCGGCTGTGGCGAGTGTCAGACTTCATGTCAGTCAGCATGTAAAACTTCATGTACAGTAGGAAATCAAACTTGTGAAAATAAGAAGTAATAAATTAAGCAGTGACATAAGTCGCTGCTTGAATTTTGAAAAAAGCTTTTTGGATACTTATTAATACTTATAGCAATGAAATGAAAGGAAGTACAGAATTGGTTTATCAATTTAAAAAGAACGGAATAAATTTTGTTATAGATGTAAATAGCGGGTCAATTCATTTAACGGACAATATAGTTTATCAAATTATTGAAATGCAAAATCAAGGAATTGATAAAGAAAAAATATATTCTTATCTAAAAGAAGAGTATGATATAGAGGTAATAAAAGAGGCTTTATCTGAAGTTGAAGAATTAACTGAGCAAAATCAGCTTTTCACAGAGGACCCTTACCAAAATGTTGTAAAATCCTTTAAGGACAGAGAAAGTGTTGTTAAGGCTTTATGCCTTCATGTAGCTCATGATTGTAACCTTGCTTGTAAATATTGCTTTGCAGAGGAAGGCGAGTACCATAAAGAAAGAGGTCTTATGAGCAGTGAGGTTGGTAAAAAGGCTATAGATTTTTTGATTGAAAATTCGGGCAGCAGAAAAAACCTTGAAATAGATTTTTTTGGTGGCGAACCACTAATGAATTTTGATGTTGTAAAGGAAGTCGTATATTACGCAAAATCTAAAGAAGAAGAGCATGACAAGAATTTTAGATTTACTATTACCACAAATGGAGTTTTATTAAATGATGAAATAATAGAATTCATAAATAAACATATGTATAATGTGGTAATCAGCATAGATGGCAGAAAAGAAATACATGATAAAATGAGAGTAACTTCAAATGGAAAAGGAAGCTATGATTTGATTTTGCAAAAGCTAATACAAGTAGCTGAAAGCAGAAATCAGGAAAACTATTATGCCAGAGGAACCTTTACTCGAAATAATCTAGACTTTTCAAAGGATGTTCTTCATCTGGCAGACCTTGGATTTAAGCAAATATCAGTTGAACCAGTTGTAGCACCTGAAAACATGAGTTATGCGCTTCAAAATCAAGATATTGAAGGTATTTGCAGGGAATATGATTTGCTGGCAGAAAAAATACTTGAATATCACAAAGAAGGCAAGGATTTTAATTTCTTTCATTTTATGATTGATTTAGAGCAAGGACCATGTGTAATAAAAAGAATGACAGGCTGCGGAGCAGGAACTGAGTATCTGGCAGTTGCACCTGAAGGAGACTTATATCCTTGTCATCAGTTTGTTGGAATCGACGATAAACGTATTGGTTCGGTATACACAGGAATTGAGAATAAAAAAATAAGACAGGAATTCTTAGAATGCAATTTGTTTACAAAAAATAAGTGTAGCGAATGCTGGGCAAGATTTTATTGCGGAGGAGGTTGTAATGCAAATTCATATAATTTTCATGGAAATATTTCAGAGGTTTATGAATTAGGCTGCGAGCTTGAAAAGAAAAGAGTAGAATGTGCAATATATTTAAAAGCTATGGGAATATAGTATTAATAGCACTTGACGAATCAGGTAATAAAAATTATAATTTTTAATGAATTGATTTATAGATATATTATAGAAGTATAATTTAAGGAGGGTTTACCTATGAAAGGTAAAAGCAGTATAAGTCTTATTTTGAGCATACTAATTATTTGCGGAAGTGTGTTTCTTGCAATAAATGGTGTTGGGAAAAATTCAACAGGCGGAGTTAAAGGTATTAATCTTGGATTGGACTTAGAAGGTGGAGTAAGTATTACTTATACTACTGTAAAAGAAAATCCTGAAAAACAGGAAATTGATGATACGATTTTTAAGCTACAGCAAAGAATTGATGAAAAAGGGTATACAGAGGGTGAGGTATATCGTGAAGGAAGCAACAGGATAAATGTTGATATACCGGGAGTTTCTGATGCAAATAAGGTGTTAGAGGAGCTTGGAAAACCTGGTAATTTGGAATTTAAGGATACAAAGGGAACAATAGTAATTTCTGGAAAGGATGTTAAGACTGCTAGTGTTTATGAGAATACATCCGATCTTAGCAGCAGATATAATGTGCGACTTGAGCTTAATGCTGAAGGTAAAACTAAGTTTGCAGAGGCAACAGGCAATAATATTGGAAAACAAATTTCTATATTATATAATAGCAAAGAACTTTTAGCTCCAGTAGTAGAAACAAAAATTACAGATGGAGTAGCAATTATTTCAGGATTAGAATCCATTGAAGCTGCCAATGATTTGGCAACTAGCATAAGAATTGGTGCATTACCTTTAGAGCTTAAAGAGTTAAGATCCAATGTAGTAGGTGCAAAAATGGGACAGGATGCAATAAACACAAGCCTATTGGCAGGATTTATTGGAATGTGCATAATTTTTGCTCTTATGCTTATTGTATTTAGACTTCCAGGCCTTGCAGCTTCGTTTGCGCTTGTTTTATATTCTACTTTAATGATAATAATAATGAGCCTGGCAAATATTACATTAACACTGCCTGGTATAGCAGGTATTATTTTGTCAATTGGTATGGCAGTTGATGCTAATGTAATTATCTTTGCAAGAATAAAAGAAGAGCTGGCAATGGAAAAAACATTAAGAGCTTCAGTTAAGGCTGGCTTTAAAAAAGCCTTATCTGCAATTATAGATGGAAATGTTACAACCCTTATAGCAGCAGTAATTCTTTTGATAATGGGAACTGGAACAATAAAAGGGTTTGCAGTTACTTTAGCGCTTGGTATTGTAGTTTCTATGTTTACGGCACTTGTAGCAACAAGAATAATTGTAGCAAGTATGGTTGGCATTGGCTTTAATAATAAAAAGCTATATGGAATACAAAAAGAAACAAGAATAATAAGAGTAATTGAAAGAAGAAAAATATGGTTTACAGTTTCACTGATTATTATTTTAGCGGGCTTAGTTAAAATGCCACTTAATGTTAGCAGCATAGGTACCGCATTTAATTATGATATTGAATTTGCTGGAGGAACCTCTACCTTGGTTTCTGTAGGCGAAGGAAAAGGATATGACAGCTTTGAAGCCTTAGAAAAGGACCTGGGAAGCATTATTAAGGATGCAACAGGCTTAAATCCACAGCTTCAAAATGTTAAAGGCAAGGATCAAATCATTATCAAAACAGCTACTTTAAATGGTGACCAAAGACAAAAATTAGATGAAGCATTAGTTAAAAAATATAATATTACTACAGATAGTATTGAAAGTGAATCTATTAGTGCGACTGTAAGCTCGGAAATGAGAAGAGATGCTATTTTAGCGATTTTAATTGCAACAATTGCAATGCTTATATATATAACAATTCGTTTCAAGGATTTTCGCTTTGGAATAAGCGCAATTGCAGCACTTGTACATGACGTATTGGTTGTATTGACTGTATATTCAGTCCTAAATATTCCTGTAAACAATTCTTTTATTGCTGCGATGCTTACTATTGTAGGTTATTCAATAAATGATACAATTATTGTTTTTGACAGAATAAGAGAAAATCAGATACATATGAAAAAAGGAGATTATCTTTCAGTTGCAAACAGAAGTATTAGCCAGACTCTTGCAAGATCAATTTATACTTCGATGACAACATTTGTTATGGTGCTAGTTTTATATATTGTAGGAGTCGATGCAATAAGGGATTTTGCTTTGCCGTTAATGGTGGGTATTTTAGCAGGAACTTTTTCTTCAATATTTATTGCAAGCCCCCTTTGGTATATGTTTAATAATAAAAGAAAGTCAGCATAAATATTTTTTTAAACACTTCAAGCAACAGAACAAGTCCCCCACTATTATTAGAGGGGGACTTGTTCTAAAAAATAAGCACTTATCGTTATAGTCTAAGTATAAATACAAAAGAGCCTGTAACAAATTCAAAGGTATAATAGCCTTTGAAAAAATAACGAGAATTGCGTTCAAAGGGCGTTATTCTTGTTTGTTTTATAAAGGAGGGGTATTTTGAAAAGTATTTGGGAAATAAGGCAAGCAGAAAAAGCATTGATTGAAAAAATTGCAGCGGAAAATTATTTGGAAATACCTTTAGCTACATTACTTGCAAATCGTGGATTAAGTGAAAAAGAAAATGTTGATAGGTTTTTAAAGCCTGAAAAAGAACATTTTTACGACCCTTATCTTATGGCAGATATGAATAGGGCTGTTGAAAGAATAGCACAAGCAATTGAAAACAAACAGAAAATCACGGTATATGGAGATTATGATGTTGACGGAATAACAAGCACTTCAATACTGGTATTGTTTTTGAAGGAGCTTAATGCCAATGCTGATTATTATATTCCCAACAGGCAAAAAGAAGGATATGGGATTAATGAAGAAGCTCTATTGACAATTAAAAATAATAGCACTGATTTGGTAATATCTGTTGATACAGGAATAGTAGCAAACAAACAGGCAGAGTATGCAAAAAAAATAAACCTGGATTTAATCATTACAGATCACCACGAATGTCAGGGGGAGCTTCCGAATGCCATTGCGGTAATAGATCCTAAAAGAGAGGATTGCTGCTATCCTTTTAAAATGCTTGCAGGAGTAGGAGTTACATTTAAGCTGATTCATGCATTAGCAATTAAATATAACAGGCTGGAAAACATATGGAAGTATCTGGAGCTTACAGCAATAGGAACAATTGCTGACATAGTCCCATTAATAGATGAAAACAGAGTGATTGTCAAGTTAGCCTTTAACACTATAGAAAAAAGCTGGAATGTTGGAATTAAAGGTTTGTTAAAGATAGCTGGAGCTGAGAACAAAAAGATTACCTCCTCCATTATTGGATTTCAATTAGGTCCAAGACTTAATGCTGCAGGCAGAATTGGAGATGCTAATAAAGGAGTGGAGCTATTCTTAACTAGAGATATTGTTAGAGCGGCTGAGATTTCTGAATATCTTGACAATACTAATAAAAAGCGTCAGGAGCTTGAAGCCAGAATAACAGAAGAAGCACTTTCACTTATTGAAAAGAATGTAGATATTGAAAATACAAAGGTTATCGTAGTATATAAAGAGGGCTGGAGCCATGGTGTAATTGGAATAGTGGCATCTAGAATTGTAGAAAAATTTTATCGTCCGGTTGTTATTCTGACAATTGAAGAGGGTATAGCTAGCGGTTCAGCAAGAAGTGTGGAGGGCTTTAGTATTTTTAATGCACTGTCAAGCTGCAGCGAGCTTATGGATAAATTCGGGGGGCATGATATGGCAGCAGGAATGTCTCTAAAGGAGGAAAAGGTATCCGCTTTGTCAGAGAAACTAAATGAATATGCAGAAAAATATATGTTAAAAGATACATTAATTAAAAAAATGAAAGCAGATTTTAAAATTGACCTAGAGGATATCAGCATTGAATTAATAAAAAAATTAGAAATATTAGAACCCTATGGAGCAGGAAATGAAGAACCAGTATTTGTTATAGATGCAAAGCTTTCATCGATAAGACAAATTGGTAAGGAAAAGAATCATCTTAAGCTTGAGCTAATAAAAGAAAGTAATTCATTAGATGTAGTGGGATTTTCGTTAGGAGAAGAGGAAAAAAATTACTCAGTAGGAAATGATGTAAGTGTAATTGGTACACTGGACATAAATGAATGGAATAACACTATAACGCCACAGCTTTTAGCAAGGGATTTGAAGGCTGACAGAAAACTAGAGCAGGAATTTTTGGAGGCAGTAAATATGATTCCAAATCTGCTCGAAGACAAGGTGATTGCAGATGAATTAATAGAAATTGATGAATATTCTATATTTTATAGATTTTTACATAATTCGTTAGTTAATAATGATAATTACGTGTCTTTTTCTAAGCTTGCGACATTGGCATGGAAGAATAAAAGCAAAATTGCTTTGAAAATTGTGGTAATGCTAGAGGTATTTAAGGAATTAGGGCTAATTAATTATAATATTGAACATATTACAGTGTTTTTTGAAATATTTAAAGGGAAAAAAGTTGAATTAAAGGCTTCAAAGTTGTATAATAAGTGGGCTGGACAAAAATAATTTGGAGGTTGCTATGGATATAAAAAATTTAATCAGAGATGTAGCAGATTTTCCTAAAAAAGGAATTGTGTTTAAAGATATTACTACTATTTTAAAGGATAAGGATGCATTAAGGGCTGCTATTGATTTAATGCAGGATTCTTTAAAAGAGGTTGAATTTGACTATGTTATAGGACCTGAGTCAAGAGGCTTTATTTTTGGAGTGCCAATTGCTTATAATATGAACAAAGGCTTTATTCCAATACGAAAAGCTGGAAAGCTTCCATATAAAACAAAAAGTATCTCATATGAGCTAGAATATGGAACAGCAGAAATCGAAATTCATACAGACGCATTTGAACCGGGAGATAAGGTTGTAATAATTGATGACCTATTAGCAACCGGAGGAACTTCAAAGGCGATGGTTGAACTAATTGAAGCTCTAGGTGGTAAAGTTGTAAAAATTGTCTACTTAATTGAGCTTGAGTTTTTAAATGGAAGAAAGTTGATGGAAAATCAAAATATCGATTCGATTATTAAGTATTAATTTTTTAGTTGAAATCTTTTACAGCTAATGGTAATATTTATTAAAATCAAATATATAGTTACAATGATTTTGAAGTAAGCTATTTCCAAGGAAACATAGGACTGCTTACTTCATTAGATTATCAAGAAAAAATGAACAATTGAAGTGAGATGTGATGAAAAATGCCGGATAAAATGTATGACGAATTAATAAACAGAATAAAAAAATATCATCCTGCAGAAAACTTTGATATGATCGAAAAGGCTTACTTGCTTGCCAAGACAGCTCACGAGACTCAGATTCGAAAATCAGGAGAACCATATATTGTTCACCCTCTTGAGGTGGCAATGATTCTTGCGGATTTAGAACTTGACAAAGAAACGATTGTTGCAGGGATTCTTCATGATGTTGTCGAGGATACACATTATACTTGTGAAGAAATCGAAAAGATGTTTAACAAAGAAGTTGCACTCCTTGTAGAAGGGGTTACTAAGCTTGGACAGATTTCATATACAACTGATAAAGAAGAAATTCAGGCTGAAAATTATAGGAAAATGTTTTTAGCTATGGCTAAGGACATAAGAGTAATTTTGATTAAGCTAGCCGACAGGCTTCATAATATGAGAACCTTAAAATATATGAGCGAAGAAAAGCAAAAGGAAAAGGCAAAGGAAACTCTCAGTATTTATGCTCCACTAGCACATAGATTAGGTATTTCTAAAATTAAGGTCGAGCTAGAGGATTTATCCTTCAGATATCTTCAGCCAGAAGCATACTATGATTTGGTTGAAAAGATAAATAGAAAAAGAGATGACAGAATCAGATATGTAGAGCAGATTGAAAAATTATTAGCTGAGCAGCTTAAGCAGGCTGGAATTGAAGCAGAAATAGATGGAAGACCAAAGCATTTTTTCAGTATTTATAAAAAAATGGTTGGACAAAAAAAGACCTTAGATCAAATATATGATTTGTTTGCTGTAAGGGTAATTGTTGAAAATGTAAAGGATTGCTATGGAGTGCTTGGGATTATTCATGATCTTTACAAACCAATACCAGGGAGATTTAAAGATTATATTGCAATGCCAAAGCCTAATAACTATCAGTCTTTACACACTACTTTGATTGGGCCAGAAGGTGAGCCCTTTGAAATGCAAATAAGAACAAAGGAAATGCATAAGGTATCGGAATATGGTATTGCAGCGCATTGGAAATATAAAGAGGCAAAAAATTCAGGTGTAACAGATGAAAGTGCAGAACAAAAGCTCAATTGGTTAAGACATATTTTAGAGTGGCAAAGAGATATGTCTGATAATAAAGAGTTTATGGATGTATTAAAAACTGATTTAGATGTTTTTGCAGATCAGGTATATGCCTTTACACCTACAGGAGATGTTATTGACTTGCCTACAGGCAGTACACCGATTGATTTTGCATATCATATACATAGTGCAGTTGGAAACAAAATGGTAGGTGCAAGAGTTAACGGGAAAATCGTAACCTTTGACTACAAGATAAAAAATGGTGACAGAATTGAAATAATCACCTCGCAAAATTCAAAAGGACCGAGTCGTGACTGGCTTAAAATAGTAAAAAGCTCTCAGGCTAAAAGTAAAATTAGTCAATGGTATAGAAAAGAGCTAAAAGATGAAAATGTTTCGCGTGGAAAAGAAATGCTTGAAAAGTATGCTAAGTCTAAGAATATAGTTTTAAATGAACTTCTAAAGACTGAGTATATGGAGGTTGTGCAGAGAAAATACGGCTTTAAAAACTGGGAATCTGTTTATGCATCTATAGGGCACGGAGGATTAAAGGAAGGACAGATATTAAACAGACTTCTTGAAGAAACGAATAAAACAGCACATAAAGGTATAACAGATCAAGAAATACTTAAGCAGGTAAATGAAAAAGCTGGTTTTAGCGGAGAAAAGAAATCTAAAAGCGGCATTGTTGTAAAAGGTGTTGAGGACCTTGCAGTTAGGTTTTCAAGATGCTGCAGTCCTGTTCCAGGGGATGAAATAGTTGGGTTTGTAACAAGAGGAAGAGGTGTTTCTATCCATAGAACGGACTGTGTTAACATTATTAATTTGACTCAAGATGAAAGACACAGGCTTATTGATTCAGAATGGCAGATGCCTGAAAAAGAGGTTTCGAATATTTTGTATCAGACAGAGATTCAGATTATTGGCAGTGACAGAATCGGGTTATTAGTAGATATATCGAAGGTGCTTACGGAAGAGAATGTTCCAGTAAAAGCCCTTAATGCAAGATCGGAAAAAAATCAGACCTCAGTATTTAACATTACAATGGAGATAAACGGAGTAGAGCAGTTAAACAAGATTACAAAAAAAATTAGGAACTTAGAAGGCGTAGCTGAGATTATAAGGCCGAATAATTAGGAGTATCTATGGATATAATTACTATTACAGATAATATTTTTCAAACAAACACATACTTGCTTGTTGATAATAATAGAGAGAATGCTGTTTTGATTGATCCAGGAGCGGATGCCGAAGACATTGTAAAACATTTATTAGATAAGGGTCTCAAGCTAATGGCTATATTAATTACTCATGGTCATTTTGACCATATAGGTGCAGTTGATGAGATTATAGAAATTCTTAATAATAAGGGGCAATCAGGTATTAAAGTATTTGCTCATAAACAAGAGGCAGAAATGATGGAAAATGCTCAAAAAAATCTTTCTAAGATGTTTATGGCAAAAAGCATAACTGCAAAAGCAAATAGCTTTATAAAAAACGGGGATATTATTAATCTAAGCAACACTTTTGTATTTGAGTGTTTTGAGATTTTTGGCCATACCAATAATAGTATATGCTATTATAATTCGGATAATAAAGTTCTGTTTACAGGAGATACATTAATGGCAGGTACGATTGGAAGAACTGATTTTAATAAATTGCCTTCAGAAACTCTTGTAAATAGCATTAAGGAAAGATTATATTCTTTGCCAGAGGATACAATTGTTTGTTCAGGACATGGTATTAATACTACATTAGGATTTGAGAAGAAGAATAATCAGTATCTGATTTGAGGGAAAAAATGAAGATTTACGTAAATGAACAAAAATTTCAAGAACAAATAAAGACCTACCTAAAGGTTTTTTATTCAAATCAAGCAATTGATTTCTCCTTATCTAAAATTACGGATAATGGGATTAATATTTTTGTTGATAATAATAATACCTTTATAGAATATGTTGAAAAAGCTGAAATAAATAAAATAGTTAAATCAAATTATAATGAACAGGATAGTATTAATAAAATTAAAGACCTTAAAGAAAGAACCAAGCAGCAAAACAGACAGATTAAAAGGCTGCTTTATTTTTTGTGTAGAGAAGTAACTGAGGTCAAAGCAAAATGGGGAATACTTACTGGGATTAGACCTTCAAAAATTGTAGTACAGCTAATGGAAAAGGAAAACAAAACAAAAGAGCAGATCAAGGAAATACTTAAAAAAGAATATCTTGTTGCTGATGATAAAATAAATCTTCTATTAAAAATATCAACAAAAGAAAAGCGGGTATTATCTTCTAGAATAAAAGGAGAAATTAATTTATATATAGGAATCCCTTTTTGTCCAAGCAAATGCAACTATTGTTCATTTACATCATATCCAATTAATTTATACAAAAATCAAGTGTGTATGTATTTAGAAAAGCTGATTAAAGAGCTCGAATATATAGCAATGATGACAAACAGAGGAAGGACTATACCTATTAGAAGTATTTATATTGGTGGAGGAACACCTACTTCGATACAAGCAAAAGAGCTAAAGCTGCTAACAGATACAATAAGAAACTGCTTTGATTTGAGCTTGATTAAGGAATATACAGTAGAAGCGGGCAGACCTGATACTATAACAAAAGAAAAGCTAAAAATACTAAAAGATAATTTGGTTTCAAGAATATCTGTTAACCCGCAAACTATGAATCAGAAGACCTTGGATATTATTGGAAGAAAGCATACTACAGAGCAGATTAAATCAGTATTTCAAGAGGTTAAAGAACAAGGCTTTGATGTAGTTAATATGGATGTGATTCTAGGATTACCTGGAGAAAGTATTCAAGATGTGAAGCATACGTTTGCAGAAATTGAAAAAATGAACCCTGATAATCTTACAGTTCATGCACTTGCTATAAAAAGAGGCTCTGTACTTAATTCACAAGCAAGTGAGGTGCTATCTGAAAAACTTGCAGAGGAAATGATGGAAGTGGCTATTAGTTCAGCAGAAAGAATGAATATGGAACCATATTATATGTACAGACAAAAAAATATTGCAGGGAATTTAGAAAACATTGGATACTGCAAGGCTAAAACAGAATGTATTTATAATATCGAAATAATCGAAGAAACCTCCAATATTCTGGCGATAGGAGCAGGAGGAGTATCAAAGGTTTTGAATTATGAAGGACTGCAGAGGATTGAGAATTTTAAAAATCTAAAGGATTACATAGAAAGACACGATGAAATAATGGAAAAGCGAAGAGAATTCTTTGAAAAAAGGAACAGCTATTAAGGCTGTTCCTTTTTTCTTGCAGATTATTTATACTTTTATATCAAAACTACTTAACCCACTGTAAGCCTGGCTTTTCAGCCTTAATTTTTAATTGATATAGTATTTTTGCGGTTTGTTCATTTAATATATTGTTTTGAGGTAATAAAGTATTGTCTGGATAGCCGCTGAAAAAATCAAGAGAAATTGCTTGTTCAAGGCTGGCAGTGCTATAGCTGCTGACATTAGCTTTGTCTGAAAATGCATTTAACCTGCCACTGGTGTTATTTGGAACTAAGCTTTTATTTCTTAGATTAAAGGCTCTCATTAGCATTGTTGCAGCGTCCTGACGAGTTATTAATTCACTAGGAGAAAAGGTTGTTGCAGATGTCCCATTTATTATTCCGCACTGATAAGCTATTATCATGCCATTAATATTTTTGTCATCTTTTTTAATATCATTAAAT
Source organism: Clostridiales bacterium UBA4080 (assembly GCA_002381865.1). Classification (GTDB taxonomy): domain Bacteria; phylum Bacillota; class Clostridia; order Lachnospirales; family Vallitaleaceae; genus UBA4080. The sequence continues at coordinate 84,482 of DFYO01000058.1, read as the reverse complement.
GGAAAACCGGATTTTTCTATATCTAAAGAGGACAAACCAAGAGTATTGACTATTGCTGAAGAAAATTCAGCACGGGTTGTGTTTTTTCCAGCAGAGAAATTACCCTTACTATCCAGGGACATTATCTTATTATTTACTATAGAAGAAATATAACCTGTTGCCCAGGTGGGAAGATAAGAATAATTGTTGATTTTCAAAGAGGTCTTTAATGCATTGTTTTTTTCAACAGAAGGCATAGTAATATAAAGCTCTGAACCCTCGGTTAAAGGATTAATTACAAATTGATTACTGTGATTTTTTAACGTATCTAAATATTCTAAAACATTAAACTTGCTAAAATCGTATTCAACAAGGCCGTTATCACCCTTGACTGTAGGATTAGGCGGCGAAAATGATGGGTTATTAATAGGTTGACCTTCTATTGCAAGACCATACACTAAATGTCTCATTTGATAGATGTTTCTTGAAGGATCTAAAGAATAATCATTAAGGTCAGGTGTACTAAAGCTTTTGCCTGCCATTGGGTCATAGACAGTATATGAAACAGGAATGCTGGAAAATTCAGGAACGCTTATATTGTCAGGGAAAAAGAATTTTTTGTTATCAACATTAACAGTTATGGTTGAAGTAGTTGGAGGACTATCCTCATGATATATTGTTCTCTTCTTTTTAATTGAAACAGTTTCGGGAATATCAGGCTGAAGCTCTTCCCAGCGCCAATAATAGTGTGCCTGACTTACAGCACCCTTTGAGGCATCAAAATTATTAACACTAAGATTATACTTTGGATCAAGAGTCATGCTATAGGGTGCAGAGGAAGCATATAATACTACAGGAAAAGGCGGTTCAGTATAATATTCATAATGATTAGGATATCTTATATCTGCGGCTGGGAATTTTATATACCCAAGGTCTGCAATTGCTTTGTCAATCTCAAAGGATTGAATATATTCGGGAGGCACTTTGCCAAGAGTAATATCAAGCTTTGCAGGTCCGATATAGGGTTTTGTCCCGCCTTTGTTTACAGCAATAAGTCTTAGAGCTATGTTATGCTGTAGGCCTATAGGGACACCATAGTAATCCTCAATAACAACCTGCTTATCCTCAACAAGACGTTTGATGGTAACCTGGTGAGTAGTCTGATGGCCGCCTGCACCTGTTGGTTCATAAGTGCCATAAATATAATTGTCAAAATTAATTTGCCATCTTAATTCGTTGTTTGGCTTGATATTATAGTGATTTTGAAATATAGAACTGCTTAAAGAAGACATAATGCTATTTGTATAATAAATATTTTGGTTTTCGTTTGCATTAAAAACTGAAGTTTCTGTAACACCAGTAGTTTTATCAGTTGAATAAAGCTTAACTGGTCCGTTATAATATATTCTTTTTTTAGGCTCAAATTCTATTTTACCAGTATTAGGAATATCCAGAGCTGTTAAATCAGGACCAGATAGTGTATTAAACTGAATTGTATCCTCAAAAAAATCACCATAAACCCGGCTATATCCATAAAAATCGCCTTGGCCGGGCAGCTTTTCTTTACCAAAAGGGCTAACGCTTTGTAAAATGTCAGTTTCGCCAATAAAGCCAGGTGCTTTTACTATAATGCAATCGCCTTTTTGAACATCAATTGAATAGCCCGCTAAGACAGAAAAATTGATGCCTATACAGCCATTGCTATCGGTTTGAACGGGTATTTTATATGTAGGAGATTGGTTAGCTCCGTTTTGAGGATTATTTCCGGCCTTGTAGTACCATATTTCGAGAGTTCTATTTGAAAATGGAAGCTTGTCACTAAAGGGAGGAGCATTAGCTATATTACTTCCGCTTAAACGTTTGGTCATAGCGGCAATATTAATTCTATTTTGATAGGAACAAAATCTGCTAAAATAGAAAATAACATCATCTGCAGGATTAAAGCTTTTATTTCTTTCTATTATTGGAATATGCTCATTAATTAAAGTAGTTCTGTCATCTAGAACAGTAACAAATGCATTAATTACAAAATTAACTCCATAATTCATAGTCTGATTTGATATGTTTGAATATCCATAAAAGCCTAATCGCAATTGTGCATCAAACACATCAACATCTAATATTTCCAAGCTTACAAGAGGAGTTAAATATAAGCCGGCTTTTATAGAACCCATTGGGTCACATTCTGCACCAAAATATTGATCAAAACTTTTGTTGACATGAAAAGAGGTTGGAATTCCAAATGAAGTGCTTCCGTATACGGAAGCGTTAGCTATTATTCCTTCCTGAGCCTTGACGGTAAGCGTAATATTACCGTCGACATCTACAACCATAAATATACCAAGTTTAACACTCCCAATTCCAGGAATAGGAACATATACAGAAAAAACTGGAAGATACATTTCGTCATTGATTTTTACATCGAACATCATATTTACATCTATAAACTGTGCGGCATCAACAAAGCCAAATTCATATCCATCTGACAGACTATATTCAGCTACAAGATTAGGACTTACACCTAGTGCTCCGTCAAGGGAGAGCTTCACTTTGTTAGAAGAAGAGCCCAAAGCACTGAATTCATAAACACCATTATATTGATATACTTTACTATTTCTTTCTGAAAATAGTTTATTAATATTATCCATTACATCAGAAGAGCCCGCATATTTTTTTGAGCTTTTTTGTCCAGATCTATCAGGATTTTTGTTTTTTAAATAATCCTCGATAGAAACTCCCTTAACCTGATATTCATTAATATTAGCAGAATTAGGCTGTATGATTTGTCTTGGTATATTAAATTCTTTAAACAAATCATTCATAGAAGGCTTAACTGTTAAATATGAACCATCGTTATTAACCTTTAGAATTTTTATGCTGATACTATTTTTTTTGTCTACAATAATATCACCAGATGAAAAACTGGTATTTGGAATATTGATATTATCGCCCGTTTTGGTTAAGGTAGAAAGGTCTAAAAACTTGACAGTGCTATTAAACTTATAAGAAACATCCTTAAGAGAAACCGGCAGTTCTGTAAAGGCTGAGATTGATTGAACTGGTGTAATCAATACTGTGAATACAAAAAGTAAGGATAAAAAAGCTGAAAGACATTTTTTAAACATTTTGGTATCACCATCCTTTTGTAATTATTACATTATTATAACATAAAACAAAAATATTACGTAGTATATATAAGACTAATTAACTACTAGAAGTATTTTTAAGACATATACCTTTTATAATAAATAATAGAATAATTATTAAGTTATAAAAACTATAAGGCTTCTAATAATGTATAAATGTAAATACTACTTGACAAAAGCTAGGTTTATGAATAAAATTATTAATGAATATTGAATAAATCGATGATAAAGAAAAGTAGGCTTATATATTTATTCTAGAGAGAGGAGTCTTGGCTGGGAGCTTCTTATAAAATATTTTCCGAAAAACACTTTTGAGTAATTTTCCGAAATATATTAGTAGGTTAATTCGATTAATCCACGTTAAAGGATTTGAGCTGATAACATTTGTTATAATTAGGGTGGCACCGCGGGTATTATCTCGTCCCTTACCGATAGGTAATGGATAGAGATTTTTTTTATTTGATAAATGAAAAGGAGGCAAAAAAATGCTTACAAAAGCACCAAGAGGAACAAGTGATTTATATGGCAATGAGATGCTTAGGTGGCAAGAACTCGAGAATACTGTAAGAGGCTTATGCAGGGATTTTTCTTATCAGGAAATCAGGACACCGATGTTTGAACATACAGAATTGTTTTCAAGAAGTGTTGGGGAAACTACAGATGTAGTCCAAAAGGAAATGTATACATTTTTAGATAAAGGATTTAGAAGTATATCCTTAAAGCCAGAAGGTACAGCAGGTGTTGTAAGAGCTTACCTAGAAAGGAATATGTATGCAGATATTCAGCCTACAAAACTTTTCTATATTACTCCGGCTTTTAGATATGAAAAGCCTCAAGCAGGCAGACTCAGACAATTTCATCAGTTTGGAGTAGAGCTTTTTGGCTCCGACCATCCGTCTGCAGATGCAGAAATAATTGCACTAGGTGTACAAATGCTTGAAAGACTAAATATTAAAAATGTTGAGCTTAATATTAATAGTCTTGGCGGACCGGAGTGCAGAAAAAAATATAATGAAATTTTAAAAGGCTTTATTGATGATAATATTGAAACGCTTTGTCCAACATGTAAAGAAAGAGCGGTTAAAAATCCATTAAGAGTATTAGATTGCAGAGAAACAACCTGTAAAGAGGTATTAAAAGTAGCTCCGCCGATTATTGAATATTTAGATATTGAATGCAAAACGCATTTTGAACAATTGCAAGAGCTATTAGATGCGATGAACATTAAATATACAGTTAATCCTTGGGTAGTGAGAGGACTTGATTATTATACAAAAACTGTATTTGAGTTTATTTCAAAAGAAATAGGTTCACAGGGAACAATATGCGGTGGAGGAAGATACAATGGACTGATTGAAGAATGTGGAGGAAGTCCGACTCCTGCTGTAGGCTTTGGAGCTGGAATAGAAAGATTGTTACTTACTATTACTGCGTCAAATGGTAACAATGAAATCAAAACATCAGTTGATTTATATATTGGAACTATGGGCTTTATGGCTAATGTAAAAGCGGCTGAATTGGTTCAAGCACTTAGACGTGCCAATATAAAGGCAGAGATAGATTTGCTGGGAAGAAGTGTTAAAGCACAAATGAAATATGCCAATAAAATTAATGCCAAATATTCTCTTATTATTGGAGACAATGAGTTGAGTGAAAACCAAGCAATGCTTAAAAATATGGATACAGGAGAACAGATAAAGGTCGTTTTAGATTCTCTTGTGGAAGAAATGGCAAAGCTAGTTTAATCTAATTGATAGTCAAAGTTAAGATAGTATATTTAAAAAATCAGATTAATGTAAGATAAAAAACAACAAGTGATTATTTTTGGAGGAAAAAAATGAGTGAAACAATGAAAGATTTAAAAAGAACCCATCGATGTACTGAGGTTAGCGAAACGAATATTGAACAAACAGTAACGGTTATGGGATGGGTACAAAGAAGAAGAGATTTAGGAGGATTAATATTTATTGATTTACGTGACAGAACAGGAATTCTTCAAATTGTATTTGATCAAAGCTCTATTGGTGAAGAGGGCTTTAAAAAAGCAGAGCAAATTAGAAATGAATTTGTTGTTGCAATAAAGGGAATTGTTGAAAAACGCGACGATGAGACTATAAACACAAATATTCAAACTGGTATGATAGAGGTAAGAGCAGTAGAATTAAGAATTCTTTCAGAAGCAGAAACACCTCCATTTCAAATTGAAGAAAACAGTCCTGTAAAAGAAGACTTAAGATTAAAATATAGATATCTGGATTTAAGAAGACCTGATATTCAAAGAAATTTAATGCTTCGCCATAAAACTACTTCTGTTGCAAGGGAATTTCTTTGTGAGGAAGGATTTTTAGAAATAGAAACTCCTATGCTTACGAAAAGCACACCAGAGGGCGCTAGAGACTATCTTGTACCAAGCCGTGTTCATCCAGGTAATTTCTACGCTTTACCGCAATCGCCTCAAATATTTAAGCAGCTATTAATGTTATCTGGTTACGATAGATATTTTCAAATTGTAAAATGCTTTAGGGATGAAGATTTAAGAGCAGATAGACAGCCAGAATTTACACAAATCGATATGGAGCTTTCCTTTGTTGAGGTAGATGATATTATTGAAATCAATGAAAGACTTCTTGCAAAGTTATTTAAAGAAGTTTTAGATGTAGATGTACCTCTTCCAATGGAAAGAATAACTTATAAGGATGCCATGGACAGATTTGGTTCAGATAAGCCGGATATTAGATTTAAAATGGAATTAGTTGATATTTCTGAGATAGTAAAGGATTCAGGATTTCAAGTCTTTACTGGAGCTGTAGCAAATGGAGGCAGTGTAAGAGGTATTAATGCAAAGAATTGTGGAAGCTTCCCAAGAAGGCAAATAGATGCACTTGGTGAAATGGCACAGGGCTTTGGAGCAAAAGGAATGGCTTGGATTGCAATTACAGAAGATGGAGAACTGAAATCAGCTATTACAAAGTTTTTAACTGAAGAAAAAACAACAGAAATTATAGAAGCATTAGACGGAAAACCAGGAGATTTATTACTATTCTGTGCTGATAAAAATGAAGTAGTCTATAACACTCTAGGTGGATTAAGATTAGAGCTTGCAAAAAAATTAGAACTTACAAAAAAAGATGATTTTAAATTTGTATGGATTACTGAATTCCCATTGCTTGAATGGAATGAAGAACAAAAGAGATTTGTAGCAAAGCATCATCCGTTTACAATGGCAATGGATGAGGATTTGCATTATTTAGAAACTGAACCTGAAAGAGTAAGAGCAAAGGCTTATGATATTTGCTTAAACGGAAATGAGATTGGTGGTGGAAGTATTCGTATTCATCAAAAGGATATTCAAGAAAAAATGTTCTCTTCACTTGGCTTTTCTAAGGAAGATGCGTATGAAAGATTTGGCTTCTTGTTAAATGCGTTTAAATTCGGAGTACCGCCTCATGGAGGGCTGGCTTATGGACTTGACCGTATTGCTATGATTATGACTGGTTCTGACAGCATAAGAGATGTAATTGCATTTCCAAAGATTAAAGACGCTTCCGACCCTATGTCAGAAGCTCCAAATGTAGTTGAAGACAAACAATTAAAAGAGCTATTTATTAAGATTGATAAGCTATAGCAATAATGTGATTTATAAAAAAGAAATTTAGTAGGAATAATTATAACAAACCACACTTTGTGTGGTTTTGTTTTACAAAGTAGCTTACAAATATAATTTTTATAATAATAAAAGGGAAGGATAATGATGAATGAACTAGAAAAAATAATTAATTCAATAAAAGGTCTTGATCAGATAGCGTTAAAAAAAGCGGAAGAAAGGTTAGATAAGCTTGCAAAACCAATTGGTAGTTTGGGAGAGCTTGAAAAAATTGCTATAAAATTAGCAGGGATTTTTGGGAATAATGAAGGAAGTCTAGAAAAGGCACTAACAATTGTTATGGCATCAGATCATGGAATTACAGAAGAAGGTGTAAGCTGTGCTCCTCAAAAGATTACGGCATTGCAAACATTAAATATATTAAACAACAAAGCAGCAATTAACATTATAAGTTCAAGAGCAAAATCAGATGTAAAGGTTGTAGATATTGGAATTGCAGAAGATATTAAACATGATAAGCTTATAGCAAGAAAAATCAGATATGGAACCGATAATTTTCATAAAGGTCCCGCAATGAGTATGCAAGAGGCAATACAAGCCATAAAGACAGGAATAGAGATGGTTGAAGAGGCTTATAATAGAGGTTACAAACTTATTGGAACAGGAGAAATGGGTATTGGTAATACAAGCTGCAGCAGTGCAGTATTAATGGCGATTACAGGATGTACTACAGAACAGGCAGTAGGATTAGGGGGAGGAATAACACAGGAAGCCTATAATAGAAAAAAGATGGTTATTAAAGAAGCATTAGATTTGAATTTTACGAAGATAAATAATAATCTTCAAAATAAACTAAATGATATAAATCCATATAACGAGGATATTTATAGTATTGTGAGCAAGGTAGGCGGATTGGATTTATTGGGAATGACAGGATGCTTTATAGGAGCTGCATACTACAGGCTGCCAATTGTTATTGATGGCTTTATTTCAGCGGTTGCAGCCCTGACGGCATATACAATTCAACCCTTGACAAAGGAATTTATGATAGCATCTCATTTTTCGGCAGAAGCGGGTTATAAAAAAGCTATAGAGGCCATAGGTCTAGAACCGATGTTAAATTTAAAAATGAGATTGGGTGAAGGTACAGGATGTCCAATTGCCTTTACAATAATTCAAACAGCTGCGGATATAATTAATAATATGGCAAGCTTTGAAGAAGCTAGCATTGATAGTGCTCAGCTAGTAGATATCAGAGCATAGTTTTTAACTTTTCAAATACTTCTATATGTGTTAATATAAACATATAGAGTGATATTAATAAGCATTAAATATATACCGATTTTTATAAGCATGGAATTTGACATAAAAGGGACAAATTATAGATGTTCTGATGATATTATGGAGGATTGTTCTATGAAAAAAATACAATGCGGTATTATTTTTATTTTAATTATGATTATTTCAGCATCTGTAATTTCACAGGCAGCTGTTTTTGATAAAGAGCAAAAAAACATACTAGTATTAAATTCCTATCATCCAGGTCTTGAATGGACAGATGAAGCTAATGTAAGTATTGCCGAATACTTTAATCAGTTTCCAGGTGAAATATATACCTATGTTGAATATATGGATTGGAAGAACAATCCAAATCAGGAAAACATAGAGTTTTTATATCAGAGATATAATCAAAAATATAAAGATAAAAAAATTGATGCAATTATTACCACAGATGATACTGCTCTTGAGTTTGCAATTGAATACAGAGAAGAAATTTTTTCAAATGCACCAATAATTTTTACAGGTGTAAGCCAAGTAAATGCTGAATTGAAGCTGAATAAAAATGAAAACATTATTGGAATTTTTGAAAAAGCAGATATTGATAATACCTTAAAGCTGATAAAACAGCTAGACCCTTCTGTTAAAAATATATATACGGTACATGATCAGACAGAAAGCGGTATTTCTATTGTAAATGAAATCGAGAAAGCAATTAAGGGGTTTGATCCTTCAATTAGTATTGTTAAGAATCAAGAAAAAACCTTAGAGGATATTATCAAAAAAATTGACAGGCTGCCAGAAAACAGTGCTGTAATAATTAGTATTTTTTTTAATGATATTAACAATTCATTGATGGGGTTTTCGGCAAATACAAAGCATATTATTGAAACTGCTAAGCCTGTACCAATCTATGTTCTATATGATTTTAATTTTGGGTTTGGAGCAATTGGAGGCAGTATGATAAGAAGCAAAGCTCAGGGTGAAAAGGCAGCAGAGCTTGCATATCAGATAACCCATGGAAATAATGAAATATTAAAAGAAAAAAGTATAGTAATTGAGTCAAAAAACAAGTCTGTAGATTACAATGCAATTACAAAGGCAAAGCTTGATGTACTATTGGTTCCAAAGGAATATACAATAATCAACAAGCCAGAAAATATATTCAATAAGTTTGGAGGCTATGTATATAGTGCTTTTGCGATATTGGCGTTACTGCTTATATTTATTGCTATATTGATGACATATATCAAGAAACTGGTTTTTCTTAAAAATAGTCTTAACGAAAAAAATACTGAGCAAAAAAAACTCTTTGATGACTTAGAAAAGTCAGAGGAAGAACTGAATATTAAATATAAGGAATTGAACGATACCTATAAAGAACTGAACCAGATTCAGGAGCAGCTGAATTTAATGGCTTATAATGACCAGCTAACAGGACTTGGAAATAGAGCGGGATTATTTAAGTATTTAAACATTATTCTTAAAATGAACAAATTAAATCACGGTGCAATTTTAATGGTAGATATCGATAATTTTAAAAGAATTAACGATACTATGGGACATTTTTTTGGGGATATGTTGATTAAAAGAGTAGGAAAACGATTTAGGGAAATATTGGATGATAATTATACAGTATTTAGAATTGGAGGAGATGAATTTGTAATTACATTAAATAATTGCAATAAAAATGAAAGCAAGGTAATTGCAGATCTTATTTTAGAATCCTTTGCAAATAATCCAATGATTATTGAAGAAAACACAGTTAGTATTACTTTAAGCTTAGGAATAGCTCTTTATCCAACAGATGCAATCACTATAAATGATTTGTTGATTTGTTCAGATATAGCAATGTATCAGTCAAAGGAAAAAGGAAGAAACAGAGTTACCTTTTTTAGTAACGAGATGTTAGAAAAAATGTCCAGGAGAAGAGACATTGAAAGAAATCTTGAAAATGCAATGCAGAACAATGAGTTTACGGTTCATTTTCAACCGCAGATAGATATGAATACTGACGAGGTATGGGGCTTTGAGGCCTTAATCAGATGGAATAATCAAGAATTGGGTTATGTGCCTCCAATAGATTTTATTGATATTGCTGAAGAAAAAAAGATGATAATTAGTATTGGTGAATTTGTTTTAAGCGAAGCCTGTGCTTTTATTAAAAGAATTAATAAAAAGTATAGTAAAGAATTTAAAATTTCTGTAAATGCATCGCCAGTTGAAATAGTACAGGAAAATTTCAATAAAAAAATCGCTAAAACCTTAGATGAGTTTGAACTTGATTATAGTTATCTTGAGATAGAAATTACCGAATCAGTTGTTGTAGAAGCATTTGAAATTGTACATGACAAGCTACTTACCTTAAAGGCAATGGGAATAAAAATAGCATTAGATGATTTTGGAACAGGTTATTCTTCACTTAGTTATATTCAAAAGCTTCCGATTACTACACTTAAAATTGACAAAGCATTTACTGATGAGGTTAATAAGGATTTAGTTATTGCTGATTTGGTAAAGGAAATTATTAATATAGGTAAATTGCTTAAGCTTGAGGTTGTTACAGAAGGAGTAGAGGAAAAGGAGCAAATGGAGTTTTTAAAAAGAAATGGTACAAATAGAATTCAAGGTTATTATTATTCAAAACCTATGCCTGAAGACGTGCTAATCCCGTATTTGCACGAGAAAGGCTGGATATAAGGGGACAGGATAGATAGCTCAATGTTCAATGTAGCGCTTTCTTAAATAAAAAATAGGAAGGAGAAATGAGTTATGGCAGAAATTGGAAAAGTTAAAGAGGTTAAGGATGATTTGGTAGTAGTGCGGCTAGAAAGAAAAGAAGCATGCGCTCACTGCAGAGCATGTGTAGCTGGGGCAGACGCAATGGATATGATTATTGAAGCTGAAAACAAATGTGAAGCTAAGGAAGGTGATTGGGTTCATATCACACTTGATCAAAGCAGCTTCTTGTCAGCAGTTTTAATTATATATATTATTCCGCTGGCAGGATTATTGGCAGGAGTGACAATTGGCTATATTTTATCTAATCAAAACGAGGTTGTAGCACTTGTTACAGGAATAGTATTTACAGCGCTATGTTATCTGGGAATAAAAATCAATGAATCAAAGTTCAAAAACGAAAAAAAATACAGACCTGTAGCTGAAGAAATAACTGAGGCACCAGTATATGAAGAGGAGCATCATCCTCATCCAATGCACCAGTAATAAGAAATTTTTTGATTATGTACAAAAAAAACAACGGACATTATGTCCGTTGTTTTTTAATTCTATTAACAGCTAATTAAAGTCTCTGGATAAAGAATTGCTGTGCATCTCTTAATATTTCCTTGTGAAGATTAACATCTTTGTTTTTAGCTTCAACTGCCTGAGTAAGTCTTTCTAAGGCATATTCGTATTCAGCAGAAATTTTTACAGCTTTTTTTAGATACTCTGTTGAAGTTGAATAAAAACCTATATTTTGATACAAATTACCTATATTTGCTTTTATCCATTCCTGGTTACCGCCACTTACCTTATCAGCCTCAGTATATGCATTTAAGGCTAAGTCATTTAAACCAAGTTTAAAGTAAGCATTGCCTATATAGCAAAGCGTAGTTGGGTCTTTTGGATTTTTTTTCTCAAGATGTTTAAGTATGTATAAGCTTTCACGAAGTTTACCTGACAGCTCGAGTTCTCGTGCAAATTCAAGTAAGTGAGCATCATCAAGTCGGTTCATTTGATAACCTTTAATAAGAGTTTGTATTTGTTCATCAGAATCTCCGAGTTTTTTGTAAAGCTTAGCAAGAAGAGAATATGTGTCTGATGAATAAGCTTTCTTATCAATTGAACTTAAGATACATTCAATACCATCCTGATAGCTTCCTGTTTTGCCTAAGTATTCAGCCTTTAATAAAATGAGGTTAGGATTTTTAGTAAGTACTTCTAAGCCAGCATCAATAATGGTTATTGCTTGAAGATACAGCTTATTCCAGGAGTATATTTTTGAAAACCAAATATATACATTTTCGTCAGAAGGAAATTGATCCATCAATTCAATGAATAATTCTACTGCATGATCAAAATCTGTCATAGAATTTACAAAGGCTAAAATACACTTATTTTTTAGGACATCAGTAGGCCCCTCAAGAGTTGCTATGTATTTTTCGAGTTCAGCGTAAGCTAAATCATAATCCTGTTTATTAAAAGCGATTAACCATTTTTGTTTTTCGCAGTCTTCTATTTGCAAATAAGCATCATCAAATGATGACGAAAGTATTAGATTGTCATCAGGAGAATAAGTGATTTTATCATTAACCAAAGTTTCCGAAGGTGTAGAATTCTTAATAGCCCTTGCCCTCATTAGTCGTTTAATCTCGTTTTTGAATGTCAGCATAATTACAACTATAGTAATACACACTGCTATGATAGCTACTGGTCCCATTTGTATATCCATTATAAACCTCCTAAAATAATATTATATATTTTTTTGACACTTAATAACCAGTTATCATTATATCATATTAAGCGTTAAAGTAAATATATCAAATTAGCTATTATGCAAAAAAATTCAGAACAATACACAGAAAATATAGAAAAATAGCATAGAATAATCTGCCAGCAGAATATTTATTATGTTTATATCTAGATAAAAAACAATTAATCAGTGTTAAAAAATTGGATCTCCAATAATATTATCGGTTACTTATATAAATCTAGAGCCCTAAAAAAACAAGACAATAGCAAAAGCTTGTGATATAATACTGCTAGCATGACAATTATAATTATTATTTATGCATATTCAAATGAACGCTGAAATGGAGGATTTAAAATGTATTGTATCGATGAAGTTAAAAAGGTTGATCTTGAAGTTGCTAAAGCAATGGAGACAGAACTTGGAAGACAAAAAAACAATATTGAATTAATTGCATCTGAAAATTTTGTTTCTGAAGCAGTTATGGCTGCTATGGGAAGTCACTTGACGAATAAGTATGCCGAAGGGTATCCAGCAAAAAGATACTATGGTGGCTGTGAATTTGTTGATGTGGTTGAAAACCTTGCCAGAGACAGAGCAAAAGCAATTTTTAAAGCAGATCATGCAAATGTTCAGCCACACTCGGGCTCACAAGCGAATTTTGCTGTGTATTTTGCATTTTTAAAACCAGGCGATACAATTCTTGGAATGAACTTATCCCATGGAGGACATCTTACTCACGGAAGCCCTGTAAATATGTCAGGAAGCTATTTTAATATTGTTCCTTATGGTGTTAATACTGAAGGTTATATTGATTATGAAGAAGTAGCTAAATTGGCAAGAGAAAACAAGCCTAAGCTTATTATTGCAGGTGCAAGCGCTTATTCAAGAATAATAGATTTTGCTAAATTTAGAGAAATTGCTGATGAGGTAGGAGCCTTATTAATGGTAGATATGGCTCATATTGCAGGCTTGGTTGCAGCTGGACTTCATCCAAATCCTGTACCATATGCGGATTTTGTTACTACTACTACTCATAAAACACTACGCGGTCCTAGAGGCGGAATGATTTTGTGTAAGGCTGAATATGCAGCAGCGATTGATAAAGCTATTTTTCCAGGAATTCAGGGAGGACCTTTGATGCATGTAATTGCAGCAAAAGCAGTTAATTTTGGTGAAGTAATGACAGATGAATTTAAAGAATATCAAAAACAGGTAGTAAAAAATGCTCAAGCATTAGCAAGTGCATTGACTGATAAAGGCTTTAATCTGGTAAGTGGAGGAACTGATAATCATTTGTTGCTGGTAGACCTTCAAAGCATGGATATTACAGGTAAAGCGGCAGAAAAATTATTAGATGAGGTTGGAGTTACCTGCAACAAAAACACAATACCTTTTGATCCTCAAAGTCCTTTTGTTACAAGTGGAATCAGATTAGGGACTCCAGCAGTAACTACTAGAGGAATGAAGGAAGAAGATATGAAGGAAATTGCTGAAATAATATATCTTGCTATTTCAGATTTTGAGAAAAACAAGGAAATTGCAGCAAACAAAGTAAAAGCATTAGTTGAGAAATACCCTTTATATTAATTTATTAATACTATTAAAAAAATAAAAGCACTCTCAGATAATACATTTCTTGTCAACAAGGGATTCTATCAATAGGGTGCTTTTTTATATTAAATTCAACTTGCAAATAATTTAGATGATATTGTTAGGGATGAATTCAGGTGTATTATTAAACATAAATTCAAAGAAATTATTATCTGATAATAGTAATACCCTAAGCGATATGATATAATTGTTAAAAGAGATTGAAAAGCGATGTTTTTGTTATAGCTTCAGTTATCTGCTTTATATTTTTCTAAGGGATGCAAAATTAAGATTTTCCTTTACATTTAGTTAATTGGATAAAGGAGAAACAGGATGAATAACAACAAACAAAGGATTTCGAGCTGGATAAAAAAATTAATAGGGAATGAATCCATTAGAAGGTCTTGCTTTATTCAGTTTATTTTATTGCTCTTTTTTTCTATTCTAATTATTGGCTATATTTTACTCAGAGGGAGTAATAATGTATCCGATTCAATTCTGCGAGAACTCCAGGAACAAATGCAAATCCAGGTAAGACAACAAATTATAAATAATGTTAATCAGGCAAAACGAGCGAATAAGCGTAATAGCGACTCATTTAAAGCAGGTTTGCTAAAAATTGACTCTGATGTTGAAAGAGAAAGATACTTTATATCACAGCTTAAAAATATTGATAATGCAACAATGATTTATTTTGGAATGGAAAATGGCTCCTTTTATGGAGCAAGAAAAACTAAGACAGGTGAGTATCAGGCAGCAAGAAATGATATAAGGACAGATGGTGATTCTTGGTATTATAAAACAGCAGAGCTTGGAGAAGGAATAGAGGTAGTAGAGGTTTATAATAACTTTGACCCCACGAAAAGACCATGGTATCAAAAAGCAAAGCAGACAAAGAGTGAAAGTATAAGCAATATTTACAGTCACTTTATATATAAAGAGCCTGTAATAACAGTTAGCTTGCCAGTTTATGATGAAGAAGGAGAATTAATCGGAGTATTTGGAGTTGATTATCTTTTGACATGGCTGGGAAAATCATTAAACAGTCTCCCGATTAATGAAAACGGATATGTATTTATTACTGATGAGGAAGGTACAATTATTACATCTTCAGCCGATGAGGTTTTTTACTGGTCGGATAATATTAAAGAACAATATTATCAATCCAAAAAAGGGAGAGAGTTAATCGAACCAGCTCTAAAGGTTGAGGAAAATACCTTTGAAGCTTTTAAAGTCAATGGAGATAGCTATTTTACAACCAATGAAAAAGTTAATATAGAAGGATTAAGTTGGAATATACATGTAATACTATCTGAAAATGATTATCTTTCTGAGATGAGAGAGGCAGTTGGAAGTACTGTTGTTGCTGTATTGCTGTCGATGCTTGCATGTACAAGTCTAGTCTATATAACTGCTAACAGGGTAACTAAGCCGATTTTGGAAATTAATGAAGCAGCAAAAAAACTTACAGATGGAGAGCTTATTGTATTAGATGAGGGAAATAGAAATGACGAGCTAGGCGAATTAAAAAAATCCTTTAACAAAATGGCTAAGAGGCTTACAAATTTAGTAGTAAATTTGGAAGGCGAGGTCAAAAATAGAACTATAGCATTAGAAGAAAGAAACAAAGAGCTTGAAAGGTTATCATTTTTAGATGGATTAACTGGAATTGCTAATAGAAGAAGCTTTGATGAAAGGATAAGAAATGTATGGAATACATCTCTTAGGAATATTAGACCACTTGCATTAATTATGCTGGACATTGATTGGTTTAAAAATTATAATGATAGCTATGGGCATCTTGCAGGAGATGATTGCTTAAAGGAAATTGGAAAGCTATTAAAGGAACACACAAGAAGAACTTCTGATTTATCAGCACGATATGGGGGTGAGGAGTTTATTATTATTTTAGAGGATATGGAGCTTGATAAAGTAGTGTTTTTTGCTGAAAACATTCGAAAAAATATTGAATTACTTAATATAGAACACAGGACGTCACCCTTCAAAAAGATAACTGTAAGTGTTGGAATTGCCTATACCATTCCTAGTAGAGAAATGGTTATTGATGAATTCATAAAAATGGCTGATCAAGCTATGTATCAAGCAAAGGAAAGAGGAAGAAATTCCTTAGTAATAATAGAAGAGCAAGGCTAAAAAAATCAATATATAATAAATATATTTTTAATAATACAGGAGGTTAATTATGCTACAGGACAAGGAAACAAAAAAAGATGAATTTAATTATAGCTTTAGAAAGTTCTGTGAACATAGAAATATTATTCCACAGGCGGCTTCTGAAGGAAGACTTAAAATGGCATGGGAGATTTATAAAAACCAGTACATTGAGTTTTGTAAAGAAAACAGATTAGGCTACGAAAATTTTGACAAGTAATTATTAAAATAAATGTGTTTTTGCTTGCTCAAGTAAAGAATGATTTGGTTTATATGAATATAAAAAAATTGGCAAACAATATTTTGATTTTAATAAAGAGCTGCATATAAAAACAACGGTAAAAATATGTGTGTCAAAAGGCTGATTGTCTTTTGAGGTCACAAAATTTTAACCGTTGTTTTTGGCTATTAATAGCCTAAGCTTTCACCTACAAGAATTACCTTTATTCTATCCTTAGTTTTTCCAAATCTGGTAACAACTATCTGACAACAAATACACTCCGGACTTTTACAGTCATGGCAGATGCCAGTAGAGTAACAAGGCGTTTGTGTATGACCTATTCTAATTGTATTAGGAGGAGAAGCAATATTCCTAACTCGTTCAATACCACTTTGCTGGTCTGTAACAACCTTGTTCATTCCAGCAACTACGATAACGTTTTTGGGTCCATATATTAATGCTGCAACTCTGTTACCAGTTCCGTCTATATTAATTAGCTCACCATCAATAGTTATTGCATTGGCGCTAGTCAGATAGTAATCAGCATTAAATGCCTTAAGATATACTTCACGAACCGCTTCAGGGGAAGAAGCTGTTCTTCGGTCTATAAGAACATAAGGTTCTTTTTCTAAAGCAGAAAGCATTCCCATATCTGAAAGTGTCATTGAACCGCCCCAGGATATTGATGAACCTTGCTCCATCATAGAAATAGCTAATGCAATAGCTTCAGTCGAAGTAGAGCAATAATAACCGCTCATATTTCGTTTTTCTAGATTGTTAATAATTGTAGTAGCTTGCTTTTGATAAAACTCTTTTTTAGCAGACATTATATCACTCCTAAATTCTAGTATTTTAAATAATATATAACATACTAGCTAGCTTGTCAAACACCCAGAAAATTATAAAAGAATACTATCTTGCTTCTCATAACAAGGATTTTTGTGATATAATATTTAACCTAAGGAAATTCGTGTGAAGTATTAAGATTATGCTATAAAAAGAGGAGAAAAAATGACTAAAGAGCTTATTATTGCCGAAAAACCATCAGTTGCAAGAGACATAGCTAAAGTGCTTGGTTGTAATAAAAAGGGCGATGGTTATATTGAAGGAGAGGCTTATGTAATTACTTGGGCAATTGGTCATTTGATTACTCTATGTGAACCAGAGGATTATGATAAAAAATATAAAAGATGGAACTACAAAGACTTGCCTATTGTTCCAAAACAAATAACAACAAAGCCCTATAGTAAAACCTTCAAGCAGTTAAAAATAATAAAGGAACTTGTAAACAGAAAGGATGTTGCTGCATTAATTTGTGCAACAGATAGCGGGCGTGAAGGAGAGCTGATTTTTAGATATATATATAATTATTTTAATTGTAAGAAGCCTTTTAAAAGACTATGGATATCTAGTATGACAGATAAAGCAATTACAGAGGGATTTGAAAAGCTAAAGGATGGAAGCAACTATGATAATTTGTATTATAGTGCCAAATGCCGTTCGGAAGCAGATTGGCTTGTGGGAATAAATGCTACAAGAGCCTATACTACACAAAACAATGTTTTGCTAAGTATTGGTAGAGTACAGACACCAACACTTGCATTAATTGTACAAAGACAGAAGGAAATAGATGATTTTGTTCCGAAGGATTATTATGAGCTAGTAGCTAATTTTGGAGATTTTTCTGGAACATGGTTTGATAAAAAACCTTCTGAAACTAAAATATTTGAAGAAAAAGATGCTATTGAAATTGAAAAAAAGGTGTTTAATAAGGAAGCAATTGTAAAAAAAATATCAAAATCTAATAAAAAAGAGCTGCCTCCTTTGCTGTATGATTTAACAGAGCTTCAAAGAGATGGAAATAAGAATTACGGATATACTGCCCAAGAGGTATTAAGTATAGCTCAATCGCTTTATGAAAAAAGAAAGATGATTACTTATCCAAGAACAGATAGCAGGTATTTAAGCGATGATATGAAAAGTAAAGTAAAGCAGACAATGGATAAAATAAATGTCGAGCCCTACAGCAGGGCAATAAAAACTGTTTTAGATAAAGGCGCTTTAAAGTTTACTAAAAGAATAATTGATAATTCCAAGGTTACAGATCACCATGCAATTATTCCTACAGATGTAACACCAAAACTTGATAAATTATCAAGGGAAGAATTAAATATATATCAGCTTATTGTAAAAAGATTTATTGCAGTTTTTTATGATGATTTTTTATTTGAAACAACAGAAATTATTCTTGAAGCAGAAAAAGAAAGGTTCGCTGTTAAAGGGAAAATAATTACACAAAAAGGATGGAAAAGCCTTTATATTGCATCTAAAGATGATAAGGAACAGGAATTACCTCTAATACAAAAAGGCGACATTCGTTTAATTGAGCAAATTGAGCTCTTAAAAAAACAAACCTCTCCTCCTAAACCCTTTACGGAGGGAACTCTTTTAAGTGCAATGGAAAATGCAGGCAGATTTGTAGAGGATGAAGAATTAAAGGAACAGTTAAAAGCGTCGGGATTTGGAACTCCTGCAACTAGAGCTGGCATTATTGAAAGATTGATACAGGTTGATTACATAATAAGAAAAGGCAAGGCTTTATTTCCGACACCAAAAGGTATATCATTGATTAATATCATTCCTGAGGAGCTTAAATCTCCTGAAACAACGGGGAAATGGGAAAAAGCATTAAACAAAATTAGCCAGGGAGAGCTAGAAATGACTAGATTTATGGAAAGTATATCTAGATTTGTTGATTATCTGGTGCAATCAACTCAAAGCACAAAGGGTAATGAAGTTTTTGCAGAGGAAAAATCCAATAAAAGGGCTTCGACAAAAAGAAAGCCAGCTAAGGTGCTTGGAACCTGTCCGGTTTGCAAAAAAGGCAATCTTATTGAGAATTCAAAAGCATTTGGGTGCAGTGAATGGAAGAATGGATGCAAAATGACTATTTGGAAAAATGTATTAGAGAAAGAAGGTTTATTAATAAACGAAGCAATCATACTTGAGCTTTTAGAAAAAGGAGTTTTTGTTTCAGAAAACACTAAGCACCAGCTTGAATTAAATTATAAAGGGTTTTCTAGTAAAAAAATATAAATTGAAATATAAGGCTTATTAATATTGGTGGTAGCAATAGCTGAATTAACAATAAATATAGCATAAATAGAAAGCGGGATTTAATATGAATAATACAATAAAAGAATATCTAGTAAATAACATACTGCTTTTTGACGGAGCTATGGGAACATATTTTGCTTCGCTTGAACCAGATTATAAGGACATTTGTGAAAATGCTAACCTGGATATGCCGAATACTATTAATAATATTCACACAAAATATATACAGGCAGGAGCAAAGCTTATAAGAACTAATACCTTTGCAGCAAATAAATATGACTTAAAGTGTACTGAAAGTCAGAGGTATATGATTATTAAAGCGGGATATGAAATTGCATTGCAAGCAGCAAAAGACAAAGACTGCTTTATTGGATGCTCAATTGGTCCAATTGCTGAAAGAGAAGCTGTTTTACAAGAAGATATTATTTTGGAGTATAAAAGAATTGCTGATAGGTTTCTTGAACTAGGGGCAAAGGTTTTTGTGCTTGAAACCTTTGCTTCTCCAGAGGAAATAAGAGAACTTGCAGAGCATATTAATAGTATGAATCCTCAAGCTGAGATAATTGCTCTGTTTTCTGTAAATATGCATGGTTATTCTAAAAGAGGACTAAGCTATAGAAAAATAATTGAAGCTATAAAGGATATGAAGGGAATCATTGCAGCAGGATTTAATTGTGGTGCAGGTGCAGGACATCAATTAAAACTAATAAAAAGTGCAGATATTTCAGCGGTTAATTTTGCTGCGATACCGAATGCAGGTTATCCTGAAAAAATAATGGATAGAACAGTTTATCAGAATAATTCGGATTATTTTGCTGAAACGGTAGCAGAAATTTGCAAATACGGAGTTAAAATTGTAGGAGGCTGTTGTGGTACTACTCCTGAGCACATTAAAAAAATATGTGATGTTCTTGCAGATAAAAATTTAGAAATTAAGAAAAAATCACAAGGAAAGAGTATTAAAAAGACTATAATTACAATTAGGGATAATACCTTTAGGGATAAACTGCAAAGGGGTGAGTTTGTAAATGCAGTTGAAATAGACCCTCCATTTGGTTATGACGTTTCAAAATTAATGGAAGCGGCTCATATTTTAAAAGATAAGAAGGCTGATATAATTACAATAGCCGATTCACCATTAGGAAAAATGCGACTTGATTCACTTATGATGTCAGCTAAAATATATAGAGAGGTGGGTATAGATGTAATGCCACATGTGTGCTGTAGAGACAAAAACATAATTGCACTTAAGGCATTGATTTCCGCTTCCTTTGTTGAAAATATTAGGAACTTTTTATTTGTAACAGGAGACCCGTTGCCAGAAGATGCTAAGGGAGAGGTCAAAAGTGTTTTCAATATGAATTCTATAAAGCTTATGTCACTAATAAAAGAAATGAACGAAGAATTCTCTGATGAAGAAGGGTTTTACTATGGAGGAGCATTGAATCCACAGGCAGCAAATATTGAAAGAATTATTGAAAAGGTATTACTTAAGAAACAAGCGGGTGCAAGCTATTTGCTCACGCAGCCAATATTTACTCAAAAGGATATAGATAATATTATTATTATTAAAAAGAGAACTGGAATAAAGATTTTAGGAGGTATATTGCCCTTAGTAAGTTATAAAAATGCTAGATTTATTGATAATGAATTTGCTGGAATGAATATACCTGCAGATATTATTAATAGTTTTTCACCGGATATGTCAAGAGAAGAGGCACAAACACAAGGTATAAAAATTGCAGTTGAGGTTGGTCAAAAGCTAAAAAATCATGTGGATGGCTTTTATTTTATGACGCCGTTTAATAGAGCAGAAATGGTAGGAGAAATAATGGAAAAGCTTAATTAATTCATAGAATTCTTATTAACAGAAATTATTGGTACTTTTGGTATTTGGCCTTGACATATAAATGTTTTATGGTATCATAAACGTAGGAAAAAGTGATGATCGTGCAAAGTAGTCATGCCAGAACATCCAGAGAGAAGACACCTTTGGCTGAAAGTGTCTTTATGATTTTTGGTATAATGAATTTCTCACGTGAACTATAAAGCTGAACCTAAGTAGGCTTTATCGATTTCTGCGCGTTAAGCAGACTTAAGTGCTTATGAGTATTTCATAAGAATTAGGGTGGTACCACCGATAGTTCGGTCCCTTTGGGATGGAGCTTTTTTATTGCATAAAAATAGTAGAAGGAGCAAAATAATGAAAGAAACACTTAAACAGATTCAGGAAAAAGCAATCAAGCATATAACTGAAGCAGATGATTTAAAAAAACTAGATGAAATTCGTGTTATGATTCTTGGTAAAAAGGGAGAATTAACAGGAGTTTTAAGAGGTATGAAGGATCTTACAGAGGAAGAAAGACCTTTAATTGGAAAGCTTGCAAATGAAGTAAGAGAAGATATAGAAGCTAGCTTGGAAAACGCTAAGAATAAGCTTGCAAAAGCGTTAAGAGATATTCAACTTGCGACTGAAACAATTGATGTAACTATGCCAGCAAAAAAAACAACATTAGGAAACAAGCATCCAATGAATATTGTTTTAGATGACTTAAAGGATATTTTTATTGGAATGGGTTATTCTATTGCAGAAGGTCCGGAGATAGAAAACGATTATTATAATTTTGAAGCATTAAATATACCTGAAAATCATGCAGCAAGAGATGAGCAGGATACCTTTTATTTTAATAAAGATATAATGCTTAGAACTGCTACTTCACCAGTTCAAGTTAGGGTAATGGAAAAAAACCAGCCTCCTATCAGAATAATAGCTCCGGGAAGAGTTTACCGTTCAGATGAAGTAGATGCAACACATTCACCAGTTTTTCACCAGGTAGAAGGACTTGTAATTGATAAAAATATTACTATGGCGGATTTAAAAGGTGCATTAGCTGAGTTTGCAAAAGAGGTTTTTGGAGACAAGGTAAAAGTCAAATTCAGACCGCACTATTTTCCGTTTACAGAGCCAAGTGCAGAAATGGATGTGTCCTGTGTAATGTGTGGCGGAGAAGGCTGTAGAATTTGCAAAGGTTCTGGCTGGATAGAGGTATTAGGCTGCGGAATGGTTCATCCAAAGGTGTTGGAAATGTCAGGAATTGATCCGAAGGAATATAGCGGATTTGCTTTTGGAATGGGATTGGAAAGATTAACAATGCTTCGTTATGGAATTGAAGATTTAAGATTATTCTATGAAAACGATGTAAGATTTTTAAAACAATTTTAGGAGGCAGCACAATGAATGTACCAATGAAATGGTTAAAAGATTATGTGGATATAGATTGTGATATTGTAACATATACAGATAAAATGACAATGTCAGGAACAAAGGTGGAAACCTACGAGCAACTGGGAGAAGAAATTGAAAACGTAGTAGTAGGAAAAATTCTAGAAATAGAAAAACATCCTGATGCAGATAAACTTCAGGTTACAAAGGTAGATATAGGTAATACAATATTACAGATAGTTACAGCAGCCACAAATATTAAGGTAAATGATTATGTTCCAGTAGCATTGCACGGAGCATCTCTTGCGGGTGGTTTAAAAATTAAAAAGGGTAAGCTCAGAGGAGTTGAATCTGAAGGGATGTTCTGTTCAATTGAAGAATTTGGTCTTTCAAGAGAAGAATATCCAGAGGCACCAGAATATGGAATATATATTTTTGATAAAGAATATGAATTAGGTTATGATGTCAAATCGATATTTGGATTAGATGATACTATTGTAGAATATGAGGTTACTTCAAATAGGCCAGACTGCTTTAGCATAATAGGAATTGCTAGAGAAGCGTCAGCAACCTTCAATAAAGAGCTAAAGCTTCCTAGCTTAAACTATAATGAGATTGATGGAAATCCAGAGGATTATGCAAAGGTTACAATTAAAGATGAAAAGCTTTGTGCTAGATATATGGGGAAAATTATTAAGGATGTTAAAATTGAGCCATCTCCAGCATGGATGCAAAAGAAATTACGTGCTGCAGGCTTAAGACCGATTAATAATATAGTTGATATTACAAACTTTATTTTAATGGAAATGGGTCAGCCAATGCATGCATTTGATGTAGAGACACTTGAAGGAAATGAAATCATTATCAGAACTGCCGAAAAAGATGAAAAAATAGTTACACTTGATAATGAAGAGCGTATTCTTGACTCAAGTATGCTTGTTATTGCAGATGCAAAAAAACCAATAGCAATTGCAGGGGTAATAGGTGGAGATAATACTAAAATTACTGATAAAACTACGACTATTTTATTTGAAGCAGCTAATTTCAATGGAACGAGCATTAGACATACAGCTAAAAAGCTTGGAATCAGAACGGACGCATCAACCAAATTTGAAAAACATCTTGACCCAAATAATGTAGAGCATGCAATCAACAGAGCTTGTCAACTTATTGAAGAGCTTGGTGCAGGCAAAATAATGCAGGGAGTACTAGATGTATATCCTGATATAAGAAAACCTGTTTCAGTTGAATACAATACCAAAAATATCAATAAATTATTAGGAACAGCAATCAGCGAAGATGAAATGGTTAGAATATTTGAAAAGCTAGAATTTCAAGTAGACAAAAGTTCAAAAACCATTATTGCACCAACGTTTAGACCTGATATAACAAGAGAAGCAGACCTTGCAGAAGAAGTTGCTAGAATATTTGGATATGACAATATTCCTGTAACTCTTGCAACAGGAACACCTACTGTAGGCAAAAAGACATTTAAACAAAAAATAGAGGATTACACTAGAATTATAATGGAAAGCTGTGGACTTTGTGAGGCAATGACGTATTCTTTTGAAAGTCCGAGGGTTTTAAATAAGCTTGGGCTTCAAGACAATAGCCCGCTTAGAAATACTATGGCAATTATGAATCCATTAGGTGAAGATTTTAGTAATATGAGAACTCAGACAGTTAATGGAATGCTTAATTCTTTAGCACTAAATTATAGCAGAAGAAATGAAAACGTCAGATTATATGAGCTTGGCAGTGTTTATATTCCAAACTCTCAGTTGATTAATGAATTGCCAGATGAAAAGCTTAAGCTGACAATTGGAGCTTATGGTTCCTGTGATTTTTATAGTGTTAAAGGAATTGTAGAAACATTAATTGATAAGCTAGGATTTTATGATAAGCTTTCCTATAAGCCTTATTCAAAGTTGGAATTTCTTCACCCTGGAAGAAATGCAGAGATATTAATTAACAAGGAATGTATAGGATTTATTGGGGAGGTACATCCCGATACTTTAGATGAATATCAAATAAAAGAAAGAAGCTATATTGCAGTTTTAGATATGGAGCAGATTACTCAAAATTCTAATTTAGACCATAATTATACAACAGTAGCAAAATATCCGGCAGTTAACAGAGATATTGCATTTTTGGTTAAGGATGAAGTAATAGTACAAGATATTGAACAAGTAATTAACCAAAGAGGCGGGAAGATATTAGAAAGCTATAATTTATTTGATGTATACAAAGGAAGTCAGATTGAGCAGGGCTATAAATCAATTGCTTATTCGCTGGTATTTAGATCAGATCATACGCTTGAGGAAAATGAAATTAATAAGCTTATGACAAAAATATTAAATGGTCTAGAATATGAACTAGGGGCAAAGCTTAGATAATTTTTCTAAAAACAAATGATAAAATAATACTTATTAATAAAAAGGAGGATGCCATGGATACAATGAAAAATATAATTATAGATAGTTATAATAGAATAATTAGAGTACGTGCTAAAAAAACATATTGGTTTTTGGGGCTAGCTGTATTTATGGCCATCACCTTTGCCTTTTCAAATATAAATTCTGCTTCTGTCTTTCAAGAAAAGCTTAGAGTTGGATTAAAGGAGCTTTATGAAGGGAAAGCTACAATAACGATTGCTAATAAGACACTTGTTTTAGGTTATAATATTAATGACAAGTGGCAATCAGAAAATGTATTTACTTCTGATAATGGATATATATTTAAGCCTGCAACAGATATTTATGTTGCTTCTAACGAAACGTTTTCAGATTATATTGAATGTAACGAAGTCGCTATCACTTTGAAGGAGAAGGGTTTTGATACAGTATCTGCAAATATTTCTACAGGAATATGGAAGGTATATATTAAGGGAGCTAAGAATAATGATGAGGCGGAAAAAATTAAAGCTGAGGCAGATGCAGGTACTCACTTGAGCTTTACGATATATAAAGATAATGCATTAAGAACAATTATGAACTTTAGTGAGGGTGAAGTTTTAATGGAAAATGAGATAGCTCAGGCAGCCTTTAAAACAAATGACATTCTAAAAGGGGTATATGCTATTAGCTTAGGAAGCAGGAGCTATAGAGGGATAATTGAAATTGGAAGATATGGAAAAAGTGGTGTAACAGCAATAAATGTAATTGATATGGAAGAATATTTGTATGGGGTAGTACCATCAGAAATGTATAGCTCATGGCCAAAGGAAGCACTTAAAGCACAAGCAGTTGCTGCAAGAAGCTATGCCTATTATAATGCTTTTGTTGCAAGAAAATATCCGAAAGAAAAATATATGATTTGTGATACAGTTATTTCTCAAGCATATAAAGGGTTTTCGTCGGAAGCGGCTACCTGTAATCAAGCGGTTAATGAAACGGCGGGAAAAGCGATATATTATGCAGGAAATGTAATTCCGGCAGTGTTTTTTTCAACAAGCGGAGGACATACTGAAGACAGTCAAAATGTCTGGGGTGGAACGGTAGCATATCTTAAAGGCGTACCTGATAGCTACGAAAACGAACCAGCTGCACAACCATGGTCAGTAACACTTACAGCTTCTCAGATTAAGAATAAACTTGCAGCAAAAGGGATTGATATTGGCGAAATTTTGGATTTGAAAATTGATAGCTACAGTACTTCAGGAAGAGCAATGACTATGACTGTAATAGGAGAGACAGGAGAATATAAGCTTGTAAAAGAGACAATAAGTAGTTGGATGGGTTTAAAGAGCAGAAAATTTACACTTATTAGACCTTCTGATAAGGCAAATACCAGCTTTTTGGCCGTCAACTCCGCAGGAAAAAATTCAGGTAATTTAATAGGAGCTTATGTTGTTACTGGAACACAGGGAACGGTTGAATTAAATACTTCAAAGGATCAGATAATTGCTTTTTCAGATGATAACAGTAATTCAATTGCCTTGATTCAAGGAAAACCAGAAACCTATATTTTTATTGGACAGGGTTATGGACACGGAGTGGGAATGAGTCAGTCTGGTGCAAAGGGTATGGCAAAAAAAGGTTATAATTACAAGCAAATTCTTGAATATTACTATAAGGGTGTTGAGATTAAATAAAGAAAAAAAATACAACATAATGTTGTATTTTTTTTCTTTATTTATATGCTATTATTTCATCGAAGACTTCATTCTAAATTGCTTAGGTGTAGTGCCTGTATGTTTTCTGAAAATAGTAGTAAAATAATTTTGATTATTAAATCCAACGGCTACTGCAATATCAACGATAGAGTAGTCGGTTGTCTCTAGTAAAAACTGGCTTTCTTTTACTCTTATTTCATTAACATAATCTGCAAAAGCAATGCCCATTTCTCTTTTGAAAAGAGAAGAAAAATAGTTTGGAGATAAGTCAACATAATCAGCGACATCATTTAAACGTATTTGCTCAGATAAATGACTATGAATATATTTGGATACCTTTTTAACAACACTGACATGATTTACCTCTGAGGTTTGTAGTACAAGATCGGTAAAATAAGCTGCCATCATTTCAATAATAACAATCAACTCGTTATATCTAAATATATCTTCAATTCTTTTTGTATATAAATCTGCCTGTGATAAGGCAATATCTGGCTCAACACCACCATTAATTGCAGAACGAGCTAAAAGTGTACTGAAAACAATACCGTTATTTTTTATTGGTCGCAAGGTTTCGTTACCTAAATTTGTAAAATATAGAGGTTTAATCTGGTCATTAAATAAGCTCTTTACTGTTTCAACATCACCTGATGCTACCTTGCTTAAAAATAGTCTTTCAAGACCATAATTATAGTTTGTTGTTTCAGAAATATCCTCAATTGAGTAATCATCATTAATGATGTCAGCTGTTAACTGAATTCCATAATTATCTTTTTCAGTTAAGGTGCAAGATAGAACACTGTTTAATAGCTTACTTATATAATAATTTCTTGGATTATTAATTACGGTGATTTTTTTGATTGCATTTTCAACAATTGTTCTTTTGGAAAGAGGAAGATTGTTGCGCTTTAATATTTCGTTTATGATTCTTTCATTTGGAATTTCTGTAAGAACAGGTCCAAGTAAAATTGAGCCAAAGTATTTTTGTTCATTTGCAATAATTGCTGTAATAAAAGAAAATCCATATATTGTTTTGAAATTACTTATTCCATTAATTGAACGTGCTTGAATTTTATAAATATGCTTGTTATAATCATTTAGCATATCATCAAAAGAATCTAATATAGATGTATTGTTTCCAAAGCTATATATAGATTCATTTAATTCATTAAGAATTGTAACAGAAATGCCGGTAGAATAATATAGAGTTTTACTTATATCCTCCAAGTGTCGGATATTAAGAGTATCATTCTCAAGTAAGTTTAAAATATTGTACATTAAGTTCATCTCCGTGTTAATTTTTTTTCAATGTGTTATCGTATATATTTTAACACAAATTAAGAATTTGTACATAATTTTTTACTATACTACAGAAAATAGAGAATAATCGTTTCTTATTAAGATATGTGTCGATATAAATAGGTATTGACTATAAAATCTATATTAATTATAATGTTAGCTAGCATTTTAGCAAGTCAAATAGTATTATTATATAATAATGTACAAACTTTTTGAGTATGCCTAATTGATTTTCTACAAGGAGAACATATGAAATTATCAGACTTTAGCTTTATATTACCACAAGAGCTTATTGCACAAGAGCCCTTAGAAGAAAGAACGAATTCAAGATTGATTGTATTAAACAGAAAAGATAGGACCATAGAACATAAAAAATTTACGAATATTATAGATTATTTACAAGAAGGAGATTGTCTTGTTCTTAACAATACCCGCGTTATTCCTGCAAGATTAATTGGTGAAAAAGTAGAAACTAAGAGTAAAATGGAGTTTTTGCTCTTAAACAGGAAAGAGGCAGATAAATGGGAGGTAATGGTTAAGCCAGGGAAAAAAGCAAGACTAGGAAGTGAATTTTGTTTTGGCGAAGGCTTAATAAAAGCAAGAATACTTGAGATATTAGAGGGTGGAAACAGACTAGTTGAATTTGAATACCAAGGAATATTTGAAGAAGTACTTGATAAACTTGGAGATATGCCTCTTCCGCCATATATAACTAAAACCTTAGAAGACAAAGAAAGATATCAAACCGTTTATTCAAAGCACAGTGGCTCAGCGGCAGCGCCTACGGCTGGTCTTCACTTTACTGAGGATTTAATGGAAAGAATTGAAAAAAAGGGTATAAAGCTTGCATATGTAACGTTACATGTTGGGCTAGGAACCTTCAGACCAGTAAAAATTGATAATGTTTTGGAGCACAAAATGCATTCCGAGTATTTTTGGATTGAGCCAGAACAGGCACAAATTATTAATCAAGCTAAAGACAATAATAAAAGAATTATAGCTGTGGGAACAACAAGTGCAAGAGTATTAGAATCTATAGGAACAAAAGAAGGTAAGGTTGAAATCAAAGAAGGCGATACGGATATTTTTATATATCCAGGATATGAATTTAAGGTTGTTGATGCGCTGATTACTAATTTTCATTTGCCGGAATCAACTTTAGTTATGCTAGTAAGTGCTTTTGCAGATAGGAAATTTGTTTTAGATGCCTATCAAGAGGCAATAAACAATAGTTATAGGTTTTTTAGTTTCGGAGATGCAATGCTAATTATATAAAAGTTATTAGCATTAAGAATATACATAAATACATAAATTCAAATTAAGAAAGGAATATATAATCTAATGTACAATAAAAGAGGCAAATAGATTATACGAAAAAAAATGAAAAAAATTTTGTTTATAATACTTGATTATTCAAAAGTAGTAATAATTGCATTTGTAATTGCTACATTAATAAGCACACAGTTATTTACATTTTCAAAGGTACAACAAAGATCTATGCAAAATACCTTAATACACGGGGATACAATACTTATTGAAAAAATTTCTTTGAAATTTAACGCTTTAAAAAAAGGTCAGATTGTAGTCCTTTTGGATGAAAAAAATGTTGATTCATCATTTTGGGGAAAGGTTGTCAGACTTTACAAGGATATGTATGGTAAATTCACTCGTAAAACGAATGAAAATCGATTAGTAAAGAGAGTTATTGCGCTTCCAGGTGATGAAATTGATATTTTTGATGGAAAAGTATTTTTGAATGGAGAAGAGCTTATCGAAGAATACGCTGCAACCAAAACATATCCAAGAAACTTTGAACTGCCGTATACTGTTAAAGAGGGTGAGGTTTTTGTTTTGGGAGACAACAGAGAGGTTAGCAAAGATAGCAGAGAATTTGGACCGATTAAGAATGAACAGATTGAGGGAATTGCTGTTTTTAGAATTTTTCCTTTAAATAAAATAGGCAACCTCTTTTAAGAGGCTGCCCAGTCATCAAATTTTTTGAGTGTAAGGTCATAAGTTTGCTTGGAAATATCAGGAAGAGTACCTCCCCAGGTTTCTTCAGCTTTTTTATAGCCTTCTTTAAAAGCATCGATAAGAAGATTTGCTTTCGATGGATCATCACCGGAAAGAGCTTTTGCAAATTCCAAAAATCTGTCAGAGGTTTTTTCAGGGCTCCAATATCCTCCCGGTGCAATATCCTCTTGAGCCTTTGCAATAGATTCTTCGGTTACCTCGATATTTAAGCCTTCAATCTTTTCACCGTTTAAAACTTTTTCGAGAGCACCTCTTAAACCACCCAGTTGCTTGATGAATCCATGGTTAACAGTATCGGTAAAAATTTTCAGCATATGAGCTTCGGTTTCTTCCTTCATACTCCTAACCTTTTCCATATCTGCTTTATGGGAGGTTTCTTTAGCTTTTTCACTAGGCTCGTAAATGATGTCAGCAGATGATGTGATATTTTCTGACTTGTCCTTGTCTTTGCCATTGTTAGTCTTGGTAGCCCCGCTTGTCGCAATGGCAGACAATGCGTTTGCTATTTGATTAATGTTAGACATATGGCTTCCTCCTTGAATTTATTTAAAAAACATCATACTAATATAAATATGTATCGACATATATGATAAAATACTTTAGTCAGAAACCTAATAAATTAAATTATTATTAAAATAATATTATAATTTATTATTTAAATAGACTCTGCAAAAAAAATATGATAGATTAAAATCCATAGACAAATATTTTGTAATTAAAATACACTAACAAATTTAAGATATAGATATAATATAGGAGTGATTTCAATGAAATGTTCAGTATGTAAAGTGAATACAGCAATGGTTTATATTTCTAAAATTGAAGATGGAAAAAATACTAAGGTCGGGTTATGCTTGAAGTGTGCACAAAATCAGGGTATAGCACCATTAGATCAAATAATTGCTCAAACAGGAATGACAGCTGATGAAGTAGAGAATATTAACGAACAGATACAAAGCTTATTTGAAGATGTGGATATGGATTATTTAAATGATATGATGTTACCAGGTGATTATGAGGGAAATAACAATCCTCTAATGAATATTTTTGCAGGTTTAGAAAAAGATATGGATACTTTCGGGGAGGAAAGCCATTTAAAAGATGAAGAAAGCGATCAAAATAATAAAACTAAAACAAAAACTAAAACTAAAGCAGCAAATAACAAAAAAAACAGAAAAAATCTTGATAATTATGGAACCAATCTCACTGAAAAAGCCAAAAACAATCAAGTGGATAGGATTATTGGAAGGCACAGAGAGATTGACAGAGCAATTCAAATATTGAACAGAAGAACAAAGAACAACCCTGTTTTAATTGGAGAGCCAGGCGTAGGAAAAACAGCAATTGCAGAAGGATTAGCAGTAAGAATTGTTGAAAAACAAGTGCCGGCAAAACTTATAAATACAGAAATTTACCTATTAGATCTTGCTGCAATTGTTGCAGGTACACAATTCAGAGGCCAGTTCGAAGCTAGAATGAAAGCGATAATTAAAGAAGCAACAGAGGAAGGGAATATTATTTTGGTAATTGATGAAGTGCATAATATAGTTGGAGCTGGTGAAAGTGAAGGTTCAACAATGAATGCAGCAAATATCCTAAAACCAGCACTTGCACGAGGAGAGGTTCAAATTATTGGAGCAACTACCTTAGAGGAATATAGAAAGCATATCGAAAAAGATGCTGCCCTTGAAAGAAGATTTCAACCAATATTAATTGAAGAACCTTCAGTTGAAGATTCAATTGAAATACTCAAGGGAATTAAAGATTATTATCAGGACTATCATAAGGTAGCAATTTCAGATAAAACTATTGAATATGCAGTGAGAATGTCTGAAAGATATATTAGTGACAGATTTTTGCCTGATAAAGCAATAGATGTAATAGACGAAGCAGGTTCTAGAGCTAACTTAAAAAACATGGGACTGGTAGAGCTTGAGGCTTTAAAGAATGAGTTAAAAGAAGTTGTTGCTACTAAAGAAGAAGCTGCTTCAAAGGATGACTATGAATTAGCTGCAGAGAGTAAAATTAAAGAGCTTAGGATTATTGATAAAATAAAAACAATTGAACAAGAATGTATCAATGTAGAAATTACTGAAGAGGATATTGCCTATGTAATTGAAGCTTGGACAAAAATACCTGTACAAAGCATTACGGAAGATGAGGCAAAGAAGCTTCTTGATCTAGAAAATCGTTTGCATAAAAGAGTTATTGGACAGGACGAGGCGGTTACAAGACTTGCAAAAACAATAAGAAGAAACCGTTCTAATTTCAAAAAACGCAAAAAACCAGCTTCGTTTATTTTTGTCGGACCTACAGGAGTAGGCAAAACAGAATTGACAAAAGCATTGGCAACAGAATTATTTAATAGTGAGGAAGCAATTATTAGATTTGATATGTCAGAATATATGGAAAAGCATACCGTTTCAAAAATGATTGGAGCACCTCCGGGATATGTTGGCTATGATCAAGCAGGACAGCTTACTGAAAGGGTAAAAAGAAGACCCTATTCAATAATTTTATTAGATGAAATAGAAAAAGCACATCCTGATATTTTTAATTTGCTGCTACAGATATTAGAGGATGGTAGGCTTACTGACAGTAAAGGAAAAACTATATCTTTTGACAACACAGTAATAATTATGACTTCAAATGCAGGTACAAATACAAAAGGAAATGGAATAGGCTTTGGAAAAACAGGATACGATTCATTGTCTGAGAAATCAAAAGAGGCATTAAAATTAATTTTCAGACCAGAGTTTTTAAACAGAGTTGATGAAACTATTGTATTTACAGAACTTGAGAAAGATGAGCTTATAAAGATTATAGACCTGATGATAAGAGAGATTGTCAGAGATGCTAAGGATAAAGATATTGATATTATTGTGGAAGGTGAGGTCAGGGAATTTGTTCTTGAAAAAGGATATGAGCCTAAATATGGAGCAAGACCGCTTAGAAGAACAATTCAAAAGTATATCGAAGATGAAATTGCTGAAAGATACATAAAGGGAGAAATAAAGGATGGAGACAAAGTAAGGATTTTGTTGAAAGATAATAAGCTTTTATTTGAAGTATTATAGATAAAATATTAACCTTTAAAGGGGCAAAAGCCCCTTTTTTGTTTCATAGGAAAGACCTTACTATGGTAATGTGTAAAAGTATCTTTCCTATGAAACAAAAAAGGCACTGCGTGCCAAAGATGCGCACCTCGCGGATAAGAAGGTATTGCTTCGCAAACCGCTCGGGCGCGTAGTGTCTGACTTGTCAGACACTTTGTTCATATTATTTTTTAGAAAAATGCAGACTAAAAGAGAAACTGGGGAGTTTCTCTTTTAAAGGCTATAATGAGAGGGGATTAAATTGTATTACTATTAACTTGTTAATAGAATTATATTTTATAGGTGTGTTAGAGATATGTTTTAGTTGTGTACAAAATGTGTCTAAAAAATATTTGTAAAAACAAAGATTATAAGCCTAAAAAAAACAAAGATTACAGACCTAAAAATATTGACACTCTGTTAAAAAAATGATAAACTTAATTAAATCCTAGTCTGCTACTAGGAATTAAAGAGGTGAAAATTCTATGAAGCTATCAACTAAAGGAAGATATGGGCTTAGAGCGATGATTGATATTGCAATTCACGGAAAAGATGGACAAATATCTATAAAAAATATCGCGGAAAGACAAAATATTTCTGAAAGCTATTTAGAGCAGATAATAGCAGTTCTCAAGAAAAAAGGCTTTGTTAAGAGCTGCAGAGGTGCACAAGGTGGCTACCATCTTAATATAGAACCTAAAGACATTTCGGTGGGAGATATTTTGAGGGCGCTAGAAGGAAATCTTGATCCAGTTGAATGTAGTGTAATCAATGATGCAATATTATGCGAGGATTCTGAGTTATGTGTTACAAAGTATGTATGGAAAAAAATTAGTGACAGTATTAATCAAGTTGTA
Organism: Clostridiales bacterium UBA4080; assembly: GCA_002381865.1. Classification (GTDB taxonomy): domain Bacteria; phylum Bacillota; class Clostridia; order Lachnospirales; family Vallitaleaceae; genus UBA4080. The sequence goes on along the minus strand of DFYO01000058.1, from coordinate 50,280 downwards.
GACAATATTACTTTAGAGGATTTAATGTTAGAACAAGAAAGAATTGATATTGAGACACAAAAGAAAGATTCAATACATTCCTAAAATTGATTTTCCTAAATCTGCTATTAGTATATGCTTATAGGTGTTTGGAGATTTGATTAATGTATTTTATAGAAAAAAATATGTGAGTATATTTCGATAATTAACTAGAATACAATATTTTTTAAAGGAGATAAATATTATATGGAAAAGATATATTTTGATCATGCGGCTACAACCCCATTAAAAATTGAAGTTTTTGAGGAAATGCGTCCTTATTTTATTGATAATTACGCTAATCCATCAAGTATATATAAATTTGCCTCAACCAATAAAGAAGCTATTGCTGTTGCAAGGGATAAGGTTGCAAAATCAATTGGAGCAAGCGATGCAGAAATTTTTTTCACAAGTGGTGGTACAGAAGCAGATAACTGGGCAATAAAAGGTATTGCAGAAAGCTATCTAGAAAAGGGAAATCATATTATTACTACAAGAATTGAGCATCATGCGGTTCTTCATACCTGTGAATATTTAGAAAAAAATGGATATAAAGTGACTTATCTTCCAGTGGATAAAGATGGGATTATTGATATAAATGATTTGAAGGCAGCCATACAAAAGGATACAATACTAATTTCTATTATGTTTGCTAACAATGAAATAGGAAGTATCCAGCCGATTTCTGAAATTGGGAAAATAGCTAAGGATAATAAAATAGTATTTCATACTGATGCAGTTCAGGCAGTTGGACATATTGCTATTGATGTAAATGAAATGAATATTGATTTGCTTTCTATAAGTGGACATAAACTATATGGTCCTAAAGGTGTGGGTGCTTTATATATTAAAAAAGGAATTAAGCTAAAACCATTTATTCATGGTGGAGCGCAGGAAAGAAATAAGAGAGCTGGTACTGAGAATGTTCCTGCTATTGTTGGATTTGGAAAGGCAATAGAAATGGCAGTACATAACTTAGAAAAAGAAAGTGCAAGACAAATAGAGCTAAGAGATTATATTATTCAAGAAACAATTAGTAAAATCCCACATTGCAGGCTGAATGGACATAGCGAAAAAAGACTTCCTAACAATGTGAATTTTAGCTTTGAATTTATTGAAGGAGAAGCTTTGCTCATTATGCTAGATATGAAGGGGATATGTGCATCAAGTGGTTCAGCATGTACCTCAGGGGCTTTAGACCCTTCACATGTTCTACTGGCTATTGGCTTGCCGCACGAAATTGCACATGGTTCTTTGAGGATTACACTTGGAGAATCAAGCACAAAAGAACAGGCAGATTATATGATTGAAGCTTTACAAGCAATTGTTTCAAGACTGAGAGAAATGTCTCCTTTATATGAGGATTTTGTTAAAGCAACCAAATAAAATATTATACTTTAAAGAGGTGTTATTATGTATACAGAAAAAGTAATGGATCATTTTTCAAACCCAAGAAATATGGGAGAAATAGAAAATGCAGATGGTGTTGGTACAGTTGGAAACGCAAAGTGCGGTGACATTATGCGAATCTATCTTAAAATTGAAAATGGAATAGTTGAGGATGTTAAGTTTAAAACCTTTGGATGTGGAGCAGCAATTGCTACTAGCAGCATGGCTACAGAGCTTGTAAAAGGGAAAAGTGTGCAGGAAGCGTTAGAGGTTACAAACAAAGCGGTAATGGATGCGCTTGACGGCTTGCCAAGAGCAAAGGTACACTGTTCATTGCTTGCAGAAGAAGCATTACATGCAGCTCTATGGGATTATGCTCAAAAAAACAATATTGTTATTGAGGGCTTAGTAGAGCCAAAGGAAGATATCCATGAACTCGATGAGGATTTTGAATAAGGTGAAGGCATGAAAAAAGAAAAAGTTGTTGTTGGTATGTCAGGCGGAGTAGACAGCTCTGTAGCAGCTTATTTATTAAAACAAGAAGGCTATGATGTAATTGGTGTTACTATGCAGATTTGGCAGGATCAAGATACTGATAAGCTTGAGGATACAGGATGCTGTGGATTGAGTGCTGTGGATGATGCAAGAAGAGTAGCTGAAGCTCTCGAAATTCCTCATTATGTTATGAATTTCAAAAAGGAATTTTCAGAAAATGTAATTGACTATTTTGCTCAAGAATATATGCTAGGAAGAACACCTAATCCATGTATAGCATGTAATAGATATGTTAAATGGGAAGCTCTATTGAAACGTTCACTTGATATTGGAGCAGATTATATTGCTACAGGTCATTATGCACAAATTGTGAAGCTGGACAATGGAAGATATTCATTAAAAAAATCAGCAACCATTGAAAAAGATCAGACGTATGCATTATATAGTCTGACACAAAACCAGCTAGCAAGAACATTGATGCCCGTAGGCAAGTATTCAAAACCAGAAATCAGAGAAATTGCAGAAAAAATTAATTTAAGAATTGCTAATAAGCCAGATAGTCAAGAAATTTGTTTTATTCCCGATGATGACTATGGTAAGTTTTTAAGAGAATACACTCAAAAAAGCTTTGAACCAGGAGATTTTATTTCAACAGATGGAAAAGTGTTGGGTAAACACAGAGGTATAATCTATTATACGGTCGGTCAGAGGAAGGGATTAGGATTAAATCTTGGAAAGCCTGGTTATGTAGTGGAAATTAATCTGGGAAAAAATCAAGTTGTTATTGGCGATAATGATGAGGTTTTTGCAAAAGGCTTTTATGCTGAAAATATTAATTTGATGAGCTTTGAAAAAATTGAAGACGAAATTGAACTAGAGGTTAAAATAAGATATAACCATCAGCCCGCAAAAGGCAGAATTAGATATGTTGATAAAGATAAAGTTGAATGTATATTTGAAGAAAGGCAAAGAGCAATAACCCCAGGGCAGGCAGCGGTATTTTATCAAGACGATATTGTTGCAGGCGGAGGAACTATAATTAAAAGTATTTTATAACCTAAAATCCCCTTTTATTGAGCTTTATTATTATACAAGCAAGCATCAATAGAAAGGGGTTTTTTTTGAGCAAAAAATCAAACAGGCTATATTTTGACAAATTCAGGAGTTCTGCTTTTGAATATAGTATAGTAATTGAAGCCTGCTTTTTTTAAAACAGCTTCTGCTAAATCAAAATTATTGCATATTTGTTCTGGAACATGTGCATCTGAGCCTACGGTAATAATTTCTCCTCCTAGCCTTTTGTATTCACTTATTATTTCAAAGGAAGGATGCGGCTGGCCAAGATTATATCTATAGCCAGAGGTATTAAGCTCTATACCCTTTCCGTTTTGAATAATTGTTTTGAGGATTTCACTAAAGATATCCGAATAATCGCTGTAGTTGTAGGTTTTATGGGTATAATTCCCATATCTTATAATATAATCTAAATGCCCATAAACATCAAAATTATTAAATAGTTTTATGTTTTTTAAAACATCTTGAAAATAAATAGTATATGCTTCCTTTTGCGTTTTATCCAAAAAATATTCAGGAAAATATGGATCTAATCCTGCGACTATATGGCTTGAGCATATTACAAAATCAAATGGAAAGCTATTAATAATAGAAGAAAGCTCGCTTATAAGATGGGGCTGAATTCCGATTTCTATTCCTAAAAGCAAATCAATATTGTCAGCATATTTGTTTTTGATAAATGAATATTGTTTAATATAGGACTCAAAATCCAGCAGAAAGCTAATACCTTCCTCAGCTGGAATCATGTCAATATCATGATGCTCTGTGATACAAAGCTGTTGAAGGCTTAAACTGATGGCTTTTTGAACCATTAGCTCCATGCTTGTTTGTGAGTCACCGGAGAAATTGCTATGTGAATGGAAATCGCTTTTTATCATTGAAGGACTCCTTTATAAATAATTGTTTAAACTAATGCTATTTTAGCATATTTTTTTTGTCAGATAAATACAAAAATAGTTATCTAATCAATTAATTCTTGGAATAGAAGAATGTTTGTGTTAATATAGAAATGGTGTGAAAAGTTTTAACATTAAAATAACATTGACTTTACAAAGCTAGGAGGAAGAAATTATGGAAGGATACTCGACACTTGATTTAATCTTTGTTGGGTTTATGTTTTTTGGCGGTTTTGGAATGTTTATTTATGGTATGAATATAATGGCAGATGGTTTGCAGAAATCTGCAGGAAATAAAATGAAAAGTCTGCTGGCAATGCTAACAAATAACAGGGTTCTAGGAGTTCTTGTGGGAGCCGGAGTTACAGCTATTATTCAGAGCAGCTCGGCTACAACAGTAATGGTTGTAGGCTTTGTAAATGCGGGCTTATTAAACCTAACACAAGCAGTAGGCGTAATAATGGGTGCCAATATTGGTACAACTATTACTGCGTGGATTGTATCAAGCTCTGAGTGGCTGGCAGTATTAAAGCCTTCTGAAATTGCTCCTCTAGCAATTGGAATTGGCTCTATGGTATTGTTTATGGCTAAGAGCACTAAGAAAAAACAGGTTGCAGAGATTGTAATAGGCTTTGGATTGCTTTTTGTTGGTCTTGAAATGATGAGCGATTCTATATCACCCTTTAGAGAGCTTCCTGCTTTTTATGAGGCATTCAGGGTGCTAGGTAAAAACCCTTTATTTGGAATACTTGCTGGCGCAATTGTAACAGCAGTAATTCAAAGCAGCTCGGCTTCAGTGGGTATATTACAGATGCTTGCAATTCAAAAGATGGTACCCTGGAATGCAGCTGTATATATAATATTAGGGCAAAATATAGGTACCTGTATAACGGCTATGTTAGCTAGTATAGGTGCAAATAAAACAGCAAAAAGAGCTGCGGTTATTCATCTTATGTTTAATGTTATAGGAACGGTAATATTTGCAGTGGGCTGTATAGTATTCTTTAAATACATTAATATTGCCCTTGGAAAGACTTTGGTTAATTCTGTTCAAATCAGTATTTTCCACTCAGTCTTTAATATTGCAAATACTTTAATACTTTTTGGATTTGCTGATAAGCTGGTTGAGCTTTCAAAAAGAATTGTTGTTGGTGAGGACATACTAGATGAAAGCGAAAGCGCGGTAGCCTTAAGACATTTAGATGAACGTATTTTAGAGACACCTGGATTTGCTGTAGAAAATGCAGTAAAAGAGGTTGTTCATATGGGTGAGCTTGCTATAAAAAATACAAAGCTTTCAGTGGAGGCAATATTAAACAAGGATTTAGATAAGGTTGAATTAGTTTTGAAAAACGAAAAAGATATAAATAAGCTTAATAAGCTAATTACAGAATACCTTGTAAAAATAAGTAATACCTCTTTAAATGAGCATCAGCATATAATCATTACTAACTTGTTTTATTCAATTAATGATATTGAAAGAATTGGAGATCATGCTGAAAACATTGGAGAGCTAGCAAAGTATTACATAGACAACAATTTAACAATGAGCGATACTGCACATGAGGAAATAATAGTAATTTCAGATAAAACTATTGAAACAGTAGAATTAGCGGTTGAAGCAAGAAGGTCTGATAATGCTGATTTAATCAAAAAGGTTGAAGCCAATGAAGAGGAAGTAGATACCTTGGAGGAAGACTTAAGAGAAAAGCATATTAAAAGACTTGCAAGTAATAAGTGTGATACAACTACAGGCGTAGTTTTCTTGGATATTCTAAGTAATTTAGAAAGAATATCTGACCATGCACTTAACATTGCATATTATGTTAAGGACGAGGCCTACTAAAAAAGGTTATAAGTTATTAAAGATTCAAGAAATATATCTAGTAGTATATAGGGAAAATTTACTTGAACTTTTCAAGAATATTGGTATAATATTAACAAGGGTCATAAGAGGTCAAGAAGACTTTTTATCATAACAAAGATTAGAAAAAAAGAAGGGAGTTTTAAAGAGATGTTGAATAAAAAATCAGTAGATGATATTAATGTAGCAGGCAAGAAGGTATTAGTAAGATGTGATTTTAACGTGCCTCTTCAAAATGGAGAAATTACAGATTTAAACAGATTAACAGCGGCATTACCAACTATTAATAAGTTGATTGCAGATGGTGGAAAGGTAATCTTGTGTTCTCACCTTGGAAAACCTAAGGGAGAAGCTAAGCCTGAGCTTTCTTTAGCTCCGGTAGCTAAAAAATTATCTGAATTACTTAATAAAGAGGTTGTTTTTGCAGCAGACGATACAGTTGTTGGTGAAAATGCAAAAGCAGCAGTTGCTGCAATGAAGGATGGAGATGTAGTTTTAATCGAAAATACTCGTTACAGAGCAGAAGAAACAAAAAATGGCGAAGCTTTCAGCAAAGAGTTAGCTGGACTATGTGAAGTTTTTGTAAATGATGCTTTTGGTACTGCTCATAGAGCACATTGTTCAAATGTTGGCGTAACTGAATATGTAAACGAATGTGCAGTAGGTTACCTAATGCAAAAAGAGATTGATTTCTTAGGAAATGCGGTAAATAATCCAGTGAGACCATTTGTTGCTATTCTAGGCGGAGCAAAGGTTACTGACAAAATCAATGTAATTAATAACCTATTAGACAAGGTTGACACATTGATTATTGGCGGTGGAATGGCCTATACCTTCCTTAAGGCTCAAGGTTATGGAATCGGAAATTCATTACTTGAAGAAGATAAATTGGATTATGCTTTAGAAATGGTTGAAAAAGCAAAGGCTAAGGGCGTAAAATTCTTGCTTCCTGTAGATCATATTGTAGCTAAGGAATTTAAAAATGATACAGAATTCAAAGAGGTTGGTCTTGAAGGATTAGAAGACGGATGGTCAGGCTTTGATATTGGAACAAAAACAAGAGCTTTATATGCTGATGCAATCAAGGATGCAAAAACTGTTGTATGGAATGGACCAATGGGAGTTTTTGAATTCGCTAATTTTGCACAAGGTACAATTGCAGTAGCAAAAGCATTAGCTGAAGCAGATGCAACTACTATCATCGGTGGAGGAGATTCAGCTGCAGCAGTAAACCAGTTAGGTTTTGGCGACAAAATGACTCATATTTCTACAGGCGGCGGAGCTTCCTTAGAGTTTTTAGAAGGAAAAGAGCTTCCTGGAGTAGCGGCAGCAAACGATAAATAATAACAACATAATATATTAGGAGGATTATAAAATGCGTAAAATGGTTATAGCAGGTAACTGGAAAATGAACAAAACTCCAAAAGAGGCTGTTGAATTAATCAACACATTAAAGCCTTTAGTTAATAACGAGGAGGCAGAGGTAGTGTTTTGCGTACCATCTGTTTCATTAGTAGCAGCTATTGAGGCTGCAAAGGGAAGTAACATTAAAATTGGTGCTCAAAATATGTACTTTGAAGAAAATGGAGCATATACAGGAGAAATCGCTCCAAACATGCTTACTGAAATTGGAGTTGAATATGTAGTAATCGGACACTCTGAAAGAAGAGAGTATTTTGCAGAAACTGATATTACTGTAAACAAAAAGGTTATTAAAGCTATTGAGCATAACTTAGTTCCAATTCTTTGCTGTGGTGAAACTCTTGAACAGAGAGATCAAGGAATTACTATTGATTTAGTAAGACAACAGATTAAAATCGGTTTAATGGGAGTTTCAGCAGAAGATGCTAAAAAAGTAGTTATTGCTTATGAGCCAATCTGGGCAATTGGTACTGGAAGAACAGCAACATCTGAGCAAGCTGAAGAGGTATGTGCAGCAATTAGAGCGGTTGTTGAAGAATTATATGGCAAAGAGGTTGCAGAGGCTGTAAGAGTTCAATACGGCGGAAGTGTAAATGCAAAAAATGCAGCAGAGCTTTTTGCAATGCCAAATATTGATGGCGGGTTAGTTGGAGGAGCAAGTTTATCAGCTGATTTCGGCAAAGTAGTTTGTTTTAAATAAGAATCAATTATATTGGCAAGGGTGTCTTATTGACAGCCTTGCCATATTAATCTAACGGATATTTTTGGAAGGAGATTTTATGAGCAAAAAACCGACAGTTTTAATGATTTTAGATGGTTATGGCTTAAACACTAATAAAGAAGGCAATGCAGTAGAAATTGCTAATACACCTAATTTGGATTTACTAAAAAAGGATTACCCTTTTGTTAAAGGCTATGCAAGTGGACTAGATGTTGGACTTCCTGATGGACAAATGGGTAATTCAGAAGTTGGTCATCTTAATATCGGTGCAGGCAGAGTTGTATATCAAGAATTAACTAGAATAACAAAGGAAATTCAAGATGGTATATTCTTTGAAAATAAAGGGCTTTTAAAAGCAATTGAAAACTGCAAAACAAATAATAAAGACCTTCATTTATTTGGCTTGCTTTCAGATGGAGGTGTACATAGTCATAATACACATTTATATGCTCTTGTAGAGATGGCTAAAAAAGCTGGGTTAACTAATGTATTTGTGCATTGTTTTCTAGACGGAAGAGATACTGCACCTACCTCAGGAGCAGGTTTTGCAAAAGAGCTTGAGGATAAGCTTGAAGAAATTGGTGTTGGTAAGATAGCTTCTGTTATGGGAAGATATTATGCAATGGATAGAGATAACCGTTGGGACAGGGTTCAGCTTGCCTATGAAGCAATGGTTCTTGGAAAGGGAAATACTTCAGCAAATGGTGTTCAGGCAATAGAAGATTCCTATAAGCAGGATAAAAATGATGAATTTGTACTGCCTACAGTTATTGTTGAAGATAATAAACCAGTTGCAACAATTAAGGAAAATGATTCGGTGATTTTCTTTAATTTTAGACCGGATAGAGCAAGGGAAATAACAAGAGTATTTTGTGATGTGGATTTCAAGGGCTTTGAAAGAGAAAAAGGTTTTATGCCTTTAACCTTTGTATGCTTTAATGAATATGACACTACTATAGAAAACACAATTATTGCATTTTCAAAAGAATCTTTAGACAATACTCTAGGACAATATTTGGCAGCTAAAGGATTAAAGCAACTAAGACTTGCTGAAACCGAAAAATACGCTCATGTTACCTTCTTTTTCAATGGTGGTGTAGAAATCCCAAATGAAGGTGAAGACAGAGTACTAGTGTCATCTCCAAAGGTTGCAACCTATGATATGAAACCAGAAATGAGTGCATACGAGGTTAAGGATGAATTAGTAAAAGCAATAAAAGAACAAAAGCATGATTTGATTATTGTGAATTTTGCTAATCCAGATATGGTTGGACATACTGGAATTGAAGCTGCTGCTGTAGCTGCTGTTGAAGCTGTGGACAAATGTGTTGGAGAGACAATGACAGCACTAAAAGATGCAGATGGACAAATGTTTCTTTGTGCAGACCATGGAAATGCAGAACAGCTAGTGGATTACACTACGCATACTCCTTTTACTGCACATACAATTAATCCGGTGCCTTTCATTCTCTTTAATGCTCAAGAAGGTGTAAAGCTTCGCGAGAATGGAAAGCTTGCTGACATAGCTCCTACGCTATTAGATATGATGGGATATGATAAACCAGAAGAAATGACTGGAACATCTTTACTAGTTAAATAGTTTTAATTCAATCGAATAAGTATTAGCTTTATAAGGACAACAATAGCACCTTTAATAATAAGGGGCTAAGTTGTCCTTTTATTTATGCTTGCATTTTCAATCTAAAAGGAATAATATTATTTTAGATATATATAAACCAAGGCTTGAGAAAGGAGAAAGAAATGAAAAAATACTATGAGATTACAGACATTTATGCTAGAGAAATACTTGATTCCAGAGGGAATCCAACTGTTGAGGTAGAGGTTACGGTAGAGGATAAATATGTTGGAGTTGCTTCAGTTCCTTCAGGAGCTTCAACGGGAGCCTTTGAAGCAGTTGAATTAAGAGATGGAGGAGCTAGATATAAAGGAAAGGGTGTTGAAAAGGTAGTTGACAATATTAACAATATTATTGCTCAGCATCTAATCGGAGTAAATGTTTTAGATCAAAGAGCCATAGACTTGGAAATGATAGATTTAGATGGTACAGAAAACAAATCAAAGCTGGGGGCTAATGCAATTTTAGCAGTATCACTTGCTTCAGCAAAAGCAGCTGCAAATGTTCTGGGAATACCATTATATAAGTACCTTGGAGGTTTTAACTCTTATGTAATGCCAACACCTATGATGAATATATTAAATGGCGGAGAGCATGCTGATAATACTGTAGATCTACAGGAGTTTATGATTATGCCTGTAGGTGCTAAAAGCTTTAAAGATGCACTTAGAATATGCTCTGAAATATATCACAGCTTAAAGGAAGTACTGCATAAAAAAGGACTTTCAACTGCTATTGGAGATGAAGGAGGCTTTGCTCCTGATTTAGCATCTTCAGAGGAAGCTATTAAAATGATTTTAGAGGCTGTTGAAAAAGCAGGCTATAGACCAGATGATGATATAAGAATTGCAATAGATGCAGCAGCAAGCGAGCTATATAACAAGGAAACTAGTAAGTATTATTTCCCAGGAGAAAGTAAAATGTCAGAAAAAGAGATTAATAGAACTAGTAGTGAAATGGTTGAATACTATAAGGAGCTTTGTGACAAGTTTCCAATTATTTCTCTTGAAGATGGCTTAGACGAGGAAGATTGGGAGGGTTGGAAGCTATTAACTGAAAAGCTGGGAGATAAAATACAGCTTGTTGGAGATGACCTGTTTGTTACGAATACTTCAAGACTTAAAAAGGGAATTGATTTAAATATTGCAAACTCTATTTTAATAAAGGTTAACCAGATTGGAACACTATCAGAAACCTTTGATGCTATTATGATGGCAAATCGTGCAGGATATACAGCGGTCATTTCACATCGTTCAGGAGAAACTGAGGATTCTACAATTGCTGATATTGCTGTAGCAGCAAATGCAGGACAGATTAAAACCGGCGCACCATGCCGATCAGACAGAGTAGCAAAATATAATCAGCTTTTAAGAATTGAGGATGACCTTTATAATGTTCCCGAATATCAAGGATTAAAAGCATTTTATAATTTGAAAAACAAATAACAAATCTTATTATTTTATCCTTGCATACAACTTCTGTTTATGCTAAAATAGTAGCATTGATTAGGAGGTGTAATGATGGGTATAATGATTTTAAAAATTGTTTATTTATTAGATTGTATTCTGCTTTCAGGAATTGTATTGCTTCAACAAGGAAAGGCAATGGGAATATCCGGAGCTATTGGTGGAGCAGGTGAAACCTATTGGGGAAAAAATAAGGCTCGTTCTATGGAAGGCGGACTTCATAAGGCTACAGTAGTAATAGCAGTTGCTTTTGTAGTGTTATCTGTAGCACTCAATATTATTAAGTAGTATCTATTTGCAAAAAGATAGGGCTAGAAGATTAGAACTATTTATAAGCATAGTATAGTTGTTTTTATTTTAAACAAAAAAGTCCTGACAATGATCAGGACTTTTTTGCATATATATTATTAATAGTTTTGAAAAAATTATTTTTTTATAAAAGAAAATGTAAAGGCTATGTTAGATTCTTCATTCATAACATTAATAGTATATGGTGAAAAGTCAATCGTTTTATTATATAAATTATCTTGTTTGGCACTAATATACTGGCTATTAATCTCAGCAATGAGGAGCTCTGAATTACCAGGATATATTAGGTTAGCAAACTCTTGAAGATAGGGTGAAACAACAGGGTCCGAAGGACTGGTTGAGCGAGATAAATACAAAGAAATAAGTCCATTATCAGAAACCTTGATAGAAATATTTTTGGAATTTAATAGCTGAGCCTGGTTAGCGGCTACAGCTATAGAAAAGGCTGAGCTATTTAGAGAAGTTTCGATAAAGCCTGCTTTTTCAATTATTATTCCTATATTGCTCCAGCCTGCAAAAATATTTTCGCAAAAGGATTTTTGGAAGGGATAAAGTTCAAGAGAGGTGAATGAAAAATCACCAGTAATTCCTTTATAGTTATATTCATTGTTTTCAATAACAAAATCAGTGAAAAGATTGGAGAAACTTATAACATCTTTAAAAAGTTCACTATTTCTATCAGTAATTGAATTAATGATTTTTGTTTTATTGCTGGTCATTGGAACAAACCTTTGTGAAGGTGATATTATACGCCTAATAATAGTTGAGGCCTCAGCTCTGTTAAGGGTTTTTTCTCCGTAAAAGCTTCCATCAGGATATCCTGTAATTAGTCCGAGCGCATAACCCTTTAAAACAATTTCCTTATACTTATTAGGAATGCTTTCAAAATCTTTAATCTGATTTGAATAATCAGAATAATTTTTTGGTATTTCACCTGAAGTAATTAAGTTTAATGCAAGCTTAGTCGTTTCATAGCGGTTAACAGAAGCAGCAAAAAAGTCAGTGGTGATTTCATTAGGGTAGTCGGGGCTGCTTATTTTGTTATCTATCGCATACTGGATATATGAAATAGCCCAATAGTCAGGTGAATTGTTTAACTTAACACCCTGTGATACTACTAATAGCTTGATTAGCTGGTCACGCTGAAGAAGTTGATAAGGTCTAAAGCTTCTATCCGTATACCCATCTATTATTCCTTTTTTAGATAGCTCAATAGTGTTATTGTAAAACCAGTCTGAAGATTTTACATCTATGTATTGAGGAGTTGCAGCATAACAAAAAGATTGAAAAGCAAAAACAATTGAGATAAAAAATGCAAATAGCAGTGATTTTTTCATAAGCTCCTCCAAGTCGAATTTTATAAAATTATTATAATATGCAGAGGTGAAAAAAACAAGAAGCTTATTGTATATATATAACCTAAGAAGTATTAACATCTATAGGAGATGTAATCTTTACAAAAGGTGATAAGAATTGCTACTGCTATTATAATTAAGATAGTATTTTTAACACAATAAATATATTAAGGTAGCTTATCTTATTGATATTTTAATATTTTAATGCTATTATTAAGTCAACTATAATTTTTTCAAAAAATATAACAATATAATTATTGGAGATGATCAAATGAAGAAAAAAATATTCCAGCAAGTTCTTTTAATAATAGGCGCTTTGTTTTTTTTAACATTTTTTACTGACCATTCAGTACTAGCCTCCAGCTCTGTTGTAGTTAACAAGACAACAACGCCAGACCCTACAGGAGATGGAAGGCTATTTGATGTCCAATACACCATTGAGGTTAGTTCAAATAAGGTTGAGCCAACCGATGTAACAATAGTGTTAGACAGATCCAATAGTATGCTTAATAAAGCCAGATATACTAATAATTATATTGTTAATGAAACCTTAGCGGCAACTGAAGCCTTTATTCGTCAGATTATGGCAGTTCCAGGAAACAGAATTGCAATTGTAAGCTATGGTACTACAGCTATATCCTCTAATAGTGGTAATTATTATACCAGTGTTAACCAAGCCATTACAGAGGCCAGAAGAATTTATGCTACAAGGCCAGTTGATTCTCGGAGCTTATCTGACATTGATTTTTATAGAGATGGATATAAAATAAGATGGAGCAATTACTCATATTTACAGGGTGCAACAAATATTCAGGATGCTCTTTTAAAGGCGCAGACAATTGCTACTAATAAAAGTACTACCGATAAAGATAAGGCAGTTGTATTATTTACTGACGGTGAGGCAACAGAAGGATTATATGTAAAGGATACCAAAACTTTAGTAGGCTGGAGCTATGAATTTATTAATTATCTTAATCCGCTTGATTATTATATACGCTATAAGGGTAATTATGGATATGAATATAAAGCATATTATAAAAGCTTTTCACCTTTTGACCCAGGATTTAACAGTCACATACCTATTTACACCTATGAAGCATATAACTCAGAGGCGGCAATATTACAGGCTAGGGATTTAAAGAAAGTACCTAATACAGAGGTTTATACAATAGGATACTTTGGTGCATTTAGCAATCCATCATCACAGATTAATACGTTGGAAAAAATTTCAACTTCAGGAGATTGCTATACAATAGAAAGTCTTGATCAAATAGCAGAAATGTTTAAGGATATTAATTCTAAAATTAATAATATAGGTACTAGTGCTGTTGTAACAGACCAGCTAAATGAAGGCTTTGAGATATTAGAAGATTCAATTACAGCACCTGTTGGAACAAAAGTAAGTATTTCATCAGATAATTCAAGCCTTACTTGGGATATAGGGTCTTTGGGAATAGGTACACATACCTTTTCTATGAAAGTAAAAGTAAAGGATGGAGCATATATTGCAGGGATTGAAAATGTATTGCTTAGCACCTCATCTAAATTAAGCTATACAGATTTAGAGGGTAGTTTAGTGGAATTGCCATTTCCAGATAATTTTATTAACGTTGAAGGATTGTCAAAAATTACAAACCTTAAGGTTACAAGCTTAGAGGGTGCAAGTGTTTATTATGTAGAAAATAAGGAAGAAAAAGTAAAGGCTAAGGTTTATTTCACAACCTTAAAAGACCTTAACTTTATATCATTACAGCTATCAGAGGATTATCCAGATTCGGAAATGACATATGAGCTATTGAAGGTAACTGATATTAATGGTAACGTTAAGACGGGTTTTTATAAAAATGAAAATAATCTTGAATATTCAGCGTCTTCCTCACTGCCAGCAGCAAGCTATATAGCAGAGATTGAGGTAACATCACCATCAAATTTCTTGAATGCAGTAAATAGCAGCGGGGATAAAATGTTAAAGTATCAAATAGGAATAGATGCTGTAACAACAAAGGATAACATTCAAACAACACCAGTTACTGTTGCAACAATTTCACAGGAGCTTTTAGTTCAATACAATAAAGGCCCAGTGATTACTATTACACCAAGTACAAAGAAGTTTACAAGTCAAGTTAATGCAAATGTACTTATTAAAGGATATGCACCAATAGTTGAATACAAATGTTTAAAAGGAGAAAAACAGGTTTCGGATTTTGCTACAATTGCTAATGGCTATGGTCTAAATGAGCTTAATGTTTCAAATAATCTTGAGATTAGCGGAAGCTTTAATGTAAGCATAGAAGGTACAGAAAATCCTGTAACAGGCTATTTTATAGGAAATGGTTACTATACCTTATATGCAAAGGATAGCTCGGGAAAAGAAACAATTGAAATAATAAAGATAAATAATTTGCTGGATGAGAGCCCGGACTTGCTATAGGAATAAAAGTTCAGGCAGATAATTGTTATAGAACAACATGAAAAAATTTATTCTATAAGAAACCCCTGCTTAAATCTTTAGCAGGGGTTTGCTTAAAAATAGATAAAAAGCTATTATATAAAAGGGTAAATTAGAAATATTAATAAACAGATAATAATAAAAAAATGAGGATAAAATATGAGTGAGAAAAAAGATTATAATGAAAAAAAGAACTATGATGAAAAAAAGATTAGCGTATATCAGTTTATAAAAAGTGCAGAATACAAGCCACTTAAGGAAAAAGAGATTGCGATAATTTTGAATGTTGAAAAAGAAGAAAGAGAACAGCTAAAAGATATATTAAAGGAACTAACAACTGAAGGAAAAATATTTTTGACCAAAAAAGGAAAATATGTAATTCCAGAGAAAATTATGCTCTTTGTTGGCAAGTTTTCTTCAAATGCAAAGGGTTTTGGCTTTGTTGAAATAGAAGACAAGGAGGATGATATTTTTATTCCAGGGAATTCCACAAATGGGGCATTCAATGGAGATACTGTTGCAATTAAGCTATTAAAAGCTGCATCTCCGGGGAAAAGACAGGAGGGAGAGGTAGTTGAAATTATTGCAAGGGGTAAAAGTGAAATAATAGGGACCTATCAAAAAAGCAGAAATTTTGGTTTTGTAATAGCGGACAACAAAAAGATGAATAAAGATATATTTGTTCCTAAAGCATTAGAAAATGGAGCAATGAATGGTGATAAGGTTGTTGTTAAAATGACTTTTTGGGGAAGTGATACCAAGAAGCCAGAGGGGGAAATAATTGAGATTATAGGAAATATCAATGACCCTGAAACTGATATTTTAGCTATTGTCAGAGATTTAGAGATACCTACAAAATTCCCAGATAAAGTTAAAGCTCAAACAGATGCAATACCTAATGAAATTATTGATAGTGAAAAAGAAAACAGACTGGATTTAAGAAGCCTTCAAACAGTTACAATTGATGGTGAAGATGCAAAGGATTTAGATGATGCCATAACAATTGAAAAAACTAATGATGGATATAGACTTGGGGTTCATATTGCAGATGTAAGTCATTATGTAAAAGAGAACACTGAGCTTGATAAAGAAGCTATTAATCGCGGAACCAGTGTATATCTTGTAGACAGAGTTATTCCAATGCTTCCTAGAAAGCTTTCTAATGGACTTTGTTCTCTTAATGAAGGAGAAGACCGATTAGCCTTAAGCTGTATTATGGAGATTGACTCTAATGGTGTGGTTAAAAGCTATAAAATAGCAGAAACACTTATTAATGTAGATAGAAGAATGTCCTATAATCAAGTTAAGCAAATATTAGAAGATAAGGACAGTGAAATAATTAAATTATATTCGGATTTTTTAGATATGTTTGCTAATATGGAAAAGCTAGCTGCATTGCTCAGACAAAAAAGAAAAGAAAGAGGCTCTATTGACTTTGACTTTCCAGAAGTAAAAATAATTTTAGATGATAAAGGTGTTCCTATTGAAATTAAGCCCTATGAAAGAAATGTTGCGACTAAAATTATTGAAGAATTTATGCTATTAGCAAATGAAACAGTTGCAGAAAGCTATTTTTGGCAGGAGGTTCCATTCGTATACAGGAGCCATGATGAACCTGATGCAGAAAAAATATCAAATCTAGCTGCATTTATTTATAATTTTGGTTATCACATCAAAGGTAAGGAGCAGATTCATCCAAAGGAAATTCAAAAGCTATTGATTGACATTGAAGGCAGCAAAGAAGAAACTATTATTAGCAGATTGACGCTTCGTTCCATGAAAAAAGCGATGTACACAGTTACAAATGATGGGCATTATGGACTTGCAGCAAAATACTATTGTCATTTTACATCACCAATTAGAAGGTATCCTGACCTACAAATTCATAGAATTATAAAGGATGTTTTAAATGGAAGAATGACTGAGGAAAGAGAAGCTTTCTACAAAAAGAATTTAGAAAAAGTCGCAAAGCATTCTTCTGATACTGAAAGAAGAGCAGAGGAAGCAGAAAGAGAAACAGAAAAGCTTAAAAAAGTTGAATATATGCAGGACAAGATTGGAATGGTATTAGATGGAGTTATATCTAGCGTTACATCCTTTGGTCTCTTTATAGAATTAGAAAATACAATTGAAGGACTTGTACATGTAACAGCTATGACTGATGATTATTATAACTTTGATAAGGATCATCATTGCTATATAGGAGAAAGAAAAAAGAAAATCTACCGTATTGGCGATAAGGTGAAAATTGAGGTTACCGGAGCAGATAAGATGCAAAGAACAATTGATTTTGTTTTAGTTGAAGATTAAATAATGCAATATTCTAGTTTCAGGCTTATAAATCTATAACAAATAGCTCATTTGTAAAAGAGGCATTTATCTGGAAATACAATTGAAATATAATGGTAATGTATATTGCCTTGTAAATAAGAGTTATTATGTTATAATATAAAATGCAGTTAAAAAATGATTTGATTTAAGGCAAGGTGAAACTATGGCAAGGGATGACTATAAACTAATAGCCCAAAATAAAAAAGCATATCATGATTATTTTATAGAAGAAACCTATGAAGCAGGGCTTGTTTTAGCTGGCACTGAAGTTAAATCTATTAGAATGGGTAAATGCAGTATAAAAGAGAGCTTTGTCAGAATTCAAAACAACGAAGTGATAATTCTTAATATGCATATTACTCCTTATGAGAAGGGAAATATTTTCAACAAAGATCCTCTTAGAACCAAAAAACTGTTGCTTCATAGATTTGAAATCAACAAAATAAGAGGAGCAGTAGAAATAAAAGGATTTACGCTCATGCCCTTAAAGGTATATCTGAAAAAAGGTCTTGTAAAAATCGAAATTGGAATTGCCAGAGGTAAAAAAAATTACGATAAAAGACAAGATATCGCTAAAAAAGATATGAAAAGGGAAGCTGAGAGAGACTTTAAGATTAGAAATCTCTAAACTTTTGTTCAAGGTAAAGAGATTTACTATATACGGGGGTGTGCAGGTTTCGACGGGGGCCACAGAATTTTGATAAGCCATTCGCAGAACCGGAGCTGCGTTAAAATCTGGAAAATTAAATTAAACGCAAACGATAATTTACAATTCGCTGCCTAATGGCAGCTGTCTGACCCTCGCTACTCGCGGCTAGGCAATCAGGCATCAAATGATGCGAGGCACTTTTTTATCAAAGCTTTGAGATAAAAAAAGAACTTATGAAGCTACCAAAGAATTAAGCCTGCCGAAGGGCGTTTTTCAGAGGGAAACTTAAAACATCGGCTATGATGGTAGAAAGTCATTAGGATGGGTCTTCGGACAGGGGTTCGACTCCCCTCACCTCCACTTAAAAAACCGCTAGTTTAGCGGTTTTTTTGTTTTAAGTTAATAATTTGCTAGAACACTTATAGTAATTAAGGTATTATATATAGTATGAGTTGCAGTTCAAGTCAGCCTATGAAAAGTAGACATAAAAAAATTTGCATAGCAACCTCAAGGAGGGGCACAAGAGTGAAAAATAAGATTAATCATATTTTGAATAAAGTTATAGGTTTATTAATAGGAGCTGTTATTATATTTTTTACACCTAACCTTATTAATGCTGCAGCTGAGGGTTTTGAAGATGAGAAGAATGATAATGCAGAAGCTATTGAAATTATTTATGAGCCAAGTGAATGGGCAAAGGATTTAGCTAAGTTGTATCAAGTAAAATGGTATGAAAATCCTCAGAGACATGCAAAAAAGGGAGAGTTCTTATTAGTTCAGCTTAGACTTATTCAAGCATCATTAGAAAGACAAGGCTTAGAAAAGCTGTCTGCAAAAGACCATATTTTGAATTTTAAGGATACAAATGAATTAAGTAAAGAAATCAAAAACGAGCTTAAAATCCTTAATTCATTAGGTGTATTGAGTGGAACTCCAGAAGGCTATATAAAGATGGATGATTATCTTAAAAGAGCAGAGGCAGCAAAAATAATTTCTGTTTTTAATAAAAGTGTTTTCCGTATTGCATCTATAAGATCTCCTAAGGTGTTTTCAGATACTATTAACCATTGGGCAAATAAAGATATTAATGTAGCATATCAGATTGCAATTCTTAACGGTGCTTTATATAACAATTTTAATCCAGAGCAAGGACTAACACTTGAACAAATACTGCAATTATTAGAAAATCAAATTGGATATTCCGGAATAACAAGTGATGATATTGCAGTTGCAATGAGTGAGAGTTTTAAAGTATCTCTTGACCCTGAACAATCAAAAAATAAAGCCGCAGAAAAGTTCTATTCAAAATATGAAGAAAAAATGAAAACATACGGTTTTTATAAATTTTATAATAATAAGAGTATAAAACTTGATGAAACAGTTACTAAAATTGAAGCCTTAAAATTTGCATTAGCTGTCACATTAAATACAGATAAAATAGATGGAGATGAAAGAATAAAAAATCAATTTCCAGATGCCGAATGGGTTGAATTTGCAAAGACAAATAAAATAATTGAAGAGGATATAAACAGCAGTAATTATATGGAAAAAGTTACATATATTGATGCAATAAAATATTTCAATGCCTGTAAAAAACAATTTTTAAATGATACTATATCAAGCAATCCTATTATCATTTTAAAGGATATATCAAAGTACAAAACCGAAGAACAAGTAGCAATAAAGGATATGATTACAAATAAAATAATTTACCCTATTTCAGATAGTATTAATGCAAATGAGTACCTCCTTAAAGGACAATTAAATGAATTAGCCGTTAATTATTCACAGCAATATAGCACAATAACTGATAGTGCTGTAAAGATAAATATTAATCCGGAGAGTATGCCGATTAATGCTTGGCTATATCCTTATATTATTGACAACATAGAAAATAGTGTTTATGAAAAACCATTTATTACTAAAAATCCTAAGCTAATGCTTTCAGCTAAAGATATATACTTGGATAATAAAAAAATATGCGACCAGGCAAAGATTAAATCAGAAGGGTTTTTTAACGCTATACTTAATATAGACTATAAAACTATTAATACAGAAGATTTTAAAACCAAACTTGCTGAATATATTCGTATTGACGAGGAAGATAATAGCATAAATGAGTATATTAAATTTGTAAAAGAAAATGAAATAACTATAAAGGGTGCGGCAGGATTTCAAGAGCCTGTAGTTTATTTTGACGGTGAAAAGTATAGGGCAAGATTGATTCTTGATTTTGATATTGTAAACTCAAAAACCAAAAACAATATTTTGTTTATTGATATTAATAACAAAACTAAAACCATTTATGAAAAAGTTAATTATAATATTATCTCAGACTACCCTTTGGATTTTTATGGGGAAGCTGAAAATATGTATACGAGCATAGAAGAATTATATAATTCAATTATTAGCAAAGAAAGCTCGGGGATACAAAAGGAAATTACCTTTAGATTGAATAAAACAAAAGCCTATCCAGGAGATAGCATTGCGATATATATTTCTCATGCTAAAGGATTAAATGAGTTTATAGCATCTGCTTCATTTTATAATAACAAAATTAAGTTTTATAAATATGATGAGGGCTATGTAGGGCTCATACCAATATATGCATGGTCTAAGCCGGGAAGCTATAAAATACAGACAACAAACCTGAAAACTAATGAGAAATTAGCCTATCAGATTGATATATTACCAAAAACCTTTGATACCCAATATTTGAAGGTTTCAAAGTCAACTGTATCAATTAAAACAGATAATAATTCAGCAAAGGATCAAGTGTATTTTGATGCAGCTCGAGCTAATCCCATTCAAGAAAAATTATGGGATGGAGCTTTTCTACAGCCGGTTAAGGGTGAAATTTCAACAGAATACAATGCAACACGCTATACCAATGATGATCCAGTACCTAGCAGACATCTTGCTATTGATATTGCAAACATTACGGGAACACCTATACTGGCATCAAATCATGGCAAAGTAGTTTTAGCAAGGAAATTAATAGTAACTGGCAACACTATAGTAATTGATCATGGTATGAATATTTTTACATCCTATTTTCATTTAAATGAAATAAATATTAAGCAGGGCTCTTTTGTAAAAAAAGGAGATGTAATTGGGAAAATGGGTTCGACAGGTTATTCAACAGGACCACATCTACATTTTGCCATTTGGAAGGATGGTAATTTTTTGAATCCCTGGACTTTGTTCAAGGAAGACCCAATTAGCTTTAACTAACGAGTAATATTTATGCTTTTTTATTTTAAGGATATAGATATGTGCAAAGAAATATAAAGGTTAAACTTGATAATAATAGCTTATAGTGTTACAATATCTATGCGTTAAATAAAATTTAATAATAAAACAAGCTAGGGGAGCTCTTTGAGCTGAGAAGATAAAATCTGACCCTTGGAACCTGATGTAGTTAGCACTATCGTAGGGAAGCTTATATAGACTGTTATTATAATATAAACTTGCCCTAGAGCAAGTTTTTTTATTGTGCAAAAGCAAAGCTGGATTTGCTTGAAAACGACTAAGTCTTATTGTGATTAAGAAATGTGAATTAAAAAATTATCTTTTTTAATAGCAAGTAAATGAATATTAATAAAATAATACATGGAGGTTATTTATGAAAATTATTGTTAATGGAAAGATAGAAAAAACACAGGAAAAAAGCAGTATCTATGAATACTTGATATCTAAAAAGCTTGATCCTGATACAATGATTGTTGAATATAGGGATGAAATTATCAATTCTAATAGATTGAAGGAAATAATTTTAAAAGAAGAGGATACCTTGGAGCTTTTTAGAATAGTTGGTGGAGGATGAAAAAAATAGTTAAATAAGCACTATAGGATTATGCTTTAATATAAGCTTAAAGTTATGGCTGATGTATAAATCTTAATAAAATTACAAGCAGAAAGTTGAGGTTAATAATATGAATAATGATGATTTAATAATAGGAAAAGTACCTTTAAAAAGCAGATTGTTTGTGGGTACGGGGAAATATTCAGATGATAGTATGATTACTGATATTTTAGAGCAATCTGGTTCCAGTGTAATAACAGTAGCTTTAAGAAGAATTGATTTTGACTCTGAAACTGAAAATGTCTTGAATTACATACCTAAAAACATTCAGCTATTACCAAACACCTCCGGAGCAAGAGATGCAAAGGAAGCAGTTAGAATTGCAAGAATAGCAAGGGCAGCAGGATGTGGTAATTGGATTAAAATCGAGGTTATTTCTGATCAAAAATATTTGCTGCCCGATGGAATAGAAACTCTCAAGGCTACTCAGATATTAGCTGATGAGGGGTTTGTTGTTCTTCCATATATTAGTCCGGATTTAATGCTTGCAAAAAGACTTGAAAAAGCAGGAGCAGCTGCAGTCATGCCATTAGGTGCACCAATTGGAACTAACAGAGGAATAAAGACCAAAGAGCTGATTAAAATACTAATAGAAGAGATTGAGCTGCCGATTATAGTTGATGCCGGAATTGGAAAGCCATCGGATGCGTGTCAGGCAATGGAAATGGGAGCAGCAGCTTGCTTGTTAAATACAGCTATAGCAAGCTCCGAAAATCCTATTTTAATGGCAAGAGCTTTTAAACATGCTGTAATTGCCGGAAGAGAAGGTTATCTCTCAGGTATTGGCCCCTCTTCTATAAAAGCAAATGCATCCTCACCGTTAACAGGATTTTTAAGATAAAAATTACAGTAGTATTAAAGGAATACTGAAATATTTATATTTTTTATTTAAAAAAGAATGGATATTTATTATTTAGGAGACTTAATTATGAGCTTTATTAAAGAGTTAGATAAATATGAAGGCTTCGATTACGAAAGCTTTTTCATAGGAATAAAAAACAAGCAAATCGAGAAAATACTGAAAAAACAAACTATATCTACAATGGATTACTTGGCTTTATTGTCTCCAATAGCACAAGAATATTTGGAAGAAATGGCGGTTAAAGCAAGTAGTATTACAAGGAAATTTTTCGGCAGAACAATTTTACTGTATACACCTATGTATTTATCAAATTACTGCACAAATCAATGCGCATACTGTAGCTTTCATAAGGATAATACGATATCTAGAAGAAAGCTGACAACAGAAGAAATCGAAAAAGAGTCAATCAATATTAAAGAACTTGGTTTTAAGCATATCCTACTCTTAACTGGAGATGATAGATTAAATTCAGGAATTGATTATCTTGAAAAGTCAATCAAAATCATTAAAAGATATTTTCCATCAGTAAGTCTTGAGGTTTATTCATTATCTCAAGAGGAATATAATAAAATGGCTGAAATAGGGGTTGACGGGCTGACAGTTTATCAGGAAACCTATAATAGGAATATCTATTCACAGGTTCATCCAAAAGGGCCTAAAAGTAATTATGAATATAGACTAGATGCTCCTGAAAGAGCGTGTATGGCAGGAATAAGAACAGTAAATATTGGAGCACTTTTAGGGCTAGATGATTGGAGAAAAGAAGCCTTTTATACAGGAATTCATGCGAGCTATTTACAAAACAAATATTTAGATACGGAAATCAGCATTAGCTTTCC
The DNA here is from genome assembly GCA_002381865.1 of Clostridiales bacterium UBA4080. GTDB lineage: Bacteria > Bacillota > Clostridia > Lachnospirales > Vallitaleaceae > UBA4080. The sequence continues at coordinate 26,640 of DFYO01000058.1, read as the reverse complement.
GAGATTAAGACCATATTCAGGCAGCTTTCAGCCAAATTCAATTGTTGAAGATAAAGACCTGGTTCAAATGATATTAGCAGCAAGAATTTACCTGAACAGAGCCGGAATTACTATTTCGACTCGAGAAAGTGAGTATCTTAGAAATAACCTAATAAATCTAGGGGTTACGAAAATGTCTGCAGGATCAATGACATCTGTAGGAGGACATTTAGATAATGAAAATAAAGAGGCTCAATTTGAAATTTCAGATACCAGATGTGTTGAAGATTTTTATAAGGCAATAAAAAAATCAGGTTTTCAACCAATATTTAAGGATTGGTATGCATAAGGAGAGATTATGAGTAAGCTTGAATACGGTTTGAAGAAGTATTTAACTAAAGAACAGTTAGACAAAATTAAAAAAACTAAAATTGCAATATTAGGAGCTGGCGGATTGGGCTCAAATGCAGCCAGCTTTCTGGCAAGAAGCGGCTTTGGAAATTTTGTGTTTGCAGACTTTGACAAAGTTGAAGCAAGTAATCTTAATCGCCAGTTTTATTTTAAAGATCAGATTGGAGAAAAAAAAGTGCTAGCACTTAAAACAAACTTAGAAGCAATTAATGAAAGCATTAATGTAAGCCTTGTTACAGATAAAATAACAGCCGCAAATATATCAAAATATTTTTTCGACTGTGATATTATATTAGAAGCTTTTGATCTTATAGAATCTAAAAAAACAGTATATGATTTTTTTTCAAATAAAAACATTTTTCTTATTGGTGCGTCAGGTATCGGAGGGACAGGTAATTGCGATGAAATAATAACGCATAGAATTAAAGAAAATTTTTATATAGTAGGAGATTTGAAAAGTCAAGTGGATTATAATAATCCGCCCTTTGCACCAAGGGTAATTATTGCAGCAGCAAAACAAGCAGATATAATTTTAGAAAGGACAATCAAAAATGGATATTAAGGATATTAAATTACAAAAACACTTTAAAAACAGTATATATTGCATAACTGATCAGGAGCATTCAAGAGGCAGGAGTAATATTAAAGTTGTAGAAGAAATGCTAGAGGCAGGAATTAAAATAATTCAATACAGAGAGAAGAATAAAGAAAAGCTTGAAAAACTTAGGGAATGCAAAATAATAAGTGAAATGGTTAAAAGAGAGGACGGTATTTTTATTGTTAATGATGATATAGATATTGCAATATTATCTAAAGCTGATGGAATACATATTGGACAGGATGATTTACCAATTGAGGATGCAAGGAGTTTAGTTGGTGACAAAATGATAATCGGAGTATCAACACATAACATAAATCAAGCGAGAAAAGCAAAGGAAAGTGGAGCTGACTATATTGGAGTAGGACCTATTTTCAAAACATTTACAAAGAAAAACGTATGTGATCCAGTTGGGATTAAGTATATGAAAGAGGTTATTGATACAATTGATATTTTGTTCGTAGCAATTGGAGGAATAAAAGAAAATAATATTCAAAAAATTAGAGAAGCAGGAGCAGAGTGTATCTGTTTAGTAACAGAAATTACTGAAGCAGAAGATATAAAAGGCAAAATAAAAAAATTAAAAAATATTTGTGGCTTCTCCGATTTGGAGGATATTAATTTAGAAGTGCATTTATAGTATTTTGTTTGAAATCCTTTACTAATTTAAAAACAATAATTTGAAATTTTTTTAATATTGTAATAAAATTAACTGTTTGTTATTCTATTATTATTAAATATATGGAGGATGACAATATGGAGAAAGTATCAAGAATAAATGTACTTAGAGGAAAGGAAGATTTTCTGAATATAATTCAGGGGGGAGCATTCCTTGGAAGCGGAGGCGGAGGGCCTATTGCAGCAGGAGAAGAAATGTTGGAGGAAATATTAAAGGACGGAGGCGAGGTTGTAGTCATTTCTACAGATGAGATACAGAAACGTGAAGATTTGTTTGGCGCAGTAGTTGCTTTTATGGGCTCACCGAGCCAAGGTACTAAGGGAATAGATATGAATTCACCCTTAAAGGCTTTTAATTCACTTGAATTATATGTACCTAACAGAAAGCTTGATTTTGCTCTTGCAATTGAAATTGGAGCCGGTAACAGTATGGTTCCTATTATGACAGCAATTAAGAAAGGAATAGTCGTAGTAGATTCAGATGGAGCTGGAAGAGCTGTTCCTAAAATTCAAAATACAACCTATGCCTTAGCCTGTGATGCAACTCCTGCAGCGTTAGCGAACGGAAGCACTCAAGAAACAGTACAAGCAGAAATATGTAATATTATTAACATTGAAGGCATTGATAAAAAGGATGTTCCTGACAAGCTTGAAAGCTATGCTTTAGAAATATGTGAAACAGAGGAATTTGGAGGGATGGGAGGTTTGGCCCTTTATCTTTTAAATGGAAAACAAGTTATACAAAACACGATATCAGGTACCCTTTCTTTAACCTATCAAATAGGAAAAGCAATTAGAGCTTCGCTCATTACCGATTCAAACCAGCTTCCAGCGGATAGCTTAAAAGCATTTTTGAATGCAGTTGGATGGACATATTTTACATTTGAAAAAGCAAGGGTTATTGAAGTGAAAAAACCTGTTGAGGTAAAAAAATCTGTTATTGCAAGTGAAAATGGGCTTGATTATGGATATGTATTGATTGAAGATTATTACAATAATACAATGAAACTTTCTTACGTTAATGAAAACCTTTTTGCAGTAATAAATGACAAAAAAATCTGGGCTATGGGTCCAGACTTGATATGCTATGTTACTAATAACGGAGCTATTTCAAATGTAGAAATTGAAGTTGGTATGGAGGTTACAATTTTTGGATTAAAGGCATTTGAGCAAATGAGAAATCCTATTATTGTTGAATCCTTTATGCAGGTTTTAAAAGATTCAGGTATATATAGTGGGGAATATATTAAAATTGAAGATCTTAACAGAGATTAACAAAGCATATATGGTAGTTTTGCTTAATAAAATTTGTTTTTTCAGGGATATAATATATTATTATACAAAAGACTATAAATAGCAAAAATTACTAAATTTGGGATTGATTTTTAGTAATAAACGTGATAAAATACGTCTAGTGAAAACAAATGTCTTTGCTATAAGAACATTTTGATTTTAAAATTATAAAGAATAGAGGTAAAGAAAAAATGGAAAACAAATTAAAAGTTGGTATCGTTGGAGCAACCGGAATGGTTGGACAAAAATTTATAACTTTATTATACAATCATCCTTGGTTTGATATTGTATTACTTGCAGCTAGCCCTAGATCTGCGGGTAAAACATATAATGAGGCGGTTGGGTCAAGATGGGCTCAAAGTATTGATATTCCTGATTTTATTGGCAATATGATAGTAGAGGATGCTATGAATATCAAAAAAATAGGTCAAGATGTAGATTTTGTTTTCTGTGCAATTGATATGGACAAACAAGCTACAAAGGAATTAGAAGAAGCATATGCAAAAGCTGAAATACCAGTTGTATCCAATAATTCAGCTCACAGAGGAACAAAAGATGTACCTATGGTAATTCCAGAGGTTAATAATGAGCATATAAAAATAATTGAAGCTCAAAGAAAAAGGCTTAATACTAAGAGAGGATTTATTGCAGTAAAGCCAAATTGTTCTATTCAAAGCTATGTTCCGATTATGGCTGCTTGGAAAGAGCTTGGAATTAAAGAAGCTGTTATATGTACATATCAGGCGATTTCAGGTGCTGGAAAAACGTTTGATACATGGCCAGAAATGGTAGATAATGTAATTCCTTATATTGGCGGAGAAGAAGAAAAAAGTGAAAAAGAACCCCTTAAGGTTTGGGGTAAAATTGTTGGAGATGAAATTGTTAATGCAGAAGAACCAGTTATTTCCGCACAATGTATAAGAGTAGCAGCAGCAGATGGTCATATGGCGGCAGTTTCAGTTAAGTTTGAAAAGGAAACCTCTGTAGAGGAGCTTATTAAGCTTGCTAAGGAATATAGTGGAAGACCACAGGAATTAGAGCTGCCAAATGCTCCAAAACAATTTATCCAATATATGGAAGAGGATAACAGACCTCAAACTAAATTGGACAGAGATTATGAAAATGGAATGGGAATATCATTAGGACGACTTAGAAAAGACCATATCTATGATTATAAATTCATAGGATTATCACACAACACTTTAAGGGGAGCAGCAGGTGGTGCAGTATTAATTGCTGAGCTCTTAGTAGCAGAAGGATATATTTCAGCAAAATAGTTTAAAAATTATAATTTAATAAGCATAACGCAAGCAGGCTCCGCCTTTTACAAGCAGTTTTCTAAACTGGCTGTAAAAGGCGGAGCCTGTAGCCTTTAACAAAGAAATAACAGATTAGACTATTTGTGAGTAAGGGGTAGCTTAACTATAAAGCTTGTAGTGCTGTCTTTAACACTTTCAGCGCTGATTTTTCCGTTATGATTTTTAATTATGGATTGTGCAATAGGAAGACCTAATCCAAAGCCTTCGCAATCCTTATTGCGAGAAGAATCAAATCGATAGAAACGATCAAATATTTTATCAAGTTCATTTGACGGGATACCTAGTCCGGAATTAGTTGTTTTGAAAATGATAAAATGTGTGTCCTTACTCAAGGATATGTTAATAACACCATTTTCAGGAGTATATTTTATTGCATTATCAATAAGAATAAGTATTACCTGAGATATTTGTTCTTGATTTCCGAAAAACTCAATACCAGGATTGATATAGTAATCAATTCTAATGCTTTTTTCAAAGGCAAGAGCTTCCATTGAAAGGACTATGCTTTCTAGCTGATTACTTAAGTTGAATTTATTTGAAGATACAGATTTTTTTATGTTGTCAGCCTGTGCAAGATATAGTAAATCGTTGGTTAGTTTAGACATTCTAAGTATTTCAGTTTTAATGTAAAGGAGCCATTTTTCTTGAGATTTAATAGTTTCAGAATCATTGTTTAAAACTAAATCAAGATTAGTAGAGATAACTGCTAATGGAGTTTTTAATTCGTGAGAGGCATCAGATACAAACTGTTTTTGTCTTTCGAAGGCATTTTTTATTGGCTGAATTGATTTGTTAGTAAGGTATAGGCTGATTATAAAAATTATTATTATTGTAAGGGTGGCAACAACAAAAAAAGCAAAGAGCATATTATTTAACATAATATGGTGCGCTGATGTATCTAAATATACAATTCTGTATCCACTTTCATGTGAATTAATAAGATAATTCCAATATATGCTATCAAAAACAAAGTATCCTGTTCTGCTTTCAGAGATTTTTGCAGCTTCAGCAGCAGCAGTATATAAAGAATCCTCTAAGGTAAAAAAAGACATTTTGTTTAGGATATTCCAGCTTGAATTAGTAATAATTGCAAAGGAAACTGTACGCTCAGGTAGAGGATTAAAGTCAGGAAATTCATTTTTCTCTTCGGAAGGCATTGGAAAATTAGGTTTTTCAAATAAATCAACTGGTTTGTTTTCGCTTTTGGTTTTACCATTTAGAGTACTGATTCTGTTAAGCTCTTTATCGATTTCAATGTTTGCAGTATTATATGTTATTAAGAAAATAGTTGTAAAAGCAGATAGCATTAGAACAAGTATTATTGAAATATTAAGTAATAATAGTTTGTTTCTTAGCTTTTCAAACATTTTTGTTTTCCTCCAGATAATAGCCTAAACCGCGCTGAGTATTAATGGATACATTGGAATTAATGAAGTTGAGTTTTTTTCTTAAAAAGGATATATAGACCTCTACATGGTTGTGTTCAGCTTCTGAATCAAAGCCCCAAAGCTTTTCAATAATATATTCCTTTGAGGTAATTGCATTTTTTCTTATAATAAGAAGTTCAAAAAGCTGATATTCTCTAAGTGTAAGCTTTACTTCCTTATCGGCTTTAAATAATTTAAGACTCTGCTGATTTAATTGTATATCTCCAACAGACAAATGATCATCATGGGATATTTCACCTTTTCTTCTTACGGCCGCTCTTACTCGAGCTAAAAGTTCCTGAGTTGCAAAGGGCTTTGCAAGGTAATCATCGGCTCCAGAGTCCAAACCATAAACCTTATCGCTAATCTCACCTTTTGCAGTAAGCATAATTACTGGCGTATTTATACTGTTTTTGCGGAGAGATTTTAATACGGAAATGCCATCTAATTTTGGAAGCATAATATCCAATAATATCAAATCATAAATATCAGTCAAAGCATAGTCAAGTCCGTCAATACCATTATTAACCATATCTATTGAATAATGCTCTCGTTTTAAAATTTGCTCAAGTGCTTCTGCAAGATGGAGTTCATCTTCTACAATTAGAATTTTCATAAATAACCTCTTTTTTATATTTGCTTTTATTATAATATTATAACCTTAAAACAAGCTTAAAAAAAGATGGATTGGAAAATAAAAAATAATACGAAAGGGTTATTTGTTAGGATTTAGATTTAGTATTTTTACTTCTTTTTTTGTTAATATAATTAGTGTAATGATTTTTTTTTCTTCTTTTTATTTTTTTGGCAATCAACAGAATAATAATTATAAAAATTAAAAAGAGAATTATTGAGCCTAATATAATAAAAGCAGTAACAATATTGTTTGAGTGAGGCTTTGATAATTCGGTGTTGTTACTTAATTTAAAAGGATTGCTAACAGAAAAAATGTTCATATTATTTGGTTCGAAAAAATTAATCATATTATTAATATATATATTTTCAAAACCATAATCCAAAAGCATTGAGGTATCCTTATACATGCTTTCAGCATTGGATTTTAATAATACAACAATTATGGTTTTATCCTCCTGCCTTGCAACTGTTACTAAGGTGTGGCCTGCTTGATTTGTATATCCGGTTTTTCCTGCTATAACATCTTTTCTGTATAAAGACGAATCTCTTTTAACATTCATCATCTTATGCTGCTGTGATAAATATCGAATTTCTTCAGATTTATTTGTAATAGGTATCTGATAAGTAATATCTTCCATAATTTCTAGAAATTCTGGCATTTTTAATAACTCACGTGTGATAATGCTCATATCATATGCGGTTGTATAGTGGCTTTCCTCATGTAATCCATGAGGGTTTACGAAATGAGTATTATTTGCTCCTAATTGCCTAGCCTTATTATTCATACTCTCTATAAAGCTTTCAATGGAACCGCTACTGTTTTCTGCTATACCGTTTGCAACCTCATTAGCTGACATTAATAAAAGTGCGTGGAAGGCTTGGTCAGATGTCAATATTTCATCTTCTGTGATTCCAATATGGCTGCTTCCATATTCTATACTCATTACAGCTTCTTTGGAAAAAGAAAGGTTATCCTTTGTTCCGATTTCTTCAAAGCCTAATAAAGCAGTCATAAGCTTTGTAATGCTGGCAGGATAATTCTTTTCGTGCTCGTTTTTAGCGNNTGCATCAATAACAACAGCAGCCTCACTACTTATTGAGGGGCTTAAAATATCAGGTTCAGCATTAGACGTTTGAACAGGATTACAGATTAGTAAAATAGATATATATATAATTGCTTTTGTATTTAGTAAATTCATAGATGCTCCTTAAGTACAAGTTTCTTTGGGCTGACAATTTGTAGTTTATCAAATTAGTCATAAAATGTAAATAGCAATAAGGGAACCAATAGAATTGTATTGAAAGCATAATTAATCTAGGCAAACTATTTTCTTTAAGTTATAATAGGAATGAAATACAAATAGAATTATAAGCATATGAAGGAGAGCGTTAAATGGAAGATTATCAAAACTACGAACAAAAATTGAATATGGAAACTAAACCTCAATATGAGGAGCCTATTAGTGTTAAAGAGTGGATTATTACAATGCTGCTATTAATGATACCTATTGTAAATCTTGTTTTAATGTTTGTTTGGGCATTCAGCAGCGAAGAAAAGAAAAGTAAGTCTAATTATTTTAAAGCATCATTGATAATAGCGGCAGTGCTATTAGCATTATATTTCTTGGTATTTATTGTAATCATTGGCGCAGCAATAGTAGTTGGAACTCAATCATAAAATTGGAGAAATAATATGAAAAGCTTTTATCGGCTAGAAAAAAAACTAGGGAAATATGCAATTAAAAATTTGATGAGCTATATTGTTTTTGCAAATGCTTTTGTATATATTTTGGGTTTATTAAACCAACAGTTTATTAATAATCTTTACTTTAATCCTGAACTGGTGATGCAGGGGCAGATTTGGAGGGTTATTACCTTTGTTTTTTTGCCTCCGGATGCTTCAATTATCTTTATCATCTTTGCTCTGTATATTAATTATATGATAGGTAACAGCCTTGAAAAGGTTTGGGGTGAATTTGTATTTAACTGCTATTATTTTTTGGGTATGTTAGGAATTATAATTAGCGCATTTATTACAGGCTATTCAATGGGCAATTATTATTTGAGCTTGTCTTTGTTTTTTGCTTTTACAAAGCTATTTCCTGAGTTTGAACTTTTACTGTTTTTTGTTTTGCCAGTAAAAATTAAATATCTGGGTTATATAAGCTGGGGCTTTTTGATTGTTAGTTTAATTACAGGAGATTTTGCTACTAGAATAGTAATTCTTGTATCAATTATTAATTATTTTATCTTTTTTGGAAAAGATTTATTTAAAAGAACAAAATCCATACCAAAACAAGCGGTACGCAAAAAAGAATACAAGGACAATTTTAAGAAGGATAAGCCTTATCTTCATAAATGTGAAATCTGCGGTAAAACAGATATTGATAACCCGGACTTAGAATTTAGATTTTGTTCAAAATGTAACGGAAAGCATGAATATTGTATGAACCATCTTTTTTCACATGAGCATATAAAATAAAAGCTTTAAGGACTAAAAAAATAATCTAGACCTTACAGCTAATCAAATATCAACAAACACTGATATTTAAATGATGAATTTTTATAGCGGTTCAACTTGATTTTCATCAAGCAATAGGTTGGTTTCTAATAAAGATTTACCCTTGCACAGACAATAGATAATTATAGAATCTCTTTTATCCTTTGGATATAAAGGATTATAAGAACCTTTATATAATAGCTTTTGAACATCAATAATGTCGAGTTCCAGTCCAAAGCAAAAACAAATCAGTTTATCTCGAGAAGGGTTTTTGCTACCAGATAAGATTTGATAACCGTAGATTCGGTTTAAGCCAGAATTTTTTATTACCTGGCTTTTTTTTATTGATTTTTTTTCAATTAACAGATTTAAATATTCAACAAGAGTAATGCTATTGCATACAGATTCATGCATTTTTAAGTAATTTTTTATGCTGGAAGATTCTTTTAAAGCAGAAAAAAGCTCCTGAGTATCATCAGATTTCATAATATACCCCCATATATTATCCTATTTTGTTTAGTATAGCAAAAAAAGGAAAATATATCCAATTATTTTTGAAAATAAAGAAGTTCTTATTAAATCAGGATCTAGAATAATTTGTAGTGGTAAGCTTAAAGGTATAAAAATCTTTGATAAGAAATTTTTATATGATATAATTTATTGAATAATAGATAAAACAAGAGGTGGAATTATGTATTTAGAAACAAGTTTAGTTCTTGAAGGTGGAGGAATGAGAGGTGCCTATACAGCTGGAGTTTTACAGTATTTACTTGAGAAAAAAGTTGAAGTTTCATATGTTATTGGTGTATCTGCTGGTATTTGTCAGGCAGCATCTTATGTTTCAAAGCAATTGGGCAGAAATAAAAAGACAACCATTGAAATGGCATCGGATTCTCGATATATAAGATATAAGGGAGTTTTTGACAAAACGGGCTTGTTTAATATGGATTTTATTTTTGATGAAATTCCAAACAACCTTGTGAAATATGATTATGATGCGTTTTGGAAATCCAAACAAAAAATGATTGCAGTTGCTACAGACTGTAAAACCGGGAAACCAGTATATATTAATTGTCATCAAGCTTCAAATAATAAGGAGCTTAATAATATATTTAAAGCCTCAAGCAGTCTTCCATTATTTGCACCAGTAGTTAGCTTCAGAGGTATGAGCTTGTTAGATGGAGGACTTTCTGATTCAATACCAGTAAATAAAGCTATTCATGATGGCAATAAGAAAAATATAGTAATATTAACTAGGCCAAGAGGTTATAGAAAAAAACCTGCTAAGGGATTAAAGCTTTACAAAAGACTGCTTGGCAAGGATTACTCAGGAGCTTATAAAGCAATGGAAACAAGATATTTGCATTACAATAAAACCTTAGACCACCTTGAAGCATATCAAAAAAATGGGCTTGCATTTGTAATTGCTCCAAGTAAGGATTTGAAAATTAAGAGAGCTGAAAAAAATCAGAATAAATTAGAAGCCTTGTATCAGCTGGGTTATAATGATATGAAATCAAAATATGATAAATTAATCAATTATATTGGACAGTATTAATGGTTCTTTAAATTAACAGGATTTTATCATAGAGGATTATTTGATTGACAGGAAAGGCTTTCTACTTCATAGCTAGTCGGATGAAAACAGGGAAGGCGAGTATCCTTTGACTTAAAAAAAGACAACCGGGGGTAATATGAAAGAATTTGAATGGCTCCTAAAAGACATTTTCATAGGGTATTGTACTTTAATAAAGCAAACTAAAAAAAATTTGCTTTTATTTGTCGTTCCCGTTATTATTTTTTTGCTGTTGATTTTTTTCTATCAAAATAAAACAACTCAAAATGATTATATGGATCTGTTTGAACTAAGTGTAACAGATATGGAAAATTCACTTTACAGCGGTATTTTGATTAATGCTTTGACCGGCTCAGAAGAATTTAAAAGCTTTGCAAGGATATCTAAGGATTCAAAAAATGAAATGGAAAGAAAGCTATCTACGGGTGAAATTGATGCCGGAATATTAGTTCCTGAGGGGTATACGAATAGCTTGATGATGTTTTCATATAATCCAGTTATAGTAAAAGTTAATACTTCAGAGCTATTAAGCGCGGCTTTAATTAACAACCTTTTAAAAAGCTATGAAGAATATATTTTATCAGCAGAAACAGGTGTAAATACTTTGTATGAGCTAATGTATAAGGATAACATGGAGTGGAACCTGATAACGGATTATAATGAAAGAATTTCTTATGAGTTGATTTTTACTGCACTAGGAAGAGACAAGTTATATATTAAAAATCCTATAAAATCTATTGATTCTGTTTTTTCATCAGTTTATTTTAGTGTTGGAGTAAGCTTGCTTTTTATTATGGTGCTTTCTCTAGTAGCTGGAATAAATATTATAAACGAGGTCAAAAACGGATGTATACAAAGAATTATGACTACAAGAACAAGATTAACTATTTATTGTTTTTCAAAATCAATTTCTTATTCACTTTATATTTATACCTATATTTTAGGATGGAGCCTCTTACTTGTTATGAAAGCAAAAGATGTTGAATTTGTACAAATTGGCTATAGCTTAGTTGCAGTTTTTTTTGTTGTTCTGTTTTTCGTTTCGGGTTTTATATTAGTATCTGTCTTTTTTAAGGATGAAAATTCAATGATATTGTTTTCAAATATTTTCATTGTATTTAGTGGATTACTAGGGGGAAGCCTTGTGCCATTGAGTTTGCTTCCAGCAGAGCTTTTTTATATCTCAAAAATGCTGCCAACCACTGTGCTTACAAAACAGCTTATTAGCATTTTTCTAGAACCGAGCATACTAAATCTGACAATCCTAATAACTATCTTAGCAGCTATATTTGCATTTATGGTATTTACCGCGGGAGCTCTATATAAAAGGAGGGTTCGATTCGATGGCTAATATTATAAATATTTTATTATTGCGCATTACGCAGTGCATTAGGAGTAAAGAAACTGTATTTTTATTTGTAGCTACAGTAATAATAGCTATTCTCTTATCAAATAGTCTAGTCAAAAAAAACGAAGATAATACTAATATTTCCATTGGGTTTTACTATGATGAAAATTCGGAGTTTAATAAAGTGATATTTGAAATTATTAGCACTAATACTTTTTTAACGATTAAAAAAACCGATATAAAAAAAGGACTTGAAATGGTTGATTCAGGAGAAATAGCTGCGTTGTTTGTACTTAAGAGCAATGCATCAGAAATGATAAACAGGGCTCATACAAATGAAATTTCAGAGGTGTATTATAATGAGCAAAATCCCTTAGCTTCAATTGCACAGGATGTATTTGCAGCTGAGCTTATTAAGGAGATAGCAATATTAAGAGCTGCTAACTACTATGTAGAGGCAAAAGGAAATAACAGCTTAGCAGATTTTCAAAAAGCATATAATTATGGAAAAGACCTTGGTAAAATTGATAAGCATGGCTACTATATAAAGCTTGAAGCATTTTATTATTCAGAAAACACTAAGAATAATAATAATGAAAATATTAAAAAAATCGGATTAAAAGAATTGAATAAACAAGTGAGCTTTGGAATAATACTTACATTAATATCCTTTATATTTTTATTTTTAGGACTATTTTCAATTAAAGAAAAAGAGTTGAATATTGATTGCAGAATAAGTATTTCAAAACTTTCTATAATACAGATTGTTACAGCAGAATATTTTTCGATGCTTTTAGCTGGAGTTTTATTTTCAGGAATTGTTTTTGTATGCAGTATTATATCAAATACAGATATTCATAAATCACTATATATGCTTGCTGTTATACTGATGTTTATTGTTATGCAAGCTTCAATAATTGAATTTTTAAGCAGTATAGCGGGCGGTATATATTCTTATATTTTAGGAGGCTCCTTGCTAATTCTTATAATGGCGATTATAAGCGGAATATTTTTCCCGGTCTCATTAATACCAAAAGAAATAGCTGGAATTTTAGCTAATATACCATATTCAAAAAGCAATCTTCAGTTTTCAACAGCAATAAGTTCAGGTAATATCATTAGCTTAAAAAGCTATATTTTATTTTCTTTATTATTTGCTTTATTATTTAATACAATTGCAGCAGCCATTAAACATTTGAAATTAAGAACCTAATCTAATTGCACCTAATCTTTATTTGTATTATAATTATTAAAAATGACTATTGGAGGCTTTCTATGGCATATAAAATATATACAGATTCATCAGCGGATTTATCAAATGAAATAATTAATAGATATAATATTTCTGTTATACCTCTCTCAGTAATATTCGAAGATAAGGAATATCTTGATATAACCCCTGCTGAATTTTATAAAAAGCTAGGGGAGTCTGAAAACCTTCCAACTACATCACAGGTTCCACCAGAAAGATTTATTGAAGCTTTTTCCAAAGAAATCAAAAAAGGCAATAAGATAATTTTTATTTCAATTGGTTCAAACGCAAGCGGCACATTCCAGTCTGCTGTTATTGCTAAAGAAACTCTGGGAAATGATGATATTTATCTTGTTGATTCCAATTCATTATGCCTTGGAACAGGCATGATTGCAATCAGAGCAGCCGAAATGCTAGAAAACAACAATACAATTGAAGAAATTATAGAAATGGCAAAATATTATTCCGACAATAATATAGAGCATTTGTTTTGTGTAGATACGCTGAAATACTTAAAAAAAGGAGGAAGAATAAAAGCTTCTAAGGCAATGATTGCAGAGGTATTAAATATTAAGCCTATATTAACTGTTGAGGATGCGATTACTGTTTTACAAGATAAGGTTAGGGGAAGAAATAAAATTATATCATATTTTATTTTGCACATAAAAAATACAATAGATTTAGAAAAAAACAATCGTATTTTAATAGGACATGCAATGGATATTGCGTTTGCTCAAAAGCTAGAAAAAGCAATATATGAAGAGCTTAATTTTCAAGGTGAAATATTAATTAGTGAAATAGGTCCGATAATTGGAACTCATTCTGGTCCAGGTATTTTAGCAGTTTTTTATATTAAAAAACTCATAAAATAGTTCGCTTTTAGTAGAATGCAGATATTGAAAAATCTAATTAAAGCTTTAATTAGTATTTAACGCATAAGATGCTATAATATAAGGATTTATTTGTTTTTATTATATTGTAATTGTGATAATAATTATGTAGAATAAGAGTAGCTAGAAAAATAAGTAAAAGGAGGCAATACTATGGATAGAAAAATGGGAAAACAAAAGCAAATTGCTTTGGTTGCACATGATAATTGTAAAAAAGACCTTATTGAATGGGTTACAAAGAATAGAGATATTCTTTCAACTCATTTTTTATATGGAACAGGAACTACAGGAGCATTAATTACTAAAGCTACTGGCTTACCTGTCAGAACCTTTTTAAGTGGACCGCTAGGGGGAGATCAGCAGATTAGTGCAAAAATTATCGAAAATGAGATAGATTTTTTGATATTTTTCTGGGATCCATTAGAAGCACAGCCACATGACCCTGATGTAAAGGCTTTATTGAGAGTTGCTGTTTTATACGATATTCCAGTTGCTACAAATAGAGCTACTGCAGATTTTATGTTTAATTCAAAGCTTTTAGATGAGGAATATGAAAGATATATTATTGATTATTCAAAAAGAATTAAGAGAAATATAGAAATATAAAAAGTTATCCGACTATAGCAGTAAAATGTATGTTAGGCAAACTTAACTGATGATTTTGGGGATGAACCGTAATAATAAAAAAACATTTACGGACATGAGGAGAGTATATATGGAAAAGAACAGAATATATTATGCTATTTTTATAGCATTGGTTTTAATATGTGGAATTATTTATAATATCAGCTTTTATAATAATAAAGCTCCTGCGATTGCAGAGATATCAGAGGTAACTACGCAAGCTATTACTACATCTGAATTTTCAGATAAAATGATTTATGTTCAGATTTCTGGTGAGGTTAATAATCCTGGTGTATATCAATTGAAAGAAGGTAGCAGAATTTTTGAAGCTGTAAATGCTGCGGGAGGTCTTAAAGCGACAATTATTGATTGTCCGATTAATCAGGCAAGAATAGTAAGAGATGGAGAAATGATATATATTCCAACAAATAATGAAGCTGCAGATTTAATATATAGCAATTCGGATTCATCCTTAATAAATATAAATACTGCAAACAAACAAGAGCTTATGACTTTACCAGGAATTGGAGAAGCCAAAGCGGTAAGTATTATTGAGTATAGAGAAAAAAACAGTGGCTTTTCAACAATAGAGGATATAATGAAGGTAGCTGGAATAAAGCAGGCAATGTTTGATAAAATAAAAGAACACATAACTAATTAAAGATATATAATGAGGTGAAACAATGAGTAAAAAGATTTTGGTGGTGGATGATGAAAAGTTAATTATAAAAGGCATTACATTTAGTTTGGAGCAGGATGGATTTTTGGTAGACACCGCCTTTGATGGTGAAGAAGCCCTAAGCCTTGCTAAAAGCAAGGAATACGATCTGATTGTTCTTGATGTTATGCTTCCCAAAATAGATGGTCTTAACGTATGCCAGCAAATAAGAGAGTTCTCAGTTGTACCGATTATTATGCTTACTGCAAAGGGTGATGATATGGATAAAATACTAGGGCTTGAATATGGAGCAGATGATTATATGACAAAGCCTTTTAATATTTTAGAATTAAAGGCACGAATAAAAGCAATATTTAGAAGATCAAAATATGGGCATAACGAAGAACCGGAAATTCCATCACAAATTACATCAGGAGAGCTAAAAATCAATTGTGAGAGCAGGAGAGTTTATGTAAAAGATATTGAGGTAGCACTTACTGCAAAAGAATTTGATTTGCTTGAGCTATTTGTTAATCACCCCAACAAGGTTTATAGCAGAGAAAACTTGCTTAATATAGTATGGGGATATGATTATCCTGGAGATGTTAGAACTGTTGATGTTCATGTAAGGAGACTCAGAGAAAAAATAGAGCCTAATCCTAGTGAACCAACCTATATTCATACAAAATGGGGAGTGGGATATTATTACCAGCATGCTTAAAAAATATTTTGGAAGTATAAGAATTCAATCTTTTGTTATTTTTTTATTTGTAAGCATAGCACCTTTGATTGTTGTCAGCAATCTTCTTATAGCATCCTATAAAAGTAATTATGAGGAAGAAATGAGAACGGGTATGCTTAGAAAAGCCAATACTATTGCTAACAATCTAGTTGTAACAGGTTATTTTAGCAAGGAAAGAAATGAAGCCTACCTAAGTACGATAAATGCTCTTGTAGATGGAAGAACCTTGATTATAGATGGCAATGGAACGGTTATTTTCGATTCGAACAGTATTGAAACAGGAAAATTATATGCAACTGAGGGAACAGTAGATGCCCTTAGAGGAGAAACTAACTATTTTTATTCCAAAAAAGAAAATATTGGAAAGGTATTTGCTCCAATAACTGACAAGGGAGCTGAAAAAATATTAGGTGTAATTGTAATAACAAATTCCTATGAAAATATAACGAATTCAATAGCAGTACAAAAGCAAATCGGAATATTGATAATTATGGGATTTGTTATATTAATAACTATACTTAGTTACTTTGCATCAGGATTTTTGACAAAACCCTTCAAGCTTTTTATTCAATACATCACAGGAATAACTGAAGGCCATATTGATGAAAAGCTAACAGTTAAAGGTAATAACGAAATTGAAGAAATATCAGATTCCTTTAACCGCATGATAAAAAAATTCCTTGAGGTAGAAGAAAACAGACAGCAATTTGTTGCAGATGTATCTCATGAGCTTAAGACACCGCTTAGCTCAATGAAGGTACTTGCTGAATCCTTGCTTTCAATGGATCAGGTTGACCCCAAATTATATAGAGAGTTTTTAGAGGATATTAATTCAGAAATTGACAGAGAAAGTAAGATAATCAACGACTTGCTTACGCTAGTTACACTGGATAAAAAAGAAAATACGCTTAATATTAGCAAGGTAAATGTTAATGAGCTTATTGAAAGTACTCTAAAAAGGCTTAAGCCGTTAGCAGGTAAAAGAAATATTCAGATGATTTATGAAAGTTATAGAGTAATCGAAGCAGAAATTGATGAAACTAAGATGACCTTAGCGATTTCTAACCTAATCGAAAATGCTATAAAATATAACAAGGATTTTGGCTTGATTACAACAATATTAAATGCAGACCATAAAGAATTTGAACTGATTGTAAAGGATACAGGAATTGGAATTCCAGAGGATAATTTAGAAAAAATATTTGAACGATTCTATAGAATTGACAAAACAAGGTCCAGAGATACGGGAGGAACTGGTTTAGGACTTTCAATTGTCAGCAAAACTGTTCAAATGCATTATGGCACTATAAAATGTGAAAGTGAGCCTGAAAAAGGAACAAAATTCACATTGAGAATTCCACTAAAGCATATCATATAGAAAATTAAACAAATTTTCATATAATTGAAACATAATACATATATAATAATAAGATAGCCATAAAGGGGGTATAAATGTGAAGAAAATAATTATAGGACTTCTTCTTTTAGCAGCTATTATTGCAATTGCAGTAAGTCAGATGGATTTTAACAAGGAAGATGAAGGTTTATACACGGTATATCTTGCAAACAAGGATATGAATGGATTAACTGCTGAAAAGGTAGTTGTTGAAGGAAATTCAATTGGTAATAAAATTGACAATATTTTTCAAATTCTAAAAACTGGAACAGAAAAAGGCAAGGCTACAGTACCAAAGAGCATTGAGTATTCTGATTTGAATATTTCAGACAAAAAAGTTACTATTAGATTTGGAGAAAGCTATACGGCAATGAATGGCGTTGAAGAAATAATATGCAGGTCATCTATTGTAAAATCGCTGACTGAGCTTGAGGAAATTGAAAGCGTTGAGTTTTATATTGGAAGTGCACCATATATGAATTCAAGTGGAAAAGTACTAGGTGCTATGAAATCTTCAGATGTAGTTTTGGATTTTGAAGATGAAATGTCAGCAAAATCCAAGATAACAGTTACTCTGTATTTCGCGGATCAAGAAAGCATGTATTTGATACCGGTTAAAAAAGAGATTGAAGTAAATCCGCAGGAGCCTATTGAAAAGACCGTTCTTGAGTTGTTGATTAAAGGTCCAGATCAAAAGGACTTAATTCCAACAATACCTTCGGGAACTAAGATTAAAAATATCTATACAAATGAAGGAATCTGTTATGTGGATTTTAATGAGGATTTTGTTACAAAGCATTCAGGTGGCTCGTCGGGAGAGGCAATGACAATTTACTCGATTGTAAATACACTTACCGAGCTTAATAATATCTCAAAGGTTCAATTTTTAATTGAAGGTACTATCAGAGAGGAATATAAAGGTCATTTACAATTTGACATTATGTTCCAGAGCAATCTGGATATAATTTACAAGCAAGAATAAAACTTAATAAATTGCCCTCGTATTATTACGAGGGTAGCTTTGTATATTTTCAACTATCTGTCGGGGGAGGGATAGAATGAAAAGACCAATTGTGATTCCTTGGCTAGCTTGTCTGCTAGGAGTTATCTTAGTGCTTAATTTGGGCTATGCTCTAAAGCATATCATTTTTATCAGTATAATTATTTCCATAATCTTTATAATTCTATTTATCCATAATAATAATTACGGATTGTTATTTGTGTGCTTTATTTCATTTTTTTTGATTTCATCAATTAATACCTTTTCTCTAGTTAAACAAAGCAAATACCTGGATTGCTTTAAAAACGAAAAATATTCTGAAATAAAGGGTACGGTAATACAAGAATATAAGGATGCTGATAAATATATTATAAAGACAGAATATATAAAGCAGGAGGGTTCAATCGTTGAAGTCAGCCAGCGTATAATGGCATATATTAATAGAAAGACAGCTGTAAAGGCTGGAGATACAGTTAAAATAAAAGGCATTTTAGAGGATTTTGAAAGCCCAGGTAATCCTGGAGGCTTTATGAGTAAAAACTATTATTTAACTAAAAAAATATATAGTAAAACAAATACAGAAAATATAGCTGTTGAAAAAACTAGAAGGCAAGATTTATTTATTATTAGCTCTTTTTTTAGAGAGCAGCAGCTGCAAAAGCTATATAGAATATTCCCAAAGCAGCAGGCAGAAATTATGGGAAAGATGCTGCTAGGTATTAATATTGAAAACGAAAGTAAGGATTTGTATAAAATTGCAGGAATTTCTCACGTTCTTGCTATTTCGGGTATGCATATATCAATATTAGCAGCCTTATTATTATTTGTATTTAAACGAGTTTTTCCATCACAAAAGGCAGCAGTAACTTTTGTGATAATTCTGCTTATAATATATGTGCTTTTTACAGGTGCCGCAGCTTCAGCAGTAAGAGCAGCCTTTATGTACATAGTATTTTTGAGTACAGTTTATATTAATGAAAATTATGATGGAATATCTGCATTATTATTTTCAAATACTGTATTGCTTATGTATAATCCGTTTTTAGTTTATGATATCGGATTTTTACTATCATATTCAGCAGCTGGAGGTATTATTGTTCTTAATCCCTTGCTTAAAAAAATAATAGAACAAAAAGTTTTCTCTAATAATGCAGCATTCAAATCTTTATCATCAAGCTTTTCAATTACAATTGCTGCCAGTATAGCGACGCTGCCAGTGCTTTTAGTGTTTTTTTATAAAATACCAACCTACGGATTGCTGGTCAATTTATTAATTGTACCAGTAATATCAATAGTTTTTTGTTTTTCAGTTATAGCCTTGCTTGTTATTAATATTAGCCTTAAGAGTGCATTTTTTATATCAGGAATAAGCTTTTATTCCTTGAGCTATATAGAATTATGCTGTAAAATAGCTGAGGCTTTGCCTTTTTCTTATATTGTTACAGGAAGACCACCGAGTACTGTTATCTGGGGGATGATTATTGCCCTTTTTGCTAAGATAAATCAGGAAAGGCTAATAATAAGTCTTGCAAAGTACTTTAAGCCTATAGTAATAAGAAAAAATATAAACATTTTCATTTTGATAACAATTATAATGGCAATTTCTTCAGCAAGCATAGAAAGAATTATCCATTGGGAAGAACTTAAAATAACCTTTTTAGATGTTGGGCAGGGAGATGCTGCTGTGATTGGTCATAGAGATGAAATAATACTAATTGATGGAGGCGGTAATAAAAAGAATGATTTTTACAAGCAAGAAAATCAAGGCTCAGCGTTTGATACTTCAAAAAATACAGGTGAATATGTTTTACTTCCATTTTTAGAAATACAAGGCATCAGTAAAATTGACACGGTTTTTATTAGTCATAGTGACTTTGACCATATTTGTGGTATAATCGAAATCATAGATAAAATAAAAATCAAGAAAATATTTATTTCAGCAACCTATAAAAATAATAGGGACCCTTTATTAGAAATACTTATAAAAAAAGCCGCTGACAATAAAGTTATAATTGATTATTTTTCAAAAGGTGATAATTATTCGCTTGGAAATCTGAGTATTAATTGTATATACCCGGATAAGTCAGAGATTTTTCAAGAATGTAATAATAACAATTCATTGGTATTACATTTGAATTTTAAAAAGTTTGATATTTTATTTACTGGTGATATTGAGGAAGAAAAGGAAAGATTGATTAATATAGAAAATGATTTTCAAATTGAGATAATGAAGGTTCCACATCATGGTTCAAAAACCTCATCGAGTATAACCTTTGTAGAAAAATTCAAACCAAGTATTGCAATTTTTTCTTATGGCAAGGATAATAAGTTTGGGCATCCTAATAAGGATATTGTTGATAGATATAAAAATATTAATGCAGCTAGCTACCATACACCCGCTGAGGGAGCAATAACAGTTAAAACCAATGGTAAAAGCTATACAATTGAGACTTTTATAACAGAGAGAAGGGATAAGTTTTTATGCAAAAATTAAAAAAGAGAATAAAAGAAAATGCATTAGATGGAGTACTGCTTTTTTTTGGAGAGGAAAGATATGTTTTAGGGATTTATTTAGAAAAGACTGTTAAAACAATCTTAAACGGAGCAGATTCACTTATGAATCAAGATGTTTTTGAAGGTATTTCTGAAATAGAAAAAGTTATTGATGCCTTAGAAACCTTACCCTTTTTATCTGATAAAAGAGTTTTGGTACTAAAGGATATGGGTTTGTTTTTGAAAAAAAATGCAACTAAAGCTGAAAAGCTTCTAGAAGCAATTGAAAATATTCCTTCAACTACTGTAATGATTATAGTTGAAAACGAAGTTGATAAAAGAGCCAAGCTTTATAAAAAATTATTAAAGGACAGTAATACCTTTGAATTTGAAAAGCAAGCAGAGGAGGATCTGGTTCAGCATATAGCGAATTCTCTTGGAAAGGATAATATTAAAATTGACAAAGCTACAGCCCTTCATCTGATATACTCTGTAGGCTTTGAGCTTGAGCATATTAATAATGAAATTGCCAAGCTATCTTCCTATTTAAAGGCAGATAGTGTAGTGCGAATTGAGGATATTGATAGCTTGTGCTCTAAAAGTGTAGAAAATAGAATATTTGAGCTGGTTGAATGCATGGGCTCAAGTAAAAGACAAAGAGCACTAGCTTTATTTCAAGATTTGATTGTACTAAAGGAGCCGCCAGCCAGGATTTTATATATGCTTTCTAGACAATTCAGAGTACTGCTTCAGGTAAAGTTAATGCAGAATAAAAATTTTAACAGAAAGGATATAGCCTCAAGGCTTAAGCTTCCGCCCTTTGTAATAGATAAAAGCATTAGGCAGGGCAATAAATTCACGCCAGAGCAATTAAAAAAAGCACTCAGAGAGTGCCTTGATATTGAAACAAAGATAAAAACAGGCCGAATTAATTCAGAAATAGGCTTAGAAATGATTATAATTAAATATAGTCAGTAAATAATCAATCAGATTGTTTTTCTAAGCTATTTTCACTAGGAGATATAAAAACTGAATAATTACTATGATATATTACAAAGCCAAGAGGGGAACCATTTGGCTTTTTTAAATTCTTTTTAAGAGTATAGTCAACAGCTACCTTGGTATCGTTTTTGGCTTTGCTGTAATAAGCTGCAAGAGAGGCAGCTTCTTCAAAAGTTCTATCAGAAAGCTCTTTACCCTCAGCTTTAACAATAACATGACTGCCTGCTATATCCTTTGCGTGAAACCACCAGTCGTTGCCAGAAGCAAGCTTCATCCAAAGCTCTTCGTTTTGCAAATTATTTTTTCCTACATAAATATGGAAACCGTCACTTGAAATATAATGTATGGGGTCAGATTTTTTTGTAAGCCTATGTGCCTTTGTTTTTTTGTATTTTATATAACCAGCCGCCATTAATTCAGACTTGATTTGCGAAATATCATCCTCTGAAATAGCTAATTCAAGACTGTGTCTAATGGAATCCAGATGGTTTAGCTCTTTTTTTGTCTGCTCAATTTGCTCTGTAAGTGCAGTTAGAGTACGTTTCTTTTTATTATATTTTGCATAGTATTTTTGAGCATTTTGTATTGGAGTAAGGTTAACATCCAAAAGGATTTCTTCTTCTTGGTTTGTATAGTAATTATAAACCTTAACCTTGGGTTGCCCCTTCTGAATCTGATATAAATTAGAATGTATTAATTCACCCTTAATTTTATATTGCTCACGGTTTTCTGTATCCTGAAGCTGTCTTAACTGAAGCTCAAGCTTTTTTAGACATCTTTCTAAATTGTTTTGAACTAGCTTTCTAATATCTGCAGATTTTTGTGATATTCTGCTATCGTTAGTTCTTTTTTCAAAAAAAGTATCCATTAAATAGCTTATGGAATCAAAAGCCTTGGTTGATACCTTTCCATATACTGAGAGAGGGAAGGCATAAAAATCCTCGTATTTATTATCTTCTCCAATATATACCAACGGATAAAATTCTTTATTAGAAATCCTTTTTAATATAGTATTGTAGCTATTATAAAGAGTAGAAACCTCTTCGAAATCAAGCTCATGATAAGGCTTTTTGCTTTCAACATCTGAGATATAACATATTTCTTCAGCAATAAGTGGACTAAAACCAATAATAGAAGTATAAATTGCCCTTTGAACCTCCATAGGCTTATTAATTATATTTATTAAACTATCCATAGTTTTTATTTCATCGTAGCAAATTTTTTCTTGATTAGGCGGATAAAAGTATTCTTTTCCTGGAAACACTTCTCTAACTGAGCTCATCTGAGCATTTACATGCTTTATACTATCTAAAATCTTTCGACTTTCATCACATAAGATAATATTACTGTGTCTGCCCATTATTTCAATTATAAGTGTTTTTTCACATAAATCCCCAAGCTCATTTAAATGCTCAAGCTTTATTTCGACTATTCGTTCTAGCATAGGCTGGTTAATTTGGATAATTTTTGCATTATTTAAATACTTTCTTAATAGCATACAAAAACTAGGAGCAGTAAGAGGACTGATTTTTTGTGCAAGGGTTAGATGAATTCTGGGAAAGCTTGCTTGAGAAGTAAGCAAAAGCTTATAGCTACTTCTATTGTTTCGTATATTAAGTATTATTTCATCCTTTTCAGGCTGAGATATTTTATCAATTCTGCCACCTATTAAAAGAGTGTTTAATTCATGTACAATATTTGATAGTACAATTCCGTCAAGTGCCATTAGATTACCTCCTGCGCAGGATATCCTGCAAATGTATTATATAATTCCAACAAACAAAACGTCAATAGCTATATCTTATATTTTAAGGCAAGGTTTTTTATTGTGAAAATGGAGAACTCTACTTTTAGAACGATTAGAAAGAGAGGATGTCATGGAAATGAGCAGTAGTAAAAAAACACTTTTTTATAATCTTACATTGCAATATAGCTAAATTATTTTACAATAAGATATAAATATGTTATCTTTTAAATATATCACAGTATGGAGGTAACAACATGGAGATTTCCTTAGAGCTTGTTCCTAACAGCGAAGAACAACTTATAGAAGAATTAAGCTTGGTAAAGGATTATTATAAAGAAATTAATGCGATTAATATTCCAGAATTGATTAGATTTTCAATTAGAAGCTGGGAAGGCTGTGCTATTGCTAAAGCTTATTTTGACAGAGCAATCCCGCATATAAGAGCTATTGACCTTGATTTATCGAAGCCATTACCAATGAAAGATATTCTAGTTAATAATAAAATAAAAGAGGTTCTTGTATTAGCAGGGGATCCGCCTGCAGATAAAAATAGAGTTATATACAATACTACTACAATAGATATAGTTAAAAAATTCAAACAGGAGCTGCCTGATATAAAGGTTTATTGTGCCATTGACCAATATAGAGACAGTATAAAAAACGAAATAGAATATACAAACAGAAAGTTAGAGGCTGGAGCAGATGCTTTCTTCACACAACCATTTTTTGATTTAAGATTATTAGAGCTATATGAAGAAATGCTTGAAAATACTAATACTTTTTTTGGATTATCTCCAGTACTGTCTAATAGCTCAATGAATTATTGGAACGAAAAGAATAATGTTATATTTCCAAAAGGATTTGCTCCGAATTTAGAATGGAATGCCGAGTTTACTAAAAAAGCTTTAGATTTTCTGAAAAATAAAAATAAGAAGGCGTATCTAATGCCAATACAAACTGACCTTAAGAAATATTTGGATAGTATCTTCAAATAGTTTGGAAATAAGGAGGTAATAGGATTGAGAGAAAACAAGTGTCTTATTGAAAAGGAAGAACTTATTGTTTTTGCAAGGCAGCTATCTCTAATTATTAATTCGCAACTTTCCTTACATGATGGATTACAGTCGATTTCAGATAAAACCAACTGTAATCAACTCAAGCTATTAATATCTGATGTTCTTGAAGATATACAAAATCAAGCAACCTTAAGAGAAGCATTTAAAAAGCATAAAGAAAAGCTAGGAGATTTTTTTATTAATATGATTGATATTGGTGAAAAAAGTGGAAGCCTGGTTAGTGTACTAGACCAAATTGCCGATTCCCTAGAAAAAGAAATGGAAACCAAAAATAAGATTAAGTCGGCGATGTCTTATCCCTTATTATTATCGTTGCTAATGCTTGGAGTTGTTATACTGTTGGTTGTTAAGATACTTCCAATGTTTAATGAGGTATTAGAATCACTGGGTGGTACAATGCCTTTTTTAACATTTGTAATACTTCAAATATCATCCTTTGTAAGTGATAATCTGCTGATTATTATTATTACAGCAATTATTGGATTTGCGTTAATCAGCTTATATAAAACTACAATAAAAGGCAGATATTTTTTTGATAAGCTCAAATTTAGACTGCCTATACAAAAACAGATTGTTTCAGCTTATACCGCAACAAGATTTTCTAGAAATCTATCAATACTTATAAAAAGCGGTGTGGATATTATTTATGCTATGGAATTAATCAAACCAGTTATGAACAATTTGTATGTTGAAGAAAAGCTGGAAACTGCAATTAGTTCGCTTAAAAAAGGAGATGAACTAGATAAGGTTATTGAAGATTTAGAGCTTTTCCCCTGGGTATTAATTAAGCTAATATCAATTGCTCAGCATACTGGGCATTTAGACAATACTTTAGAAAAAGCAGCAGTTGTAATGGAAGTGGAGCTAGACAATAATTTAAAAAGATTAACCACTGTAATTGAGCCCCTATTAATATTACTGCTTTCTATTATTGTAGGAATAATTTTAGTATCAGTTGTCCTTCCGGTAATATCCATAATGAATTCAATTGGATAGAATATATCTCCCGGAGGGTTTGAATGCTGTATTAGAATCAAGTATTTAAGAGGAGGGTTAAAATGCATATAAAATTTAAGGCAAATATTATTAGCTTTGTAACGGCATTAACATTACTAATAATAATTCTTACAATATCTATTCCAACAATACTCCATTATACTGAGAAAAACTACGAAAAAAGCATTGAAAGAATTGAAGCTACCATAAAGAAATATGCACAGCAGTGCTATGCAACCGAAGGCAGCTATCCTGCTGATTTAAAATATCTAGAAACTAATTATGGATTGATTTTAGACGAAGATAAATATTTCTATTCTTATAATGTATTTGCATCCAATATTATGCCTGACATTAAGGTTTATATCAAAAAGAGGAGCTCAAATCATGGAGAAAAGAAAAATTAATGTTTCCTTTGAATCCGTTCTGGTTTTGCTTTTGCTTATTGTATTTGCTGTTTCAATAGCGTTGATTATTGTAGCTGGAAATAAAAGCTATAATTCAATAATTGCACATAAGGAAAAGGAAGAAAATGCAAGGATTGCTCTTTCTTTTATTAAAATGCGAGTAAAGCAAAATGATGTACAAGGGAAAATTACCGTTCAAGATAATGCTGTGGAGGGTAAGGCTGCTCTAGTAATAGTGCATACTGATTCAGAGGAGGGTTATATAACCTATATTTTCCCATATAAGGATGCTTTGTGGGAGTGCTATACAGATGTTAAAACAAAGCCAACCATTAATTTGAGTAATAAAGTTGCTGATATTAAGGACTTTAAGGTTAGCTTGAACGAGAATTTATTAATAGTAAAACTTGCTTATGAATATAATAATAAAACTACTAATATTACTGATAGCATTGCTATAAGGAGCTTTAAAGCGGAGGTGGCAAGATGAAACGCTGGGAAAATAGCTTTGGCTTTACTTTAGTTGAGGTAATTATTTCAATTGGTGTTTTAGGCTTGGTATGTGCATTGGTGTTAAGACTATTTGTAACAG
>DFYO01000041.1 GCA_002381865.1 Clostridiales bacterium UBA4080 | reverse complement strand
GAAACAGTTTGGAGACAAGCTGATAAATACATGGTACCAAGAATGGCATTTGTTAATAAAATGGACATCATGGGAGCAGATTTTGATAACTGCGTAAGCATGATGAGAGAAAGACTTGGTGCAAATGCAATGCCAATTCAATATCCAATTGGAGCAGAAGAAGACTTTAAAGGGATTATTGATTTGTTTGATATGAAGGCTTATATCTATAATGACGATTTGGGACAAGATGTTACTGAAACAGAAATCCCAGCTGATTTAGCAGATACTGCAGCTACATTAAGAGAAGAGTTAGTTGAAGCTATTTCTGATACAGATGAAGCTTTAATGGAAAAATATTTAGAAGGCGAAGAAGTATCTGTAGATGAGCTTAAAAAAGCTCTTAGACAGGCAGTAATAGATGTTAAAATAATACCAGTGCTTTGTGGCTCAGCTTACAAAAACAAAGGTGTTCAAAGACTTCTTGATGCAGTAATTGCATATATGCCTGCTCCAACAGATATTGAAGCAATTAAAGGGGTTGACCCTGACACGAATGAAGAAACTTCAAGACCATCTTCAGATGAAGAGCCATTTTCAGCTCTTGCATTTAAGATTATGACTGACCCATTTGTAGGAAAGTTATGTTTCTTCAGAGTTTATTCAGGTACAATCAATTCAGGTTCTTATGTACTTAACTCTACTAAGAACAAGAAAGAAAGACTTGGAAGAATTCTTCAGATGCACGCAAATAAGAGAGAAGATATCGAAAAGGTATATTCAGGAGATATTGCAGCAGCTGTAGGTCTTAAAGTAACTACTACTGGTGATACATTATGTGATGAAAAGCATGCAGTTATTCTTGAGTCAATGGTGTTCCCAGATCCAGTTATCCATGTTGCGATTGAACCAAAAACAAAAGCAGGACAAGAGAAGATGGGTATTGCTTTATCAAAGCTTGCAGAAGAAGACCCAACCTTTAAAACTCATACAGATACAGAAACAGGACAAACAATTATTGGTGGAATGGGTGAGCTTCACCTTGAAATCATTGTTGACCGTCTTCTTAGAGAATTTAAAGTTGAAGCAAACGTTGGTGCGCCACAGGTTGCTTACAAGGAAACAATTACTAAGGAAGTTGATGTTGACGGAAAGTTTGTAAGACAGTCTGGTGGACGTGGACAATACGGACATTGTAAGGTTAGATTTGCACCTATGGATGTTAATGGTGAAACATTATATGCCTTCAAAAACTCTACTGTTGGTGGTTCTATTCCAAGAGAATATGTTCCAGCGGTAGATGAAGGAATTCGAGATGCTATGAACTCAGGTGTTCTTTGCGGATACCCAGTTGTAGGTATTTCTGCTGATTGTTATGATGGTTCATACCATGATGTTGACTCCTCAGAGATGGCATTTAAGATTGCTGGTTCAATGGCATTCAAAGATGCTATGAAAAAAGGTGGGGCAGTTTTACTTGAACCTATTATGAAGGTAGACGTTTCAGTACCTGAGGATTACATGGGTGATGTTATTGGTGATATCAACTCAAGAAGAGGAAGAATTGAAGGAATGGAGCCAAGAAATGGCGTACAACAGATTCATGGATATGTTCCATTGTCTGATATGTTTGGCTATTCAACAGATCTTCGTTCAAAAACACAAGGACGTGGAACTTACTCAATGCAGTTTGACCACTACGAGCCTCTTCCAAAAAGCATTCAGGAAAAAATCGTTGCAGGAAATGCTAAATAAGTACTTTGTACTTGCAAAACCTATAGCGATAAAATATAATTTTAGTATATGAAAACGAATAATAAAGGGAAAACCTATTAAAGGAGGAAGAATTAAAAATGGCAAAAGCTAAATACGAAAGAAACAAAACACATGTTAATATAGGTACAATTGGTCACGTTGACCATGGTAAAACTACATTAACAGCTGCAATTACAATTACTCTTAATAAGAGATTAGGAACAGGGGAGATTTTTGCATTCGATAACATCGACAAAACTCCGGAAGAAAGAGAGCGTGGTATCACTATTTCAACAGCACACGTTGAATATGAAACTACTAAGAGACATTATGCTCACGTTGACTGTCCAGGCCATGCTGACTACGTTAAAAACATGATCACTGGTGCTGCTCAAATGGACGGTGCTATCCTTGTAGTTGCTGCAACTGATGGTCCTATGGCTCAAACTAGAGAGCATATCTTACTTGCACGTCAGGTAGGTGTTCCATATATCGTTGTATTCATGAACAAATGTGATATGGTTGATGATGAAGAATTACTTGAATTAGTAGAAATGGAAATCAGAGAATTATTAAATGAATACGAATTCCCTGGTGATGATATTCCGGTAATCAGAGGTTCAGCATTAAAAGCATTAGAAGATCCTAGCTGTGAGTGGGGAGACAAACTTCTTGAGCTTATGGATGCAGTTGATGCTTACATCCCAGATCCAGAAAGAGATATCGACAAGCCATTCCTAATGCCAATCGAGGATGTATTCTCAATTACTGGTCGTGGAACAGTTGCAACTGGTAAAATTGACCGTGGTGTAATCCATGTTCAAGATGAGGTTGAAATCGTTGGTCTTGCAGAAAAGAGCAGAAAAGTAGTAGTTACTGGAGTAGAAATGTTCCGTAAGCTATTAGATGATGCTCAAGCTGGAGATAACATTGGAGCATTACTTCGTGGTATTCAAAGAACTGAAATCGAAAGAGGACAAGTATTAGCTAAACCAGGTTCAATCACTCCTCATACTAAGTACAAAGCACAAGTATATGTACTTAAAAAAGAAGAGGGTGGCCGTCATACTCCATTCTTCGATAACTACAGACCACAATTCTACTTCAGAACAACAGACGTTACTGGCGTTATCAAATTACCAGAAGGAACAGAAATGTGTATGCCTGGTGATAACATAGAAATGACAATTGAGCTTATCGCTCCAATTGCAATGGAAAAAGGCTTACGTTTCGCTATTCGTGAAGGTGGAAGAACTGTTGGTGCTGGTGCAGTAGCAGATATTATTGAATAATAGACATCTTAATTAATACATAATTAATCAAAAGCTGTTATATAGCCAATTGGCTGTATAACAGCTTTTTTATAGAATAGTAAAGTTCGTCTTGTTTGTAAGAGACCAACATTTCCTATTCTACGAGAAACGCGTTCACCGAACGCTATTCTTGCCATGAATAAAAGGAATTGACTATAAGAACAGAAATAAAGATCGCTTAAGGTATCTATGTCAGAGTGTAAGCATAAATGATCTGCTTCAATTAAAAAAAAGAATTATTAATGCTATAAAGACTTGAGGTGCTTGGCAGAAAAGGTGTAATATAGAAATATTTTTATAATGTTAGGAAGATAAATAAAAAGATATGTTTTGGCATATATTGATTAAAAATAAAAGGTGCGTACTAATGAAAATGGGATATGCCTGTCTGGGGTTGTGGTTTACGGGACAGAGCAGTGAACCCGATGTAATCTTTTATGATAATAATACGGATGAATATATTTTTATGGATTGTTCACCGGAAAGTCCAAAAGGGAGCAGAAGTATTTGCTATGACCGTGAAGCTTTGGAAGGAAGAAAAGAGAATAAGCCAAATAACAGTGCAGAATTATATTACAGTGCCAGGGGTCTTCGCGGCGCTTTAAGGGTATGATATAAGGATTGTTTTATAACCATTAAAAAACAGTTGAATAATAGTAAATAATAATATATCATAAATGCAGAGAGAAAAAATTGGGGATAAAGAGGGATAGAGAGAGTGTATATATCTATAATTAATTCGGAGAATTAATTACCAAATTATTTCCAAGTTAAAAAAACTAAATACTGTTGAAGGCTGATATCTTTTGGAGAGATATTTGTTGATTACAATAGCTATTTTACAAAATAGCTTTGATGAAGAATGCATTATAAGGGAAAGATATAAAAAGATTGGTATACGATTTCATCCGAAGATGGCTATAATGTTATAGTTAAAATATACTTCGGGATACTTCATAATTGAAAATGTATAGCGACATTAGGTGCTAGAATGGAGACGTTATGTGACATATTCTACTAATTAAAAAAGCCTGCTCAAATGAGAAGGCTTTGGGGTAGCTATTTAAATACTATATGACATTCTTTGCCTAATGCATGTGCTAGTTTAGTCAAGAATTGAATACTTGGATTATAATCACCTGATTCAAGTCTTGATATTGCAGATTGTTTTGTTCCAATCATATTAGCAAGATCTTTTTGACTTAATCCATTTGAAATCCTAAGTTGAATTATCTCTTCTTGGATTTCATAAATAGGAGCAAGATTTTCGTATTCCTTTTTCACATCTGGATTACGTAATAAGGTTTCTTTGATTTGGCTATGATTCATTATTATCACATCCTTTTATATAGTTATCTTTGCGTTTCAAAGCCAGATTAATATCTTTAGCAGGAGTTTTTTGAGTGGTTTTTCTAATTGCATGAAGTAGTACAAACTTATTGTCCATAAAATGAAAGTAGAATATTCTGAAGTTGTTAGAACTATGTTTTATACGGAGTTCCCATAGGCTATCGGTACCAGATATCTTTTTTATATGTGGCATACCTAGTGCGAAACCGAATTTTTCAAGCAAGTCAATTTCTCTTAATATTTTAGCTTGTTCTTTATCAGATAACTTAAGAAGAAAATTTAATATAGGATTATCTTCATTATCTGAGTAGTAGATTACTTCATACATAGAATTATCACCCCTAATAACATTATATAACATATATGTGATAATTGCTACTTATATTTATACAATTTAATATTAAATAATTTTGAGTTTCCGTAGAATACTTCACCTAACAATATATTGTCAGCATTCATCAGCATTGATGGTAATTCAACTAGTAGTAACTATGCTGATTGAACTTCGGCAACACGCAAACGTTAGCTGACAGAAAACGCTTGTGATAAACATAATAAGATTATTTTAAAAAATATTTAGGAGAATTTGAGGATGAGAAAGTTAATAATATTGCTGTTAATAATTGTATGCATATGTGGGGTAACATTCTCATTTGTTCGGTCTGTGCAAACATGAAGATCTTCTTGATATGAAGTACTATTATGAAGAAAGCTGAGGGATTGTGGATTAGCTGCATATAGCAAGACACATCCGATAATCATTGGTTTTAAGACTAATTAGTTTTTAAAAATATTTTTTCAGGAGATAATAAGTAATGAAAGAATACTTAGAAAAAACCAAGTTGTTAGATTATGATAATGAACAGAGATAGAATTTAATAAGAAGCAGAAATTGGAGTAATTTGAGCAAAAAGGATGCAATTATTTTTATTTATGATTATGTCAGAGATGAAATTTTATTTGGGTATAATCTAGATGATAATATTACGGTATCACAAGTTTTGTCAGACGGGTATGGACAATGCAATACTAAAATCAAGAATTATCAGCATTTAAAAAGATAATGTATAAAAAAATAGTAAGGCATTTAATGAATAGGAATATTAGTAAAGTAAGAAAGGATATATAAAATGAAACTTAGATTGATAATAATTTCTATATGTTTAATGGTATTTACAGGTTGTTCTACAGCTGAAATAAAACCGAAGAGCATTACTGAAAGCGACTTTGGGATGGCAGAGTCGGAGGCGATACTTCGCGATACATATGAACCAGTTCATATGATGACAAAGCATGAGTTAGAAACAAAACCAGAAGCCAAAGTTAAATCATACGAGGAATTTAAAGATACTTTTAACTTCTCATTAATGGATGAAAACGTTGTAAGAAGATATATTTTTGAAAATGTAGTGGACTTTGATAATGCGGGTAATCCTGTTAAGGATAAGGATGGTTTTTTAGTATATGGAGAAGATAACATAGTCTGTAATATCCCTACTATTTTTGATAAAGGAGTAGTAATAAAAAAAGCATTTATTCAAGAAAAAGACTATGGAACTGAGTATTCAGACATGAATTTACAGGAGCTTGTAATTGTGGAAAGTTGTGATGAAACAAGAGATGAGGCGGCAGCTGGGTTTAATAGAACTAGTAGATTTAGGAAAGATGCCAATGGGAAATGTATACTGCATGATGTTGAGGGAACGATGTCTTTTGCATGGAAAAGATAAGTAATATGGGGCAGGACAAGACAGCAGTATTTTAAAGCATTTTTGTTTTCAGAACATATTATTTTAAATAAGGAGAGTACAGCAATATGATAAAAGAATTTAAGTATCACTTTAGGATTAACAGGTCTATAATAGTTCTTATGATTATAGCTTTAGCAAGTTTTTTAATTGTAAAGTTCAATACTAAGGCCTTAATGCTCTACAGAATAATAAAACTAACCCCCAGCCAAGCCAGAGGCTTATTTATCGGTATAGGAGTTTTTATGTTAATTGTTAGTTTATTGTTTATTGTAGGGAGTACTTTTTGTAAAAAGACGTTAGTAGTGCATGAAAATGGAATATTTATACCCAATCCGTTAACTTCAAAAGTATCATCAATCTATATCAAACATATTGTTAAAATTACTGAGCATGATTTTGGAAAGGTTAAATTGGCAACAATTCATACTCGTGACAATAAGGAGCATTCTATTATTTCTACATGTCTTGATTCAGATGAAGAATATAAGGAATTATTGAGTGTTCTGAGGACAAATATGAAGAGTTAATCATCGGGATAAGATGACGTAGGCAACACTGAGAAGTTTGCTGACATCAATCTACTGTTTTATAGGTTTTGAATATAGGAGATAAATTAATGAAAATTGAATTATTAAATGGGAAATATGCAACTGTTAGAGAGGTTGTCAAGGATGATGCGGAAAAAGTAATTGAATATCTTCAAAGCATATCAAGTGAATCAGAATACTTGACATTTGGAGAAGGGGAATTAAGTCTTAGCAAAGAAACTGAGAAATCGATAATACGTGAGCATATAACTGTAAATAATAAGTTGATGATAGTTGCTGAATATGAAGATCAGATTATTGGTAATTTGAACTTTTGCGGAGGCAGCAGATTAAGAATAGAGCACACCGGCGAATTTGGCGTAAGTGTTAAGAAAGAATTTTGGAATAATGGTATAGCTGAGAACCTTATCGATTATTTGATTGGATGGGCTAAGGATCATGGTATCATAACGAAAATTAATCTGCGGGTTAGGGAAGATAATGACAGGGCTATGCGTTTATATG
Organism: Clostridiales bacterium UBA4080; assembly: GCA_002381865.1. Lineage (GTDB taxonomy): Bacteria > Bacillota > Clostridia > Lachnospirales > Vallitaleaceae > UBA4080. Next base: position 38,359 of record DFYO01000041.1, on the reverse strand, counting down.
CTAGAAAAGGCTTTGTGGAAGAAGGAAGAGTTACAAGGGATTTTTATGTAGATGGTAAGTTTTATAGTTCAATTCTAATGGGGCTGGAGCTATAATGTAAAAAAATTTAAAAAGGAAAACTATTTAAAAAAAAGAATGTGAATATATTGTTTTCATAATGAATAAGGTAAATGAAATTGAAGAAAGTTCTGTCTTATGACGCAATTAATTCAGTTATAGTTGATTGAAGATAATTTAAGGAGGAAGAGTATGCTAGAGAAAATTAAACAGATTTTTAGAACTAAATGGGAGGAAATATATACAACGCAGGATCAAAGGAAGTATTTCGCAATTATGAATACATTATCGGACAATAATATTGAATCTAAAACTGGATTTGATGCTTCAACAATTAATTCGGATAGGATAAGAAGTAGAACGTCTAGGACATATACGATTCTGGTTAGAGTTGAAGATGTATCTAAGGCCGTTAAAATTATTCAGGGTATAAGACGTTAAAATATAGCGGCACCTAAGAGAGGAGCGTGGCCTACTTCTTATGATGTTTATGTAGATGAAATACAATTTGATCGGATGGGAAGTAATACTACATATTGAAAGGTTAGCATACATAAGTGTAGCTTATATGAATCAAAATAAATTAATTGGAAATACTTTGTATTAATAACAATATATTAAAAAAGGAGAGGCAAATGGAGGAAAACGGAGGAAAACGGAGTTAAAAAAGGAAGCATATGGATATACATATTGGCAAGTGCGCTCATTTTGCAATCCTCCTAGTTCGATTTTATTATATATTATTCGTACTAGGTGTTACAACTATATTATACCATTACATGAGTAATATATTTATAAGTTAATTTTATTGGGAAGCGGCTTAAAGCAATCCATTTACTTTGGTATAATGCTATAGGATAGACGGGGCTTAATCACTTATTAATATAATTACGAGTACATTTTGCATTAATGAAAAAATTTCGCTAACAAAAGAATTAGTTGAGTTATTTGAATAATATAATAACTAATGTGGGTAAACAGATATCTAAGAGCTTATAAAGTATTAATAATAGTAAGAAATGAAAGGAATAAATCAATGAGTAAGAAAAATTTAATATATTTAATTGTTATGGCTATAATTACAATAACTCTATTATATGTATCTGACCAAGTGCTGACATTAAATTACGTGATAAAGTCTGCGGTGAAAGTTTTTTTGTTTAGTATTTTCCCAATTATCTATACAATACAAACGGGCAAAAATGTATTGAAGGATTCAGTTCTGAATATGAGGAAAAGTGAGGCTAATATGCATGGCATAAGAGTGAGTTTGTTATTAGGTATAACTATTACGATAATAATAATCGCCACCTATGTTTTGATTGTGCCGTATATTGATACAAAACAATTAATATTAGAATTCGAGGAGAAATATAGAATTAATAAGTATAATATTATCTACTATAGTCTTTATCTGGTGTTCATTAATTCTTTTTTAGAAGAATTCTTTTTTAGAGGGTTTTTATTTATAAATATTAAAAAAACCGGTCGAAGAAAAACTGCATACATATTTAGCTCTTTTATGTTTGCAATTTATCATATTGCCAATTTTCAAAATTGGTTTTCCGTAGGGGTTTTTATATTGGCACTTTCGGGGCTTTTCATTGGAGGTTGTATATTTTGTTATTTAGATGATGAAAAGGATTCATTTATTAACAGCTGGTTAGTGCATATATGTGCAGATCTAGGAATTGTTCTAGTAGGATTACATATATTTGACGTTATTTCTATTGGTAAGTGGTATTATTTAGGATAATAGTGATATATAGCTACAAGTAATAAGAAATTATTTTAAGGGGGTGAGAAAATATGGATTGCCACAAAGGAACAAATATTTTGGTTATAGCGGTGGTTATATTAATGTTAACAGCCTGTAATTCCAATGAGTCTGTGAGCACTGTGAAAAATGGCACCTATGTTTTTGAGCAGGCAGGTACAGAGGTTCTTGTATCTCCGAGCGTTACAATTTCCAACAAGGAGATATCATTTACGTATGATGCGCTAAGCAGTTATTATGCGGTTGGGGCCTATACAATAAATGGTGATCTATTGACAATGAGCACAAATGATGGAGAATATAAGTATGTATTTTTGATAGATGGCGACTCTCTTATTTTCCGTAAAGATGAATCATCGGATGTTGGATTGATCAATGAGAAATTTGGAAGCAAGATAAAAAACAATGCAGAATTTAAGCTGAGAAATGAATAAAATATATAATTACATGGAGGAAGAATTAATGGAAGGGTTAAATTTTATGGCGGTTCAAACGGGATTACATTTTTTAACATTGGTAACATGGGGTGTAACGGTCGGACTTACAATATATTGCTTAGTATTATTTGTGAAATTTGCAAGACGTGGAATTGTTGCATTTGATATATATATAAATCATAATAAAAATTAAGCTGAATACGGTATAGATTTTATTGGCTAAAAGCATCTTATAGCGTAATATAAATATATAGTGATATCAGTATAGAAATTGCTTTTCAAATAAGATTACTTCAAGGAGGCATATAGAATGCAATATTTTAACAGTGATTATTTGGAGGGGGCGCATCCTAAAATATTACAAAGGCTTGTAGAGAGTAATATGGAAAAGACAGAAGGATATGGAACGGATGAATACTGTGAAAGTGCAAGGGAAAAAATACGAGCGGCCTGTAAATGTCCGGGCGCAGAAATATATTTTTTGTCTGGCGGAACACAGACCAATGCAACGGTAATAGATGCGCTGCTTCACTCGTATGAGGGGGTAATTGCTGCAACATCCGGACATATAAGTGTTCATGAAGCGGGTGCAATAGAGGCAACGGGGCATAAAGTTTTAGAGGTTGAAAGTGAGGAAGGGAAACTATCTGCAAAAACAGTGGAAAGATATTTGGCAAGCTTTGAAGAAGATGAGACTCATGATCACATGGTAGCACCTGGAATGGTCTATATTTCTCAGCCTACTGAATATGGAACGCTTTATACAAAAGAAGAATTGAAAGAAATATCAGATGTATGCAGAAAGCACAAGATATTTCTTTACCTTGACGGTGCTCGTCTGGGTTATGGGCTGATGGCAAAAGATTCGGATGTTACACTTGAAGACATAGCAGAGTATTGTGATGTATTTTATATAGGGGGAACAAAAGTCGGGGCATTATTTGGAGAGGCTGTTGTCATTACGCCTACAGTAAAAATAAAGCATTTTTTCACGATTATGAAACAGCATGGAGCTTTGCTTGCAAAAGGAAGGGTGCTGGGAATTCAATTTGATACACTGTTTACAGATAACCTTTACTTTGAAATTTCAAAACACGCAATAGATATGGCGATGAAATTAAAAGAGGGGTTAGCGCAAAAAGGTTATAAGTTTTATTTGAATTCTTCAACGAATCAGCAGTTCATTATATTGCAGAATAAAGAAATGGAAGAATTATCGAAAAATGTTTCGTTTAGTTTTTGGGAAAAGCTGAATGATGAATATACGGTAGTAAGATTTGCAACGAGCTGGGCCACAAAAGAAGAAGATGTTGACGCGCTGATTCAATTGCTATAAAAGTTTTCACAAATCGGAGGTTATTTTAAGACGCAGTTAACCAAAACCCGCAACTAGATGAAGAAACATGAAAAATAGATGTGGAAAATATGACATGATGTTGTCATAACAATATGATATACTGAATTTAACATGACAGATTTAGCGGAGGCAGATATCTATGCATTATGCAGATTATAAAAGTATATTATCGCCACAGAACGGAATGAATTTATATCGGGGATGTACACATGGCTGTATTTACTGTGACAGCAGAAGTAACTGTTATCAGATGAATCATGGATTTGAAGATATAGAAGTGAAAGGTAATGCACCATTTATCCTCGAAGAGCAGCTACGTAGAAAAAGAAAGCCTTGCATGATCGGAACCGGGGCAATGTGTGACCCATATATTCACTTAGAGGAAGAACTGCAGATAACGAGACAGTGCATTTCGCTTATTGAAAAATACGGATTCGGCTTAGTGATTCAGACAAAGTCAGCACGTATACTAAGGGATTTGGATTTATTAAAAGCAATTAATCAAAAGACGAAATGTGTCGTTCAAATGACTTTGACCACATATGATGAGAATCTGTGCCGTAAGATTGAACCGGATGTATCAACCACATCAGAGCGGGTAAAAGTACTTAATATAATGAGGGATGAAGGGATTCCGACGGTGGTATGGCTTGGGCCAATACTGCCTTTTATCAATGATACGGAAGATAATCTTAGAGGCATACTGGACTATTGCATACAGGCAAATGTGCGCGGGATACTATGTTTCGGCTTTGGCGTCACGATGAGGGAAGGGAACAGGGAATATTTTTATGAACAGCTTGATAAGAATTTTCCGGGTTTGAAAAATAAATATATTCGGACCTTTGGAAATGCTTATGGTTGCAATAGCCCCAATAATAAGTATTTAATGTCGATTTTTAAAGAGGTCTGTAGAAAACATAATATACTATGGAAAACGGATGATGTATTTTCTTATTTGAAGCAGTTTGAAGAAAAAGAGCAGCAATTATCGTTATTTTGAGTTTTGAGGTGAAAAAATGCAAATTAATCGTTTGTTTGAAATAGTATACATTTTGCTCGATAAGAATAAAGTATCAGCAAGAGAACTGGCAGAGCAATTTGAAGTATCAACAAGGACTATCTATCGTGATGTAGAGGTGTTGTCTTCTGCCGGGTCAGGAGGGCGTAGCGGGAGTTGACTATTCTGATAAGAGCACATTTAATTGGGTTTCGATTATCAGATTGCCTGATTTCGTGTCAAAAGAAGATTTTGACTGGGCAGTCTCCGAAGTAGGCAGGAAGAAAAAGATGGACTTCTCAGTGGCTGAATATCTGAGCATTAATGAAGGGTTATGTGTTCAGATGCTGCATAAAGGATCCTTTGATGATGAAGAAGCTACAGTTGCAGTTATGGACGAATTCTTAAAGCAGAACGGTTATGTCAATGACATTACAAAAGAACGTTTGCACCATGAAATATATCTTTACTTTTCACGAGAGGTAGAGCCTGAAAAATGGAAAACTATAATCAGGCACCCAATTAAAAAAGCGGAGTAAAAGTAAACAGAGGAGAAGAGTAAATATTCCCGAATTACTTGCATAAAAGATAAATAATACAAAAAACAATAGTAAACACTTGATTATATAAACATGAAATTTTCAAACAAACAGTAGCATCTCCTATAAAAAACAAGACGAACTTACAATGGTCAAAATAAATACATTATATATGTATGATAAATATATAATGTATTTTATATATAATAGAATGCCGAATTATAAATTTATAAAATTCCCCATTGACTTGGAGTTAACTCCAAGGACTATACTGTATATATGAAAAGAATAGTTATCAGATGAGATGATTCAAAAACAGTCGCCTGAAATGATAACACATTAAATAACAGTGAAACCAATAGTGAAAACATAGGAGGAATAAAGATGTATAATTTTACTTTTCAAAATATAACAAAGATCTATTTCGGTGAAAACCGTCTTGGACATTTGGGGGAGGAACTGAAGAAGTATGGTACAAGAGTGCTGATGACTTATGGTGGTGGCTCAATCAAAAAAATCGGTCTTTATGACAAGGTTATTGAAGAATTACAAAAGGCGGGATTAACGGTCTTTGAAATGGCAGGGATTGAACCAAATCCAAGACATACCACTGTTAACAGAGGGGCAGAAATCTGCAAGAAGGAAAAAATAGACGTACTGCTTGCTGTGGGGGGAGGTTCAACAATAGACTGTACAAAAGCTATTGCTGCGGCTGCGTTTTATGATGGAGACAGCTGGGACTTAGTTACTCAAAAAGCATCTGTGACCAATGCGCTTCCGGTACTTTCGGTACTTACTTTGTCAGCGACCGGATCGGAAATGGATCCTTTCGGTGTAATCAGTAATATAGATACTAATGAAAAATACGGAATGATGCATCCGCTTCTTCAGCCAAAAGTATCATTTCTTGATCCGACAGTGACCTATTCAGTTAATGCTTTTCAGACTGCATGCGGAGCAGCCGATATTATGTCACATATTTTTGATGTGTTTTATTTTACTAATTCAGAAAAAATGTATATGATAGATAGCGTTATGGAAGACATTATAAAAACTGTAGTGAAATTTGCGCCTATTGCTTTAAAGGAACCGCAAAACTATGAAGCCCGTGCTAATCTTATGTGGGCATCTTCATGGGCGCTTAACGGATTTTTACAAAGCACAGCAGGACAGGCGGCAAGCTGTCACGCCATGGAGCATGAGCTTTCAGCATATTACGACATTACCCATGGACTTGGCCTTGCAATTTTGACACCACGCTGGATGGAGTATATATTGGATGAATCAACTGCACCACAGTTCAAGAAATTTGGTGTGAATGTGTTTGGTGTAGATGAAGGGCTTTCAGATATGGAGGGAGCAAAAAAGGCGATTGCTGCTTTAAGTGAATTCCTTTTTGAAACCTTGGGACTGCAAAGAACTTTAACTGAAATAGGAATTGATGACAGCAATTTCAAAGCTATGGCTAAGAATGCTTGTGCAGGCAGTGTAATACATGGGTTTAAAGCTTTAACACCTGAGGATGTTGAAAATATATTCAGAATGTGCTTATAGGAAATGTTAAGTTAATAATTTTACTACTACGAGCTCTTTTCTATTCTACGAGAAACGCTTTCGCCGAAAGCTATTCTTGTAGAATAAACAACAATGTTCCGGAGGGGGAAGTCCTTGCGGAACAATTTGCAATAAACAGGGAGGTCAGATAAATGACAATTTCAGAAGTAGCAAGAAGTTACGGTTTGTCTGCTGATACACTACGCTATTATGAGCGTGTAGGCCTGTTGCCGAATGTGAACCGTACAGGAGGAGGTGTCAGGGACTACTCTGAAGAGGACTGCAAATGGGTCGAATATATCAAGTGCATGCGTTCGGCAGGAATTTCAATTGAAACGCTTATTAAATACGTCGAACTTTTTTATCAGGGGGCAGGGACAATTACAGAGCGCAAAAAACTCCTCCTAGAGCAACGGGAGCAGATTGTCGCACGAATCACCGAACTGAATGATGTGCTGACAAAACTTGACTGGAAGCTGGATGGCTATGAGGAGAGAATGCTCAAATTCGAAGAAGAGAATCTGAGGAAAAATATATCAGTGAAAACCCTTTAGTAGACTCTTTTAATTAAGAAATATAAGAAACTGCTGTACATTAAGTTGTACAGCAGTTTCTCGTATTTTGAAAAGAATATTTGATTTAATTGTATTTAGTCTTACAGTCCTTTTAGTACATTAAGGTGTCTAACATAGAACTCTACAAATCCATTCATTTCCGTTGATGTATCTCTTCCTATTATATCTTCGTGGTCTGTTCTTGAAAGTAATCCCATGTGATTCCATTTTCCGATTTGTGGAGTACCATTATATTGAACAATATTACTGTATGCTCTTCCAAGTGTAGGACCGTCTTGGCTGATAGTGTTTACATAACCATCGTTTGGTAGCCATTCAGAACCAATTCCTTTAAAAGGATTTAAGTAAGCGCCCATTGCTATTCCGTTTACTGCAAATAATGGATTCATATATCTTGAATCTGGAATTTGATTATAACCTAACAATGCTTTCTTTGTTGCTTTACATGAATATGAGAAATAGTATACGTTTTCGTGATCCTTTACCCATGAGTTCATTTCCTTCATTCCAGCAGTTGTTAAGTCATAGCTTGAAAAGTCTTTTGTACCTTTCCACATTGAGCTTCCCATTACTCTGTAAAAATAGTTTGTAAAGGATTCACCAGATTTTCTTGTAAGGCTCCATTGGTCAAGCTTAAGATCAAAGTTTGTAATTCTGTCATATAATTGTCCAGTTGCTGCATCCATAATTGTTCCGTTAATTGGAGTTGAGAATAATCCTAGGAAATCTCCGCTTGCTGCAGCAATATCACCAGCAGTAGTTCCGTCATTAGGTGATGCTAAAGTGGTAACACTTTCTACGTAATCATCACAGCTGCCTGCAAATAGTGGTGATAATTTACCATTATCAATAGCTGCCTGAATCTGTTCTTGGGATGGATTATCTCCTAAAACAGCAGTAAGTTCTTCTTGCTTGCCATCTTCTAAAAGCTGAACTAAAAGACGAACTGTTGGGCCACCTTGGCTGTGTCCAATTAAGTGAATTTTTTCTAAATCTGCACCGTCTTTCTCGCCCCATTGAGGATATAATCCTGGGAAGGTTCTTCCGTAACGGTCATGATCGAATTTGTCGGAGTGAGCTTTACCATAATCAACTGTACCACCCTTGATGTATGCATATAATTCACAGGCTCTGTCCCAGTTACTTGAATAAGGTCCTACAACACCAGTATATACTTCAAAGCCTTTGTTGTTAAGCTCTTGCTCTAAGTCTACAGTACCACCCCAATAAAGATAACCGCTTTTTTCATCTCTGCCCCAACCACCATTTCCATGGCATAAAACTATTGGATAGTCATTTCCGGAGCTTGCAGCTTCAACCTTAACAGTTGGTGAAAAAATTGGTAAGATTAATCCGGATACTAATGTAAGAGTTAAAAATGCTTTTGTGAGTCTTTTCATTTTTGTAATCCTCCATTTAATAATATAATATGTTTTTGGCCCCAACAATTTTCCTAACAGCATTAGCTTTGGTTAATAAGTATATATTCTTTGAAGTTAAAGCAAATACTGTGAAGAAAATTATTTGTGTTGCTCAATTAGTGTACATTTATAGTAACATCTTAAACAATAATGTGTCAATTGGAAACAATATTTATGTGAGAATAAACAAAAAGGTTAAAAATATAATTATAAGGGCATAGATCGGTTTTAAAAGATAAAGCTAAAATACGCCCATTTTATAGGATATTATTGCCCAGAGAAACAAAAATGTTTATTCGAAGAAAAAACACCAATTGTATATTTGTACAATTGGTGTTTTTTAGAAGATAGTTTGGGTTTAATGATGTTAGCTTTATAATCCTTTTAACATATCAAAATGGTTTGAATAGAAATCTTTAACATCTATCATTTCATTAGAGGTGCTTCTTCCAAGAATATCTTCGTGATCAGTTCTAGTTAATACACCCAAGTTATTCCATTTGCCTATTTGAGGAGTTCCGTTATATGCTACTATGTTTCCAAAGCTTCTTCCAAGCGATGGCCCATCTTCGCTTATTGTATTTACGATACCATCATTTGGCAACCAGCTAGTTCCGATTCCAGTTGTAGGATTAAGGTAAGCTCCCATAATCATAGTAGGTCCATAGAATAGCGGATTCATATATCGAGTATCAGGTAGTTGATTATATCCTAATAAAGCTTTTTTAGTAGCTTGGCATGAATATGAGAAGTAGTAAACATTTGGCTGATCCTTTACCCATGCATTCATTTCTGCTGCACCCTTAGTGCTTAAATCATAATTGCTAAAGTCTTTTGTTGTTTTCCACATAGAGCTTCCCATAACTCTTAAAAAGTAAAGAGAATATAATTCGCCTGGCTTTTGTTGAAGACTCCATTGGTCTAATTTTAAGTCCAAGTTATATTTAGTGTTGTTTGTAACACCGGTAATACCGCCAAGCTGAGCAACAAATAATCCTAATACATCTCCGCCAACTAGATTTACTGAATCAGCTAAAGTAGTTCCATCATGAGGAGTAGCAAAGGTTGAAACACTAGCTACCCAATCATTGCAGGTCCCTGTAAATAGCTTAGATAATCTGCCGCTTTCTACTGCTGCATCAATTTGCTCTTGTGTAGGACTAGAACCTAAAACCGCTTCAATTTCAGATTGCATTCCCTCTTCTAATAGTTGAACCATTAAACGAGTAGTTTGCCCACCCTGACTGTGCCCAAGAAGATGAATTTTGTTAATTTCTCCTTGCTCTACCTCACCCCATTGTGGATATAAGCCGGGATATGTTCTTCCGTAACGGTCATGATCAAACTTGTCGGAATGTGCCTTGCCATAATCTACAGTCCCCCCAAGGATGTATGCATATAGCTCGCAGGCTCTGTCCCAATTGCTGGAGAAAGGTCCTACAGCAGCACTGTAAACCTCGTACCCATCATTATTCAGACTTGTTTCAAGGTCAAAGCTTCCTCCCCAGTAATAACCACGAACATCAAATTCATTTCTTCCCCATCCACCATTTCCATGGCATAAAACTACAGGATAATCATTTCCGCCTGATGCTGCATAGGTTGCAGTAGCAGGAAGCATAATGGAAATAATCATAGTTGCAATTAATAACATTTTTAATAGTTTTTTCATTTTTTACCCCCAAAAGTAAAATTGATAATATGTAATAGCAAATATATAAATTTATTATATTTACTATTAGGAATGTATAGAATTTTATCATCAGAAAAATAAGGTGTCAATTTGACACAAGTATTTTTGTTGAAATGACTAATAATTATATACATATAAGGATAAAATACTTGAATAGGGCAACAAAAAATGTAATATTGCACAAAAGAGAAATGCAAAACAATAAATAGTTGATGCTATTGTTGGAATTAATATCACAGAGCTTGAAATTATAAAAGCAAATACCACTATATTATTCAATCAGTATGAGAATCTGTATTATTTGGATTTTGTTTGCAGTATACTATCTTAACTAAAAGATTATTTTGAATTGTTTTTTTATTTAGCTGATTTAAATATTGCACAAAAGTAATTTTTTTGTTTTTGACTTTTAGAACTGCTTTCACATAGGTGCTGTAAGTCTGCAATAGGGATTTAGTCGTGATTGACTTAACTACAAGATAGTAATATAATAAAAAAGTAAGCAAGGATTTTGTCTATTAATTGCTATGGATAATTCCTTATGTTTTAAAAAAAGTGACTATCGCGCTAGTCACTTTTTTGTTGTATAATTTTTTGCATTTACTCTAATTTTAAAAAAATTCAAATAGAAAAATATGCCTATGCAGAAATTGAACTCTTATTATATAAAAATACCATATAAGCATTTACAAAATTCAGCTGGTGTTTTAAAATTAATCAAGAGTATTTCGATTTAACCAATTAACTGGTTTTTGCTTATTTAAAAGGGGATAGCCTGCTCGAAATTATTGGGTATTAAAGGGGCTATATAATTAAAAATAAATATGCGATTGCATGTTATAGGGAATTTCGGATTTATAAATATGATTTGAAAGGATAAGGAGAATAAAATGAAAAAAATATCAGCATTAGTACTATCAGCAATTATTATGTTTAATATTTTTTCGGTACAAAGGACGGCAAATGCAGAAGCTTTAGACACTGGGACTGGAGGGATGTTTATTCATCTTACGGAGTATGATTATAATTCAGAGGAAAGAGAATTAATCCTTTATACAAGAGCTTCTAATGTATCGTCATATGTTATAACGGGTATTGAGTCAGTTTATATGCATATTACTAAAAGTGATGATAAAAGTCTGATAGGAGATGTATTTTTTGATACAGTGGATTTGGGTGAAGCTTTAAATCCTGGAGATTACACATATCTTACTTTTATAGTAACGGATGTTGAAGATATTGATGTAAAATCATTTATTACTGCAGATGTTTCAACTACTTATTATGTGGGTGAAAAGGTTAATTTACCTGCAGGCATTAAGGTATATGTTAAAGGACAGCTTATTCAATATGATGTATCCCCTGAAATAATCAACAATAGAACAATGGTACCCCTAAGATTAACCGTTGAAGCATTAGGAAGAACTGTTGATTGGATAGAAGCAACTAGAACGGCAATAATATCAACAGGTGACGATTGGGTTGAATTTGTTGTTGGAAGGGATGTTGCAAATACGAGTAGCGGAGAAATCTATAAGCTTGATTCCCCTATGATTCAGAAAAACTATAGAACCCTTGTACCATTAAGAGCATTAAGTACTGCTGTTGGGTGTGGAGTAGTTTGGGGAGCAGACAACAAGATAATAATAATTGAAAATTAGATTATGTATAACGATGCTATAATATTGAAGATTAGGATATGAACAGAAATACTATTAAAGAATAGGAAGACAAATAACCTCTTAATTATTTTAAGGGGTTATTTTTATTAAGTTGTAAATTCGTCCTGTAAAAAAATCCAAAGCTTTCATATAATAAAAATGTAAAAGTATAAAAAACATAGATGCAAAAAGTTAATAAAAAGAATTTTGTTGAGTACATGTATCGAAATAACATATCAAAATATAATGAAAAAAATCGAAAAAAATACTTGCAATAGCTTGAAAGTTAATGTATAATTAATGATGCTGTGACAAAAGAGCGATGAAATAAGAGGTTGCTGTGATATACAGGTTTTCTTATGGAGCGATGTCATGTTCAAGAAACTGGCGACAAGATCACTGTACAAATGAATCAATATTTTGATTGGGTGTGTATGATTTTAGGATACACACGGCAACATGTACAGTCACCACTTGTCGTACTAATGTACGAAAAGGAGGCGACTTTTTTTATGGCAACTCAGAAAATGAGAATTAGTTTAAAAGCGTATGATCATCAATTAATCGATCAATCAGCTAAGAAAATCATTGAAACAGCTAAAAAGACTGGCGCAATGGTAAGCGGTCCTATTCCACTTCCAACGAAGAAGGAAATTGTGACTATTCTTAGAGCGGTTCACAAGTACAAAGACTCTAGAGAGCAATTTGAACAAAGAACCCACAAAAGACTTATTGATATTAATATGCCAACAGCTAAGACAGTAGATGCATTAATGCGTCTGGAGCTACCTGCTGGGGTAGACATTAAAGTAGATGTGAAATAATCCAACAAAGCAAAAGTGTTTTGTAGAGGTTTATATATATTTTGAAGAGTAAAACAAAGACCTTGTGATTTTTGGTTTACCGGCAGACAAAACTGCAGGATTCGAAAGTATAAACCATCTAGGATGATTACATTTAGTTAAAGGAAAGAGAATTTACTTTCCAAACCTTATCGGCATTGCCGGTATGTGTAATCCGCTGTAGATTAATAGGAGGTTCGACAATGAAGAAAGCAATCATTGCAACAAAAGTTGGTATGACACAAATCTTCCTAGAAGATGGAACTGTTGTGCCAGTAACAGTATTACAAGCTGGTCCTTGTAAAGTTGCTCAAGTTAAAACTGTAATGAACGATGGTTACAGTGCGGTTCAGCTTGGATATGAGGACAAAAAAGAAAAACACACAACTAAGCCTGAGCAAGGTCATTTTAACAAAGCTGGCGTAGAATTCAAAAGACATCTTAAGGAATTCAGACTTGAAAACGCTGAAAGCTATGAATTAGGACAAACAATTACAGCTGATGTATTTGAAGCTGGAGATTTAGTTGATGTATCTGGTGTTTCAAAAGGTAAAGGCTTCCAAGGCTCAATTAAGAGACATGGACAAAGCAGAGGACCTATGGGACATGGTTCAAAATCACACAGAGTATCCGGTTCAATGGGTGCTTGTTCATCACCAAGTAGAGTATTCAAGGGTAAAGGCTTACCTGGACATATGGGTGCTGAAAAAATTACAGTTCAAAACTTAGAAGTAGTAAGGATTGATGCTGAAGACAATCTTATTCTCGTAAAAGGTGCAGTACCTGGACCTAAAAAAGCAATCGTAACTATCATTGATGCGGTTAAAGCTTAAGAAATCAGGAAGGAGGAACAATAATGGCTAAAGTATCTGTTTACAACATGGAAGGTCAAGAAGTTGGTGAATTAGAGCTTAACGATGCGATATTTGGTGTTGATGTTAAAGAGCATTTAATCCATAAATCAGTAGTTGGACAACTCGCTAACGCTCGCCAAGGAACACAAAGTGCTAAAACTCGTGCAGAAGTACGTGGTGGTGGAGCAAAGCCTTGGAAACAAAAAGGCACAGGAAGAGCAAGACAAGGATCAATTAGAGCACCTCAATGGAAAGGTGGCGGTATTGTATTTGCACCTAAGCCAAGAGATTATTCCATCAAATTAAATAAGAAAGAAAAAAGAATTGCATTAAAATCAGCATTAACTGCTAAAGTGCAAGACAAAAAGTTTATTGTTCTTGATGAACTGTCATTTGATGGTATCAAGACAAAAAACATGGTAAAAGTATTAGATAATCTAAAGGTATCAAAAGCATTAGTAGTACTTGCAGACAACAACCAAAACGTTGTATTATCAGCAAGAAATATTGAAAATGTAAAAACAGCTTCAACAAGCACAATTAATGTATATGATATCTTAAAATACGATACCTTTGTGGTTACAAAAGCTGCAGTTGCTAATATTGAGGAGGTGTACGCATAATGGCAGACTTAAAATACTATGACGTACTACTTAAACCAGTAATTACTGAAAAAAGCATGAATTCAATGGCTGAAAAGAAATATACTTTCTTAGTTCATCCAGAAGCGACTAAAACTCAAGTTAAAGAAGCGGTTGAAAAAATGTTCGCAGGAACAAAGGTTAAATCAGTAAATACTTTGAATCAAGCAGGTAAAGAAAAAAGAAGAGGAATTACTGTTGGTAAAACAGCTAAGATTAAAAAAGCAATTGTTGCTTTAACAGCTGAAAGTAAAGACATTGAATTCTTCGAAGGAATGTAAATATAACGTAAAAAAAGCACGAATAGACACACACGGCAACGTGTAAGTTTTAGAAAGGAGTGGAAATCATGGGTATAAAAAAGTATAGCCCGTATACACCTTCCAGAAGACACATGACAGCTTCTACATTTGAGGAGATCACTAAATCAACTCCTGAAAAGTCATTAGTAGTAAGCCTTAAGAAACATTCTGGACGTAATAATCAAGGTAAAATCACTGTAAGACATCGTGGTGGCGGATCAAAAATTAAGTATAGAATTATCGATTTCAAAAGAAATAAAGATAATGTGCCAGCAAAGGTTGTGGCAATTGAGTACGATCCAAACAGAACAGCAAACATTGCATTACTTCAATATGCAGATGGAGAAAAAAGATACATACTTGCTCCAAACAAGCTTACTGTAGGAACAAAGCTAATGAATGGTCCAGAGGCGGAGGTAAGAATTGGTAATGCACTTCCGCTTGAGTTCATCCCAGTAGGTACAAGCATCCACAATATCGAGCTTAAGCCAGGAAAAGGCGGACAGCTAGTACGTTCAGCAGGAAACGTAGCACAGCTCATGGCAAAAGAAGGAAAAATGGCAACATTAAGACTTCCTTCAGGAGAAATGAGAATGGTACCAGTAACTTGCAGAGCAACAGTTGGACAAGTTGGTAATATTGATCATGAGCTTATAACAATTGGTAAAGCAGGACGTAAACGTCACATGGGTATTCGCCCAACAGTTCGTGGTTCTGTAATGAACCCTTGTGATCACCCACATGGTGGTGGTGAAGGACGTTCACCAATCGGACGTCCAAGCCCAATGACTCCTTGGGGTAAACCGGCTCTTGGATTGAAGACAAGAAAGAAAAACAAGCATTCTAACAAATACATTGTAAGAAAGCGTAGTGCTAACAAATAATCAGATTTAAATTAAACGATAGATCATCTGTACTTGAAATGAAAATTTCGGATGAAGTTTAAAAGGAGGTTAAGAAATGGCTCGTTCATTGAAAAAGGGACCCTTCGCAGATGAAAGCTTACTAAAGAAAGTAGCTGCATTAAATGCAGAAGATTCTAAGCAAGTAATCAAAACATGGTCAAGAAGATCAACAATTTTCCCAGAAATGGTTGGACATACAATCGCTGTTTATGACGGAAGAAAGCACGTACCTGTCTATGTAAGTGAAGACATGGTAGGCCATAAGTTAGGCGAGTTCGTAATGACAAGAACCTATAAAG
Source organism: Clostridiales bacterium UBA4080 (assembly GCA_002381865.1). Taxonomy (GTDB): domain Bacteria; phylum Bacillota; class Clostridia; order Lachnospirales; family Vallitaleaceae; genus UBA4080. The sequence continues at coordinate 22,445 of DFYO01000041.1, read as the reverse complement.
GGCACACTAAAGACGAAAAGAAATCAAGAGTACGTTAAGTCATTTGAAAGGAGGCTATTGATATGGCTAAAGGACATAGAAGTCAGATTAAAAGAGAAAGAAATGCTGTTAAAGATAACAGACCAAAAGCGAAGTTATCATACGCTAGAGTTTCTACTACAAAAGCAAAAATCGTTCTCGATACAATCAAAGGTAAAGACGTTGTTTCTGCATTAGGTATCTTAGCGTACACACCAAGAAACGGCGCTAGAATTATAGAAAAGCTTTTAAAATCAGCAGTAGCAAATGCTGAAAACAATAATGGTATGGCTACAGAATCTCTTTTTGTAGACGAAGCCTTTGCAAACAAAGGACCTTCATTAAAGAGAATCAGACCTAGAGCTCAAGGTAGAGCTTATAGAATCGAAAAGAAAACTAGTCACATTACTATTATCTTAAACAATAAATAGATAAGGAGGTTAGGCATGGGACAAAAAGTAAATCCACACGGCCTTAGAGTCGGTATCATCAAGGATTGGGATTCTAGATGGTATGCTGAAAAAAACTTTTCTGATTTTTTAGTTGAAGACGACAAACTCAGAAAATTAATTAAAAACAAATTGTTCACAGCTGGTATTGATAAAATAGAGATCGAAAGAGCATCTGAAAGAATTAAAATCAACATTCACACTGCTAAGCCTGGAATCTTAATCGGTAAGGGCGGCGCTTCAATTGAAGAATTAAGAAAATTTATTCAAAAGCACACAACTAGCAAAGTTGTAGTTAATGTTGTAGAAGTTAAAAGACCTGAAAAATGTGCTCAGCTTGTAGCTGAAAACGTTGCAGCACAACTTGAAAATCGTGTTTCATTCAGAAGAGCCATGAAACAAAGCATGGGCAGAACAATGAAAGCAGGAGCAAAAGGAATCAAGGTTTGTTGTTCAGGACGTTTAGGTGGAGCAGAAATGGCTCGTACAGAAACATACAATGAAGGTACTATTCCACTACAAACACTTAGAGCAGACATCGAGTATGGATTTGCAGAAGCAAACACTACTTATGGAAAAATCGGTGTAAAAGTTTGGATATATCATGGCGAAGTTCTTCCTGTGAAAGAAGTGAAAGAAGGAGGAGTAAACTAATGTTAATGCCTAAAAGAGTTAAAAGACGTAAGCAATTTCGTGGTTCAATGGCTGGAAAAGCAACAAGAGGAAACAAAATTACTTATGGTGAGTTTGGTATTGTTGCAATGGAACCATGTTGGATTAAATCAAATCAAATCGAAGCAGCCCGTATTGCTATGACTCGTCATATCAAGCGTGGTGGTAAGGTTTGGATTAAAATATTCCCTGATAAGCCTGTAACTGCAAAACCAGCAGAAACTAGAATGGGTTCCGGAAAAGGTTCACCAGAGTATTGGGTAGCAGTAGTTAAACCAGGCAGAGTAATGTTTGAGCTTGCAGGAGTAGAAGAATCAGTTGCTAGAGAAGCACTAAGATTAGCAGTGCACAAGCTTCCATGCAAATGCAAGGTAGTTTCTCGTAAGGATTTAGAAGGCGGTGATAATTGTGAAAACAACTAAATTTTTAGACGAATTAAGAAATAAGTCCGCTGTTGAGTTACAAAGCGAATTAGTAACAGCAAAAAAGGAATTATTCAACTTAAGATTCCAAAATGCTACAAACCAATTGAACAATACAGGCAGAATTACTGAGGTTCGTAAAAATATTGCTAGGATTCAAACAATTATAACTGAGCAAAGTAAAGTTGCCAAATAGCATAAGAAATAGTTATTTGAAGTGAGATCCTGAAGGGAGGAAATAAACGTGGAAGAAAGAAATATGAGAAAAACTCGTATTGGAAAAGTTGTAAGTGATAAAATGGATAAGACTGTTGTTGTAGCGGTAGAAACAAGCGTTAAGCATCCATTATACAGCAAAGTTATCAAGAGAACTTACAAGCTAAAAGCACACGACGAAAATAATGAGTGTGGAATTGGCGATAAAGTAAAAGTAATGGAAACTAAACCGATTTCCAAGGATAAAAGATGGAGACTGGTTGAAATCGTTGAAAAAGCAAAATAATTTAAATAGATCAATGAGCAGATCGTAGCTGAAAGGAGGATCTAAGCATGATTCAACAAGAATCTAGACTTAAGGTTGCTGACAACACTGGAGCAAAGGAATTACTTTGTATTCGTGTATTAGGTGGATCAACAAGAAGATACGCAAACGTAGGCGATATCATCGTTGCTACTGTTAAAGATGCAACACCTGGTGGCGTTGTAAAAAAAGGTGATGTAGTAAGAGCAGTAGTAGTAAGAACAGTACATGGTGTAAGACGTAAAGATGGTTCATACATAAAATTTGATCAAAATGCAGCGGTAGTAATTAAAGATGACAAAACACCAAGAGGTACACGTATCTTTGGCCCTGTTGCAAGAGAACTAAGAGAAAAGAAATTCATGAAAATATTATCATTAGCACCAGAAGTATTATAAGGAGGTGTAGGAATTGGCAAATATTAAAATTAAAACTGGCGATACAGTTCAAGTGATTACTGGTAAAGACAAAGGCAAGCAAGGCAAAATTCTTTCAGTTGATAAAAAGAACAAAAGAGTAGTTGTTGAAGGTCTTAACATGATGACTAAGCATGCAAAGCCAAGCTCTAAATATCAGCAAGGTGGAATCATTCATCAAGAAGCAGCAATTGATGTTTCTAATGTAATGTATGTACACAAAGGAAAACCAACAAAAATTGGAATTCAGTTAACACAGGAAGAGCGTGACGGCAAAATGAAAAACGTTCGTAAAAGAGTAGCTAAAACAACAGGTGAAGTTATAGAATAATTTAAGGAAGGAGGTACCTGCTATGAGTAGACTAATAGATACTTATAATAACGAAATTGTTGATGCAATGATGAAAAAGTTTAATTATAAAAATGTTATGGAAGTTCCTAAAATTGAAAAAATTGTTATTAACATGGGTGTTGGAGAAGCAAAAGAAAATTCTAAGCTTATGGACGCAGCAATTAGTGATTTAACAATTATTTCAGGACAAAAGCCACTTCCAATTAAGGCAAAGAAATCAGTTGCAGCCTTCAAATTAAGAGAAGGAATGACAATTGGTACAAAAGTAACATTACGTGGCAAGAGAATGTATGAGTTCGCTGACAGATTAATTAATTTATCACTTCCTCGTGTACGTGACTTTAGAGGAGTTAATCCTAACTCATTTGACGGAAGAGGTAATTATGCACTTGGAATTAAAGAACAATTAATATTCCCAGAAATATCTTATGATAAAATTGATAAAGTAAGAGGAATGGACGTTATCTTTGTAACAACTGCAAAAACAGATGAAGAAGCACGTGAACTATTAACATTATTTGGAATGCCTTTCAAAAAGTAGTAAGGAGGAAGCGATTAAATGGCAAAAACATCCATGAAAGTTAAGCAACAACGAGCGCCAAAATTTGCAGTTCAAGCATATAGCCGTTGTAGAATTTGCGGAAGACCTCACGGTTACTTAAGAAAGTACGGAATATGTAGAATTTGTTTCCGTGAACTTGCATATAAAGGACAAATCCCAGGCGTTAAAAAAGCTAGCTGGTAAAATTAAGTTTAAGGAAGGAGGCAAAACAACATGACAATGAGTGATCCTATAGCAGATATGCTAACAAGAATCAGAAATGCAAATATAGCAAAACACGATTTTGTAGATGTTCCAGCTTCAAAAATGAAGCTTGCAATAGCAGACATTTTGACAAAAGAAGGTTTTATTAAAGGATATAAATCCATCGAAGATGGTCATATCAAAACAATCCGTATGGAAATGAAATACGGAAAGGATAAAAATGAAAAAGTAATTTCAGGAATCAAGAAAATTTCTAAGCCAGGACTTCGTGTTTATGCTGGAAAAGATGAGCTGCCTAAAGTATTGGGCGGACTTGGTACTGCAATTATTTCAACAAACAAAGGAATTATTACTGATAAAGAAGCTAGAAAGAGCAACCTTGGTGGCGAAGTTATAGCATTTATCTGGTAGTTAAAAATTGGTGAAACGATAGCAAGGGCTGTCTCAATTTAACCACAAGGAGGAAATACAATGTCAAGAATCGGAAGATTACCAATCGAGATTCCAGCAGGAGTTGAAGTTACCTTAAAAGACAACAATGTTGTTATGGTAAAGGGTCCTCTAGGAACATTAGAAAGACAATTGGTAAAAGAAATAAATGTAGCAAAAGAAGACAACAGCATTGTTGTAACAAGACCAAATGACCTTAAAAAAATGAGATCATTACACGGTTTAACTAGAACACTAGTAGCTAATATGGTAGAAGGCGTAACAAAAGGATATGAAAAAAAGCTTGAAATCAATGGTGTTGGTTACAGAGTTCAAAAGCAAGGAAAGAAGCTTGTTTTAAGCCTTGGTTACAGTCATCCAGTTGAAATGGAAGATCCAGATGGAATTGAGACTGTAGTTGAAGGAACAAATGTCATCATTGTAAAAGGCATTAGCAAAGAAAAAGTTGGACAATTTGCTGCCGAAATCAGAGTTAAAAGACCACCAGAGCCATATAAAGGCAAAGGTATTAAGTACGCTGATGAAATTATCATACGTAAAGAGGGTAAAACAGGTAAAAAGTAAGCTGATAGCATAAAATACCTGAAAACAATGATTACAGAATAAAGAGGTGAAATCCAAATGGTAAAGAAAGAAGTAAGATCTAAGGTACGTGTGCAAAAGCACATGAAAATTAGAAATAAAATCAAAGGTACTTCTGAAAGACCACGTTTATGCGTGTTTAGAAGTAACAATCATATATATGCTCAAATCATTGATGATATTAAGGGCATTACAATTACAGCTGCATCAACTAGAGACAAAGAACTAGCTATTGAAAAAACAAATGATGTTGAAGCTGCAAAAACAGTTGGAACTGCTATTGCTAAAAAGGCAATGGACAAAGGAATTAACACAGTTGTATTTGATCGTGGAGGATATATCTATCACGGTAAAGTGGCAGCACTCGCAGATGCAGCTAGAGAAGTAGGACTAATCTTCTAATTTGAGAAGAAGCATAAATAATGCAAGGAGGTAAAATGATGAGACATACAGTTTTAGATACAAGTGGCATGGACCTTAAAGAAAAAGTTGTATCCATAAGACGTGTAACAAAAGTTGTTAAAGGTGGACGTAATTTCAGATTTGCAGCTTTAGTTGTTGTTGGAGACGAAAACGGCCATGTTGGTGCCGGAATGGGTAAAGCTACAGAAATTCCTGAAGCAATTCGTAAGGGTATCGATGATGCTAAAAAGAAAATGATTGAAGTGCCAATCGACGAAAACGGAAGTATACCGCATGATTATCTTGGAAACTTTGGAAGTGCTTCAGTACTTTTAAAGAGAGCTCCAGAAGGTACAGGTGTAATCGCAGGTGGTCCTGTTCGTGCCGTACTTGAGCTTGCAGGAATTAAAAATATCAGAACAAAATCTTTAGGTTCAAACAACAAGAACAATGTTGTTGCAGCTACTATCCAGGGCCTATTTGAACTTAAAACTCCAGAGAATGTTGCGAAGCTTCGTGGCAAATCTGTTGAAGAATTATTAGGATAGGAGGGAACCAAAATGGCAAATGTATTAAAAGTAACTTTAGTTAAATCAACCATTGGAGCCATTCCTAAACACAAGAAAACTGCTGCTGCATTAGGACTTACTAAGCTAAACAAAACTGTTGAGCAAAAAGATAACGCAGCAATCAGAGGAATGGTAGATAGTATCAGACATTTAGTAAAGGTTGAAGAAGCATAGAACACTATATTAGTTAGGAGGTGTAAGCTAAATGAACTTATCAGAATTAAGACCTGTAGAAGGTTCAACGCAGAATAGATTTAGAAAAGGAAGAGGTCATGGTTCAGGAAACGGTAAATTTGCCGGCAGAGGACGTGACGGACAAAACTCTCGCTCAGGCGGAGGAGTTAGAATCGGTTTTGAGGGTGGACAAATGCCACTTTACAGACGTCTTCCTAAAAGAGGATTTACTTGCAGAAATTCAAAAGAAATCATTGCAATTAACGTAGATGCATTAAATGTATTTAGAGCAGGCGGCGTTATTACGATTGAGAAGCTTATTGAAAAAGGAATAGTTAAAAATCCTAAGGATGGCGTTAAGATTCTTGGAAATGGCGAAATGACTAAGAAATTAACTGTACAGGCTAATGCTTTCAGTAAGTCAGCAATTGAAAAAATCGAAGCAGCTGGTGGGAAAGCAGAGGTGATTTAATTGTTTAAAACAATTCGTGACGCATTCAAAGCACCAGATTTAAGAAAAAAGATACTTTTTACGCTGGCAATGTTATTTGTAATCAGGATAGGAGCAGCTATTCCTATTCCTGGAATTAACAGCCAGGTACTAAAGGATTATTTTGCAAAAGCAGGAGATTTACTTGGCCTATTTGATGCTTTTTCAGGAGGAGCCTTTGCAAGTATGACATTGTTTGCGCTTGGTATAATTCCTTATATCAACTCATCGATTATTATGAACTTACTTACAATAGCAATTCCTTCTTTGGAAGAAATGCAAAAGGAAGGCGAGGACGGACGAAAGACAATAGCAAAAATCACAAGATATTTGACTATAGTTTTAGCATTAATTCAAGCAACTGCAACATCTATCGGTCTTAGAGGCATATTTAACGAATATAGTTTTTTATCAGTTATTACCGCAATATTTGCGATGACTGCAGGAACAGCATTCTTGATGTGGATTGGTGAAAGAATAAATGAGAATGGTATCGGAAACGGTATCTCATTGATTATTTTTGTCAATATCTTATCCAGACTTCCGGCAGGAATAAGCACTCTTAAAAATTTAGTAGTTGTACAGCAGAAATATTTTGCTGTGCTTGGAATAGCAGTATTGTCTTTGGGCATGATTTTATTAGTAGTATTGATTTATCTGGGAGAAAGAAGAATTTCGGTTCAGTATGCAAAGAAAATGCAAGGAAGAAGAACCTATGGAGGACAATCAACACATATTCCTCTAAAGGTAAATATGGCTGGGGTTATACCTGTTATCTTTGCTTCTTCATTATTACAGTTTCCACGAATATTAACTAGCTTCTTTACAGACGCACCACCTGAAAAATGGCAGTTTGTGATTAATTTCTTAGATTATTACAACTCGATTTCAGGAATTATTATTTACTTTTTACTTATTATTGCATTTTGCTTTTTCTATACGAAAATTATCTTCAATCCGTTTGAAGTTGCAAATAATATGAAAAAGAATGGTGGATTTGTACCTGGAATAAGACCTGGAAAGCCGACAGTTGATTACCTGACACACATACTTAATAGAATTATTTTTATTGGAGGTGTGTTATTGGGAATAGTAGCAACTGCACCAATAATATTATCTTTGGCAGCTAAGGTTCAAATCGGACTTGGTGGTACTTCATTAATTATCGTAGTAGGTGTTTGCTTGGAAACAATCAAGCAGATTGAGTCCCAGCTAGTAATGAGAAATTATAAGGGATTTTTAAATTCATAAGATGACGGGAAGGATACTTGCATGGCAAGGATGCTTTCCACATCTAAACCTTTCAACGTAATAAAGAGATGGTACTGTAAACACAGATGATACAAAATGGAGGCGGAAGAATGAAATTAATTATGTTAGGTGCTCCAGGAGCAGGAAAAGGTACTCAGGCAAAATTTATTGCTGTACAATATGAAATACCACATATCTCAACTGGAGATATTTTCAGAGCAAATATTAAAAATGATACAGAGCTTGGCAAAAAAGCCAAAGGCTATATGGATCAAGGATTATTAGTTCCGGATGAATTGGTGGTAGACCTTGTTGCAGATCGCTTAAAGCAAGCAGATTGCGAAAAGGGATTTGTATTGGATGGTTTCCCAAGAACTATACCTCAGGCTGAAGCATTGGACAAGGCATTAGAGGCAATGGGAACAAAAATGGATTTTGCAGTTGAAGTAGCCGTACCGGATGCGGAAATAGTTAAAAGAATGTCCGGAAGAAGGGCATGTGTTGGATGTGGTGGAACATATCACATTGAAACCATTCCTCCAAAAATTGAAGATGTATGTGACACTTGTGGAGCGGCATTAATTTTGAGAGAAGATGACAAGCCAGAAACAGTATTAAAAAGACTTGAAATCTATCACGCACAAACAAAGCCGTTGATTGAATATTATAATAACCAGGGTATATTGGTCTCAGTAGACGGAACCCTTGCTATTAAGGAAATCACTGAAGAGATCATTAAGATTTTGGGAGCTTAAATTATGGCAATTCTTATAAAAAATGAGCATGAGATTGAGCTCATGCGAGAAGCTGGAAGAATTGTTGCATTGACACATCAATTGCTTGAAGAAAAGATAAGACCTGGAATCACGACAGCAGAGCTTGATCAAATTGCAGAAACTTTTATCAGAAGCATGGATGCAATTCCATCATTTAAAGGCTATAGCGGTTATCCGGCAACAATATGTGCTTCTATTAATTCAGAGGTTGTACATGGAATACCAAGTATGAACAGGATAATAGAGGAGGGTGATGTTGTAAGCATTGACATTGGTGCAATGTATAAGGGATACCACGGAGATGCAGCCAGAACTCATGGAGTTGGAGAAATATCTGAACAAGCAAAGCATTTGATTAGTATTACAGAAGAGAGCTTTTATGAAGGCATAAAGCTGGCAAAGCCGGGCAATCATTTACATCAGATTAGTGAAGCAATTCAAAATTATGTTGAAGAAAATGGTTGTTCAGTAGTCAGAGATCTTGTAGGGCATGGCATTGGGAAAGACTTACATGAAGAACCCCAAATACCCAACTTTAAGCCAAGAGGTAGAGGACCAAAGCTTCAAGAGGGCATGGTGCTTGCAATTGAGCCTATGGTAAATGCGGGAAGATACGAGGTCAGGGTCCTTGATGACGATTGGACTGTAGTGACACTAGATAATTCATTATCGGCACACTATGAAAATACAATTCTTATTACAGAAGAAGGCTGCGAACTTCTGACGATAGTATAGTACGAGGTGGATGCCATGGAAAATTTACAATGTGGTCAGATTATTAAATCAAAGGCGGGAAGAGATCAGAATAAATATTTTATTGTGATTGATATCAAAGAAGAGTATGCATATCTTACTGATGGAGATTTGAGAAAAATTGAAAATCCAAAAAAGAAGAAACGAAAGCATATTCAGCCGACAAATAATTTTGCCTCGGCCATCAAAGAAAAAATCGAAAAAGAAGAACGTATTACAAATGCTGATATAAGAAATGAACTAATCGCATATCAAAATGATCCAGATAATCGTAAGGAGGTTTAGTTTATGTCAAAAAAAGATGTAATTGAAGTAGAAGGCAAAGTACTAGAAAAATTGCCAAATGCAATGTTCCAAGTAGAACTTGAAAATGGTCATACAATTTTAGCCCATATAAGTGGTAAGCTAAGAATGCACTATATAAGAATTCTACCCGGCGACAAAGTAACTGTCGAAATGTCTCCCTATGATTTAACTAAGGGAAGAATAACCTGGCGTGATAAATAAAATGGGAAGGAGCGATATTGATGAAAGTTAGAGCATCAGTAAAACCTATTTGTGAAAAGTGTAAAATAATTAAGAGAAATGGGAGAGTCCGCGTAATCTGTGTCAATCCCAAACACAAACAAAAACAAGGTTAAATTCAAGTGCTTTTCTAAAAAAAGTGCTTGCAACCTTGCAAGTTTTATAATATAATATCTAATTGTGATATTGTGTAAGCGGCTGTAGTAATGAACCACTAGGAAGCGTTGTTAAATGTTAAAGAGTGAGTTTGTTGCTGATAGAAGAAATATATTGAAAACAGATGATTTTACAAGGGTCAAGTTGCAGATTCAGCTTTAAATCATCATAAATAGAATACAATTTACATTTTTGTTCACCGCAAAAGGTAATTGTATTTTAAACCTAATTTTATCTATAATTGGAGGTGCAAAGAAAACATGGCTCGTATTGCTGGTGTTGACTTACCAAGAGAGAAACGCGTTGAAATTGGTCTGACTTATATCTATGGTATAGGAAGAGTAAGTTCAAATAAAATTTTAGAGCAGGCTGGAATTAGTCCTGACACAAGAGTTAGAGATTTAACTGATGAAGAAGTTGCAAAAATCCGTGAGGTAATTGATGCTTCTTATATGGTAGAAGGTGATCTTAGACGTGATGTTGCACTTAACATTAAGCGTCTTATGGAGATTGGATGCTATCGTGGAATCCGTCACAGAAGAGGTCTTCCTGTAAGAGGACAAAAGACTAAAACAAATGCTAGAACAAGAAAAGGTCCTCGTAAAACTGTAGCAAACAAAAAGAAATAGTAAATATAGTTAACCGTTTAAAATTATAATCGTAAGGAGGTTTGATGATGGCAAAGAAGGTAATTAAAAAAGCTACTAAAAAGCGTGTTAAGAAGCATATAGAGCGCGGTCAAGCACATATTAAATCAACATTTAATAATACACTTGTTACTTTAACCGATACTGAAGGTAATGCTCTTTCATGGGCAAGTGCTGGAGGTCTTGGATTTAGAGGTTCAAGAAAGTCCACACCATATGCAGCTCAAATGGCAGCAGACACAGCAGCAAAAGCTGCTATGATTCATGGCCTAAAAGCTGTTGAAGTTATGGTAAAGGGACCAGGTGCAGGTAGAGAGGCGGCTATCAGAGCCTTACAAGCAGCTGGATTAGATGTAACAAGTATCAAGGACGTTTCACCAGTACCACATAATGGTTGTCGTCCACCAAAACGCAGAAGAGTGTAACCGGCAGGAGGTGTAAATAAATGGCAAGATATACAGGAGCAGTTTGCAGACTGTGTCGTAGAGAAGGAGATAAACTTTTTCTTAAGGGCGACAGATGCTATACTGGCAAATGTGCAATGGATCGTAGAGCTTACGCTCCAGGACAACATGGACAATCACGTAAAAAGGTATCTGAGTATGGATTACAATTACGTGAAAAGCAAAAAGCTAAAAGAATTTATGGTGTTTTAGAAACACAATTCAAAAACTACTTTGAAGAAGCGGACCGTAAAAAAGGTATTGCAGGTGAAAACCTTTTAATTACCTTAGAGACTCGTTTAGATAATGTTGCTTACAGAGCAGGGCTAGGACGTTCAAGAACTGAGGCAAGACAAATCGTTCGTCATAATCATGTTTTAGTAAATGGCAAAAGAGTTAATATTCCATCTTATTTAGTAAAAGCTGGAGATATGATTCAAATAAAAGAAAAATCACATGGTATTCAGAGATTCAAGGATATTTTTGAAAGCACTGGCGGAAGACCGGTACCTGAATGGTTAAGTGTTGACTTAGATAACTATACTGTAAAGGTTTTATCTCTTCCAACAAGAGAGCAAATCACAGTACCAGTACAAGAAACATTAATCGTTGAGTTATATTCTAAATAATAGCATATGTCACGGGCAATCTAGATATATTTTACCCTCGAATTTTAAGCGACAGAGCATATGTAGAATGCTGTTCTATATAATATTATTTTATAGAAGGAGGGTCTTAAGACATGTTTGATTTTGAAAAACCAAAAATTGAAGTAATTGAAATTTCCGAAGACAATAAGTATGGACGATTTGTTGTTGAACCACTTGAAAGAGGTTATGGTACAACACTCGGAAATTCACTTAGAAGAATAATGCTTTCTTCTTTACCTGGTGCTGCAGTAAGCAGTATTAAGATTGATGGTGTGCTACATGAGTTCACAACAATTCCAGGAGTAAAAGAAGATGTTTCAGAGATTATCTTGAATATTAAGAAACTTGCAATTAAGAACAATAGTGACAGCTTTGAACCAAAGGTAGCATACATTGAGTTTGAAGGTGAAGGTGTTGTAACAGGAGCAAACATTCAAACAGATCCTGACATTGAAGTGCTTAATCCAGATATGACCATTGCTACTTTGAGCGGTGGAGCTGATAGCAAGCTTTTTATTGAGCTTACAATTACTAGAGGAAGAGGCTATATTGGTGCTGAAAAAAATAAAAATGATGACCAATCTATTGGTACTATTCCAATTGATTCTAGCTTTACACCTGTTGAACGTGTAAACTTGATAGTTGAAAATACTCGTGTTGGTCAGATAACTGACTATGACAAATTAACACTTGAAGTATGGACAAATGGTACTCTTTCACCAGATGAAGCAGTAAGTCTTGCAGCAAAGGTACTCAGCGAGCATTTGAATTTGTTTGTTGATTTATCTGAAAGTGCTAAGAACACTGAAGTTATGGTTGAAAAAGAGGATAATGAAAAAGAAAAAGTTCTTGAAATGAGTATAGATGAATTGGAATTATCCGTTCGTTCTTATAATTGTTTAAAAAGAGCCGGAATTAACACGGTTGAAGAGCTTACTAATAGAACTTCAGATGATATGATGAAGGTAAGAAACCTAGGAAGAAAATCCTTAGAGGAAGTATTACAAAAATTAAAGGAACTTGAATTGGTGTTAAAACCTGGAGAAGAATAATCCGACCTTGGATTTGAAAAGGCGATAACATCTGATAAAGGAGGTTAAGATTAATGGCAGGATTAGGATATAGGAAGCTTGGCAGAACTTCTTCCCAAAGAAAGGCTTTGCTTAGAAATCAAGTTACTAATTTAATCTATCATGGTAAAATTAGAACTACTGAAACAAAAGCAAAGGAAGTTCGTAAAATTGCTGAAAAGCTAATTGCCTTAGCGGTAAAAGAAAAAGACAATTTTGTTGAAGAAACTGTAACACAAAAGGTACCAAAGAAAACAGCAGACGGTAAAAGAGTTAAATCTGTAGTTGATGGTAAAAAAGTTACAGAATTTGAAGAAATAACAAAGAACATCAAAAAAGACAATTCTTCAAGATTACATGCTCGTAGAAAGATGTTAGAAGTTCTTTACCCAGTTAAAGAGGTTCCAACAGAAGCAGCTGGTAAAAAAGCAAATACAAAGAATGTTGACTTAGTTGAAAAGCTTTTTGATGAAATTGCTCCAAAGTATGCTGACAGAAATGGCGGATACACAAGAATCGTTAAGATTGGTCCTCGTAAGGGTGACGCAGCAGAAGAAGTAATTATTGAATTAGTGTAGTTTAAGTCGGGGATTAAGTGTAAATACATGCTTAATCCCTTTTTGTAAATTTAGATTAAAATAGCTTTTAAATATAAATAGGTTAATAGAGAAAATTAGAGTATAATAATAAATGCATTTATTAGGCATGTACTGGAAGGCGAAAACATGAAGATGGTTAAAGGTGAAAATCTTATATACGAGTATTATTTGCATAATGAAGCAGGTGAAATAGAGCACACCTATAGAGCGCTAGATAATGTGGATATTGCCATTAATCCGGGTGAATTTGTTGTTATTCTAGGCAGAAACGGCTCTGGAAAATCTACACTTGCAAGACATCTTAATGCTCTTTTGCTGCCTCAGAAAGGAAGCTTGTGGATTAAAGGCAAAGATACTAGTGTTAAAGAGAATATCTGGCTAATCAGACAACAAGCAGGGATGGTGTTTCAAAATCCAGACAATCAGATTATTGCAACAATTGTTGAAGAAGATATAGCCTTTGGACCTGAAAATCTAGGAACTAGTCCGGATATAATAAGGAAAAGAGTAGATGAGGCGTTAGAGGCTGTAGAAATGAAGGAATACGCTAAAAGGTCACCTAATATGCTATCTGGCGGTCAAAAACAAAGGGTTGCTATTGCAGGAGTACTTGCAATGAGACCTGAATGTATTGTATTAGATGAACCAACAGCTATGCTGGATCCATCAGGAAGAATTGAAGTTATGGATACTATAAAGCGACTTAATAAAGAGGAAAACATCACAATTATTCATATCACACACTTTATGGAGGAGGCTGTACAAGCTGACCGTGTAATAGTAATGGACGAGGGAAGAGTTGTTTTAACTGGTACTCCTTCGGAGGTATTTAGCAACGTTATTAAAATGAAGGAAATTGGCCTTGATGTACCGCAGGTTACAGAGCTTGCATTTATGCTAAGGGAAAAAGGCATTAACATAGATAATAATATATTAACGATAGAGGATATGGTGCATGCGATATGCCGATTGAAATAAATAATCTCAGTTATATTTATGCAAAGGGGACACCCTTTGAACAAAAGGCTTTAAATAATATATGCTTAAAAATTGAGGATGGTGAATTTGTTGGACTTATCGGGCATACTGGATCAGGTAAATCAACGCTTATTCAGCATATTAATAGACTTATCAAGCCATCAGAGGGAACAATAATAGTTGATGGTGAGGATATTAATGGAGATAAAATTAATCTTAAGAAGCTTAGGCAAAAGATTGGTCTTGTCTTTCAGTATCCTGAGCACCAGTTATTTGAGATGACGGTTTATAAGGATGTCGCTTTTGGACCTCAAAATATGGGATTGTCAAAGGAAGAGATTGATATTAGAGTAAGGAAGGCTCTTGATATTGTTGGCTTTTCAGGTGAAGATATTTACGAAAAATCACCATTTGAGCTTTCGGGAGGTCAAAAAAGAAGGGTTGCGATTGCAGGCGTTCTGGCTATGGAGCCAAAGGTTCTTATTCTAGATGAACCGACAGCAGGACTAGACCCAAAAGGAAGAGATGAAATATTTGCAGAAATCAAAAAAATTCATGAGCAATCAAAAATAACAATTATTTTAGTGTCACATAGCATGGAGGACATTGCTAGATATGTTCAGAGATTAATCGTTATGGACAAAGGAACAGTTGCTTTTGAAGGTGAGCCTAAAAATGTTTTTACTCATATTAAAGAGTTGGAAAATATTGGTCTTGGGGTTCCGCAGGTGACTTATCTGATGCAAGCACTTAAAGACAAGGGGTTTAATATTATGGATAACCCGATGAATATAAATGAAGCCTATGAAGAAATTATAAGACTTTTAAAATAGGAGGAAATAGTTTGATCAGAGATATTACTATAGGACAATATTATCCTGCCCAATCTAAGGTACATAGCTTAGACCCAAGAACAAAGATAATTACCAGTTTTATTTACATTATTTCCTTGTTTATTTCAACCGGGTTTAATGGGTATCTGGCAACAGTTGTTTTTTTGGCAGGAGTAATTACAGTTTCAAAGGTTCCCTTTAGATTTATTGTGAAGGGGCTAAAATCAATTATAATAATTATTATTTTGACTGTATCAATAAATATCTTTTTTACACCCGGAGTTACAGTAATATTTAAGCTTGGGGGAGCGCAGATTACCCTTGAAGGGTTAATTATAGCCTCAAGAATGGTATTGAGATTGGTTTTACTAATAATTGGTTCTTCTTTGCTGACATTAACAACCTCTCCAATTTCGCTGACTGATGGAATTGAAGCACTGTTAAAACCTTTGGAAAAAATCAAGGTTCCTGCACATGAGATTGCTATGATGATGACTATAGCGCTTAGATTTATACCTATTTTACTTGAAGAAACAGATAAAATAATGAAAGCGCAGACAGCAAGGGGAGCTGATTTTGAAAAGGGAGGAATAATAACTCGTGCGAGAAACTTGATTCCTTTACTTGTACCACTATTTATTTCTTCTTTTAGAAGAGCAGAGGAGCTTGCAGTTGCAATGGAGGCTAGATGCTATAGAGGAGGAGAGGGAAGAACTAAGCTAAATGTTTTGGAATACAAAGCAGGTGATTTAATTTGCTATTTGATATTTATACTATATTTGTGCGTACTAATATCTATTAGATTTTTAGGGTGACAGGGGGACTTGCTGCTGTCAATTTAGTCACAATTGGAAGAATGTTTTGGGAGGTATTATGAAACGGGTATATAAACTTAGACTTGCATATGATGGCACAAACTATTGTGGCTGGCAAAGACAGGTTAAGCAAAAAACTGTAGAAGGTGAGCTTATTAAGGCATGCGAAAAGATTTTCAGAAATCCGTTCTGCGTATACGGAGCTAGCAGAACGGATTCAGGAGTCCATGCTGTTGGGCAGATAGCAAGTATTGAGGTAGATGCTGATATTACGCCATATAAGCTAAGAGGTGCCCTCAATGCCCATTTGCCGAAGGATATTGTTATCCAAGAGGCAGAAGACGCTGAACCGGATTTTCATGCAAGATACGGAACCAAGGAAAAAACATATATTTACAAGATATATAATAATGAAGTGCCGCTACCACAATATGCCAGAGATTCGTATTACTACCACAAACCCCTGGAGATTGAGAAAATGCAGGAGGCTGCCGCTTATTTTCTGGGTGAGCATGATTTTGTGGCTTTTTCATCATTAGGATCTTCATTTAAAACCTCTAACCGTCACATATATAAACTTAATGTAACTAAGAAGGATGGGATAATAGAGATTTTAGTGAACGGAAACGGATTTCTCTATAATATGGTGAGAATTATAGCAGGCACACTTATATGGGTAGGAACAGGAAGGATAAGGCCAGAAGATATACCTTCTATCATTGAATCTAAAGAAAGAAAAAATACAGGCCATACTGCACCAGCATTGGGACTTACATTAATGGAGGTTAAGTATTGAGACAGAAGGTGCTTATGGTCTTTGCTGCGATTGAGAAGTTGAGGGAGTTATTGTTGATAGTTACACTCCAATTACTCAAAAAAGTTCTTGACACATAAGAACTATTATAATATAATTATTGTCTGTGAGACTGTATATTAAAGGCCATTAGCCCCGGACTTTAATTTACTATACAAGAAAAATATGTAATTGAAATTTACAAGGAGGAAACTCGATGAATACTTATATGCCAAATGCAGATAGCGTTGAGAGCAAATGGTATGTTGTAGATGCAAAAGACCTTGTACTCGGAAGAGTAGCATCAGAAGTTGCAAAGGTTTTAAGCGGAAAGAACAAACCGATTTACACACCTCATGTTGATACAGGTGATCACGTTATTGTTATAAATGTAGACAAGGTAGTATTAACAGGTAAAAAATTAGACCAAAAGCTATATAGATACCACACAGGATGGATTGGTGGTTTAAAAGAAACAAAATACCGTGATATGATGCAAAATAAACCAGAAGAAGTGTTTATGCATGCAGTAAAAGGTATGCTTCCTAAAAACAAAATGGGAAGAAAAATGATTAAAAAATTACGTGTTTACCGTGGAACAGAGCACAATCATGAAGCTCAAAAGCCAGAAGTATTAGAAATTAAATTCTAAGAAAACTAAGTATCTATAATGATTGGAAGGAGGTACAGCCGTGGCACAAGTTAAATATTATGGCACAGGTCGTAGAAAAAGCAGTGTAGCAAGAGTATATTTAGTACCTGGAAAAGGTAAAATTACAATAAATAAGAGAGATATCGATGAATATTTAGGATTGGAAACTCTTAAAGTGATAGTACGTCAACCACTTGATATTACAGCAACAGGAGATAAGTTCGATGTTCTTGTAACTGTTAAAGGTGGAGGATTTACTGGACAAGCAGGAGCAATCAGACATGGTATTTCAAGAGCTCTTTTAGAAGCAGATACTGAGTTTAGACCAGTATTAAAAAAAGCAGGCTTTTTAACAAGAGACCCAAGAATGAAAGAAAGAAAGAAATACGGATTGAAGGCAGCAAGACGTGCCCCACAATTTTCAAAACGTTAAGCAGTTATCTGCGAACAAATCTGCATACACAAAGCCCCGGAATGCTTGCATTCAAGGGGCTTTTGTTATGTAGATTTGTTCATAGGAACGCAAGAATGAGCGCGAAATCCGAAGNNCGAAGGATAAGCGCTTGAGCTTGCGGAACGCAGATAACTGTAAAGAAGTTTATTATAGCAAGAATGAGCGCGAAATCCGAAGGATAAGCGCTTGAGCTTGCGTTCGCAGATAACTGAGAAATTTCTCTTTTTCTTAGTTGATAAAATTAACTTGAAATAGATTTACTAATACAATATACTTAATCTAGATTATTTTGAACAAAAAAATTCATCCTATAAGAGCTATATTATTAGAAGACTAAGGAGATAATTATGGTAGAAAAAATGAAAAAGCAAAGTATACTGATTGTAGATGACTCAAGCTTTAATAACGCCCTTTTATCAGACATATTAAAAGATGAATACCAGATAAGAACAGTAACAAATGGAAATGCGGCCTTTGATATAGCCTTTTCACAGGAGCCTCCGGCACTAATATTATTAGATGTAGTAATGCCAGAAATTGATGGATATGAGGTATGTAAGAAGCTCAAAGCGAATGATTTTACAAAAAACATACCAGTAATATTTATTACAGCAAGAGTTAATGAAGAGGATGAAATATATGGTTTTAGTCTCGGAGCAGTAGATTATATTTCCAAGCCCTACAATCCTGTAATTGTAAAGGCAAGAGTACGAACACATATGGAGCTTGCTATGTATAGAGAGTATTTAGAAGCGATATCATATTTGGATGGACTGACTGGAATACCAAATAGGCGTAGATTTGATGAGAGATTTGAATTGATGTGGAATATAGCAAGAAGAGAAAAAAATGTATTATCCGTAGTTATGATGGATATTGATAACTTTAAAAAATATAACGATATATACGGACATCAGGCGGGTGATGACTGTCTTATAAAGGTTGCTAAGGAGCTAGAAAAAACCATACAAAGAAAAACTGATTTTATAGGCAGATATGGCGGAGAAGAATTTGTTTGTATTTTACCTAATACAGATAAAGATAATGCGGTATTAGTTGCTGAGCAGATGAGACAAAACATTATGAAGCTTAATGTAGAGCATAAGGGCTCAGAGGTATCTGATATAGTTACAATAAGTCTAGGTGTAGCTAGCTTTATACCAGATAAAGAGTCAAAAGCATCGGATTTGTTAGAGCTTGCTGATGCAGCACTATATTGTTCAAAAGAAAGTGGCAGAAATAAAGTGAGTATTAATTCAGCCCAGACCTTTAGATAAAAAAGACTATTATGGTTGCTCTTTTAATTGGGCCTCATCATTGTAAAAGCTCTTATATCCTAAATGAAGAAAGGATATTACAGTTAATGCTACACTGCCAAGAATACCAAGCATAATTGCTATTTGATAGCCGATTGCTGTTAATGGTGAGGTGCCTGATAGTATTTGACCTGTCATCATTCCAGGAAGAAATACAATTCCGATTCCGACCATGGAATTTATTGTGGGTAAAATAGCAGAATCAAAGGTGTTATCAATAATATCTTTACAAGAAGCCTTAGGGGTTGCTCCAAGCATCAGAGCAGCTTCAATAATAGGCTTTTTTGTATTCATTCCTTCAACTAGCTTAGATACACCAAGAGTAACCCCAGTCATTGAATTTCCTACAATCATACCAGCAATAGGTATAAAATACCTTGGGTTATACCATGGAGAAATCTGAACGACAACAAAAAGAAAATAACTTAAGCTTATAATCGTGCCAGTGCACATGGAGAAAGCAATAATTTTTTTTAATTCTTTAGAAAGTGGCCTTTTAACTCTTTTAAATATATTTAAGATAGCAAAGACTTCCATTGCAGCGATAATTCCGACAGTTATAAAGGGATTTGGATTATCAAATATATATACTAAAACATAACCGGTCATAACTAATTGAATAGTCATTCTAAAGCTGGATATTATAATATCCTTTTCGCGCTTAATACCTCTGAGCTTGACTATGAAAAGCAAAACAACAATAAATAAATAACTTGCAAATAGCTGTAAGGGACTTAAATTTAAAATAGGATCCATTACTCCACCTCCTGGATAAGCTTGCCTTGATAGAGCTTAAATATTTTATCGCTATATTTTTTGGCGATTGATATTGAATGAGTTACCATAATTAAGGTTTTATTGTTTTCTTGTGAATATTCAACTAAAGCCTTTGTTATTAAATCAGCAGTGTTTTCATCTAAAGCAGAGGAAGGCTCATCAAGCAATAAGATGTCAGGATTAAGGAGTAGTATTCTTGCTAAAGCAAGTCGTTGTTTTTCGCCACCTGAAAGCTGTTCGGCATTAAATTCCAAAGGCTTGTCAAGCTGAGCGATTTTCATAGCAGATATAAGCTCTGTATCATTAGCAAGGGGTTTTTCGGAGAATTTTAATCCTATCTGTAAATTATCCTTAATATTTCCTTCGAAAATTACTGGGCTTTGAGAGAGCATTACAACATTTCGTCGATGCTTAATAGAATCTGTTTTGCTAAGTGGAATTGAATTATAAAGAATTTCTCCTTTGCTAGGAGAAATCATTTTGTTAAGTAATCTTAAAAGCGTTGTTTTTCCACTCCCGCTTTCGCCAATAATACAGGTAGTCTTGCCAGACTCAATAAGCATATCGGGTATATCAAGGATGTTTTTGTATTTTAAATTTTGAATTTGAAACATATTTTTTCCTCCTAATTTTTTTATGAAAATTATTAATAATATAATATCATATTAGCTGATATGTTTCAGTAGTGTATAGTTATTATTAGTTTTTTTAGAAATCCATAATAAAAAAAGCATAAAAAACACAACCACAAACTAGGATTAAACTAATAAGGGTTGTGTTTTTAAAAAGCAACAATATAGAATAATTATTCTAAATCGGTAAGCATTTTCGCATAATCAAGATAATAAGCTCTCATATTAGAAGCAGGTCTTGTGAAATCAATTCCAATTATATCACCATGGTCACTTGCTTTATTAATACCAAGATGGTTCCATTTACCCTTTTGTGGAGAGGCTTCGTTATATGGAATAATATTATTAGTACTTCGGCCAAGCTTTGGTCCGCTTTGGCTTATTGTATTTACAACGCCATCATTTGCATACCAGCTTGAATTGATTCCTGCTGAAGTGTTCTTATACGAACCCATTATAGTGCCAGTTGTATTAAATGCCGGATTCATATAAAGCAGATTAGGAACATGGTAATCTGTAATTAAGAGCTTTAAAGTAGCCTGACAGGAATATGAAAAATAGTAGACATTAGGCTGGTCTTCAACCCAAGAATTCATTTCCTTTGCACCCTTTGTGCTTAAATCATAATTTGAAAAATCCTTTGTGGTTTTCCAAAGAGGACTGCCCATAACACGATCAAAGTAGTTGCAGAAGCTTTCACCAGGCTTTCTTTTTAATCCCCAATGGTCAAGCTTTAGGTCGTAAAGCGAAATATCTGCAAGTCCAGTAATTCCACCAAGTGGAGTTGCAAAAAAGGTAACAAGATCTCCGGTTGAGGAATTGGCAAAGTCAGCTAAAGTTGTACCGTCATTAGCACCGGCAAAAGATGAAACACTTGCTACCCAGTCGTTACAGGTGCCAGTGAAAAGAGGAGAAAGAGTATTTGATGCAATTGCAGCATTAATATCCTCCTGACTTGGGTTGTCTCCTAGAACGGCAAAAATTTCTTCTTCGTAACCTTCTTCTAAAAGTTGAACCAAGAGTCTTGCCGTAGGCGCACCCATGCTATGAGCAACAATATGGATTTTGTTTATACTATTATTATTTTCTCCCCATTCTGGATACAATCCAGGAAAGGTTTTGCCAAAACGCTCATGTCCAAATTTTTCAGAGTGAGCTAAACCATAATCCACAGTACCGCCTTTAACATACGCGTAGAATTCACAAGCTCTGTCCCAATTGCTTGAGAAGGGTCCTACAACTGCAGTGTAGGCTTCATATCCAGCGTTTCTAAGTTCTTGCTGAAGGTCAATGACGCCACCCCAGTATTTTAATCCGGCTAGCTCATCTCTTCCCCAACCTGCAAAACCATGGAGAAATACAAGTGGATAGTCATTGCTTTTTTCTGCCGCAAAGCTGGCAGGTGTAACACTAAAACCCCATAAAATACTTAAACATAATAACATAGATATTAGTTTCTTCATTTTTTTACCCCCGTAAAAAAGAATGGTTTAATTTTCCATAAAATAACAAGGAAAATACTGAAAATAGTGTAGCATTTAGAAATAAATAATGTCAACAAGAAATAAAATTATTGTAATAATCAACAATATGGTTAAAAAATTATTTATCTACTAGGATAAACTTGAAATAAAAAACGGAAAAAATAATTAATTTTGTACATCTAACCATTCTATTACAGTTTCTGAGGATTGGTCTTTATCTGTTATTCAATGACCTTTGTTATCGATACGATATACTGCATATCCGGAAGGATTTGATTTCTCTCTATCATCAATAGGGGGAGCTAGTTTATTCATGGCATCTGAAATCATTTCCAATGTTGCAAAAGCATAAAAACCTGAAGTTGTGGACATGCGTTCATGTCCAAGTAACTGCATAATAAACACCTGACTTTCAAATAATAGCCAAAACACATAAATTATTATATCAAAAAATAACTCCCCCAATCTCTTTTCAAGGTAAAGTTCCTTTTGAATAAAAACGGGAAGTTAATATAGAATTTTACCCCCTAAAAATTTACGAAAAAAAGCGTTAAATTTT
>DFYO01000040.1 GCA_002381865.1 Clostridiales bacterium UBA4080 | reverse complement strand
CTTTATGCAACTGTCAAAGACCCGGTTTTAAGGGGATATTAATCCTTTTTGTAGTTTTTTAATATGCAATACCTTGCTAACTTTATAAGTGTAAGCTGGACCAAATTTGATGATTCAATGTTGTGTACCTTAATCAAAGCAAGATTTAAGTGTGACAAATGTAACTGAAGAATGTCATACAAAGCGATGACGTATAACCTATTAACAAAGCATCCGAAATCTGTTATTCTTAACAGGAAGCAAAGCAGATAAAAAGAGTTGCTAAGGTCAAGAGTGAACGCTTGAATAACTTGCAGATTATAAAGTTGGTCATGAACCAATATAGCTTGAGTGGGAGAAACATATAAAGTCAGCATTAAAGCTGGCAAGAATAAGGATTAGGGGAGTGTATCCCTCATAAAGAAAAGCCGCTTGCAATCTGAGATTGTGCAGCTTTTTTTTATGGAAATAGGAAAGTTCAGATTACTTGTAATAGTCCAAGCTTCCTAGGTTTACAAGAAAAGTATTTCAAAAACGCTTTTTTGTGGATTAGAAATGTGCCTAGAGGACGATAAAGCAGACGCCAAATTATCTTTAAGCCATTTAGGACGATAAAGCAGATGTCAAATTATCTTTAAGCAATTAATTAATAGGAAAGATGGGCTTATACAGGGAGGTATATAATGATTAAAATATTAGTAGCAGACGACAGCGCAATACTTAGAAATGGCTTGAAGATTATTTTAGAACAGGATAAAGAGATAGAAGTTCTGGGATGTGCGGAAAATGGTAAAGAGGCATACGAAATGTGCAAAGAATACAATCCAGATATAGTTTTGATGGATATAAGAATGCCAGTAAGTGATGGAATAGAGGGAACAAGTCTTATAAAAAGCTTCAATGAAAATATTAAGGTAATAATTTTAACTACATTTGATGATAAAAGCACTATATCTAAGGTTATAGAAAAGGGAGCGGATGCCTATGTATTAAAGGATATAAAGGATGAGGATTTAATTAATATAATAAAATCTGCAGTAAATGGCTTTAATATAATTCAAGGTAGCGTATATAAAAGTATAAAAACTGTTTATAAGCCAAATATAACAGCAAAAGAAAAAAAAGAATTTACATCGATAATTACAAAAAGAGAAAAAGAAATTATTAAGCTAATAGTAGATGGGTTTGATAATAAGGAAATATCACAAAAGCTGTTTATTGCAGAAGGGACTTTAAGAAACAGTATCTCGGTTATTTTAAATAAATTAGAGCTTAAAGACAGAACACAACTGGCTGTGTTTGCAATTAGAAATGATATTGTGTAATTTAAAAAAAATACCCTCATTATTTTTTGCCAGACCCCAATAAGTTAGACTGAAATTTAACTTATTGGGGTCTGGCAATTTCCCAAGGAGGGTATTTTTTTATAGAATAGGAAAGTTCGTCTTGCTTGCAAAAGACCAAACTTTCCTATTCTATAGAAACGCGTTCACCGAACGCTATTCTTATATAAAACTAGAAATCTTGAAGTTTAAAAAATAAAAAGCGAGAGCAAGTGATTAAAAAACATATTATAGAGCAATTATAAAATATTATCAAAAATTAAGAAAAAAATGCATATTATTGTATGGAATTTACGCATAAATCAAGAAAACACTTGATAAATAGAAAGAAATAGTATATCCTTATTTCTGACCTAGCCATAGGTTAATCAAAAAAGTTTGTTTTGGAGGATAAAAATGGCAAAAAATTTAGTAATCGTTGAATCACCGGCAAAAGCAAAAACAATTAAAAAGTTTTTGGGTGCTAATTATATAATAGAAGCCTCCATGGGACATGTTAGAGATCTGCCTAAAAGTCAGATGGGAATTGATATAGAAAATGAATTTGAACCAAAATACATTACAATAAGAGGCAAAGGAGAACTTCTTGCTAATCTTAGAAAGCAAGTTAAAAAAGCCTCTAAGATTTACTTGGCAACTGACCCTGACCGTGAGGGAGAGGCAATATCATGGCATCTTTTGCATTCCCTTAAGCTGGATGAAAAAAACACATATAGAATTACATTTAATGAAATAACTAAAAATGCAATTCAAAGCTCTATAAAAAATGCAAGAGAAATAGATATGGATCTTGTAGATGCTCAGCAGGCAAGAAGGTCCTTAGACAGAATTGTAGGATATAATATTAGTCCCATATTATGGAAAAAAGTAAAGAAAGGATTAAGTGCGGGAAGAGTTCAATCGGTTGCACTTAAGCTTATCAATGACAGAGAAGAAGAAATTAATTCCTTTATTCCTCAAGAATACTGGACACTTGATGCAATACTAAAGGATAAAGCTACAAAGGATAGCTTTAAGACTAGATTTTATGGAAAAGAGAAAAAAAAGATAGACCTAGGATCAATTGAAGAGGTAGAAAAGATTCTTAAAGAAATTGAGTCTGGGGATTGGAAGGTTGAGGACATCAAAGAAAAAGATAGGCTGAAAAACCCGCCATTTCCTTATATTACCAGTACACTTCAACAGGATGCATCTAGAAAGCTTAATTTTACGACTGCTAAAACCATGCGAATTGCACAGCAGCTATATGAAGGTGTTGAAATAAAAGGAAAAGGGACTTTAGGCCTTATTACTTATCTTAGAACTGATTCAACAAGGATTTCAGATGAGGCACATCAACAGGCAGTAGCATATATTGAAGAAAATTTTGGCAAAAATATGTGCAATCACAAAAATACTGTTATTAAGAGCAAAAAAAAGGTGCAGGATGCACACGAGGCAATCAGACCTACATATATAGATATTAATCCTGATGAAATAAAGGATTTATTAACCAAGGATCAGTATAAGATATATAAATTGATATGGACTAGATTTTTAGCTAGCAGAATGATGCCGGCAAAGTACAGTGTGAAATCTCTAGTAATTTCAATAAATGGGTATGTGTTTAAAGCATCTTTATCCATGCTTATATTTGAAGGGTATATGAAGCTTTACAAAAATGAAGATACAGAAGGCAAAGAAGTACAAGAGCTTGAAGAGAATCAACACATAGGCAATATTTCAATGAAATCAGAACTAAAACGGATAGAGATTGAAAAAATTCAGCATTTTACGCAGGCTCCGCCGAGGTATACAGAGGCATCCTTAGTAAAAACTCTTGAAGAAAACGGGGTAGGAAGACCTAGTACCTATGCACCCATAATTACTACATTATTAGCTAGAAATTATATTTCAAAGGAAAAGAAACAGATATTCGTTACTGAGCTAGGAGAGATTGTAAGTGGTCTCTTGGAAAGCTATTTTTCTGAAATTGTTGACGTAAAGTTTACTGCAAATATGGAAACAAAGCTAGATGCAGTAGAGCTTGGAGAAATTGAGTGGAAAAATATTTTAAAAGAATTTTATCCTGGCTTTAGTAAAATGCTTGAAAAAGCTGAAAAAGAAATGGAAAAGATTGTAATAAAAGATGAAGTATCAGATGTACTTTGTGATCTGTGTGGAAAAAATATGGTAATTAAAATCGGCAAATTCGGTAAATTTCTTGCTTGCCCAGGATTTCCGGACTGTAAAAATGCAAAGCCAATTTTAGAAAAGCTGGAAGATGTAAAATGTCCAAAGTGCGGATCGGATGTAATTGTCAGAAAGACAAAAAAAGGAAGACGATATTACGGATGTGAAAATACTGAAAACTGTGATTTTATGGTTTGGAATAAGCCATCAAGTATTAGTTGTCCAAAATGTGGGACATATATGCTAGAAAAAGGAAAAAATTTAGCTTGTATGAATGAAAAGTGCAATAACGTTATAACAAAATAATGAACAATATGAGATTATTTAGAAAATTTGCTTGTTATCTGAAAAAAACTATACTATAATTAGCATATATTAGACTATAGGAAATTCAAGGTAATTTAGGAGGGATATACAATAGTGAGCGTTCAACTATTAGATCGGACAAGAAAGATTAACAGGTTATTACAAAAGACCGGAACTCAAAGAGTTATTTTTACGGATATTTGTGAAGTTATGAGTGATATCTTAAGCTCTAATGTATTAGTGCTTAGCAAGAAGGGAAAACTGCTAGCAATCAATGAAGGAAAAAGTATTGTTAGGTTAAGAGAACTCCTTACAGAAGAAATGGGGGAGTTAATTGATGACAAGTTAAACGAAAGACTGTTAAACATTTTATCAACAAAAGAAAACATTAACTTAGAGACACTTGGATTCAGCACAGAAAACTCGGCTAATAAAGTCGTGGGAATGGTTGTTCCTATCGATATAGCAGGAGAAAGGCTTGGAACACTTTTCTTATATAGACAAACAAAGAATTATCATATTGATGATATTATTTTAGGAGAGTATGGGGCAACTGTTGTAGGTCTTGAGATAATGCGCTCAATCAATGATGAAAACTCTGAGGAAACTAGAAAAACTTCAGTTGTAAAATCTGCAATAGCGACCTTGTCTTTTTCGGAACAGGAAGCAATTAAGCACATTTTCAGAGAGCTAGATGGCGTTGAAGGCATTTTGGTAGCAAGTAAGATTGCAGACAAGGTTGGAATAACTCGTTCTGTAATAGTTAATGCTCTAAGAAAGTTTGAAAGCGCAGGAGTAATTGAATCAAGATCGCTTGGTATGAAGGGAACTTTTATTAAAATCTTAAATGATGTATTGCTTGAGGAATTGGATAAAATTTAAAACTGAATAATAATGGATTGATTATGCAAAAAGGAAGTGCAGTTGTTCACTTCCTTTTTATATTAGAATAGGAAAGTTCGTCTTGCTTGCAAGAGACCATACTTTCCTATTCTACGAGAAACGCGTTCACCGAACGCTATTCTTGAAAGTAATATTATACAAATAATTTTT
This sequence comes from Clostridiales bacterium UBA4080, assembly GCA_002381865.1. Lineage (GTDB taxonomy): Bacteria > Bacillota > Clostridia > Lachnospirales > Vallitaleaceae > UBA4080. Next base: position 56,813 of record DFYO01000040.1, on the reverse strand, counting down.
TTTGAAAAGTATATATTGTATATTCTAGAACAAACTGATACAATATATAGTGTGTGTAGCATAAAATAGTTGGTATTTTTTATGCAATTTACAGTATTAATAGAATAATTTTGTGAAAGCTGGTGAAATGGTATGAATATTTACAGTAATACAGATGCCTTAGCAAAAGCCTTGAATGCTTCGTGGCTTAGGGGTGAGGTAATATCGAATAATATTGCAAATGTAGATACTCCTGGCTACAAGAGAAGAGAAGTAGCCTTTGAAGGCTATTTGGCAGAAGCACTAAAAAATCCAAACAGTAAAAGAAGCAATAAAATGAGAGAATTAGTGCCTAAAGTGTATACTGACAATGCACACCTGAGCTATCGATTAGATGGGAATAATGTTGATATTGACACTGAAATGGCTTATATGGCACAGAATCAGATAAAATATAATACATTGATTAGCCAAGTAAATTATGATTTTAAAAGACTTAAAAACGCGCTTGAAAGATAATTAAGGAGGTGTTTTTTGATGTCAGTATTTCAAGGAATGAATATTAGTGCTACAGGCATGACTGCTCAAAGACTTAGGATGGACACGATTTCTCAGAACTTGGCAAACATAAACACTACAAGAACGGACAGTGGAGGCCCATATAGAAGGAAAATTACTATATTTGAAGAAATATCTCAAAAAAATAGTTTTTCTAATATATTAAATCAGTACTTGGGAGAACAGTCAAAGGTTGGCGGAGTTAAGGTAAGCAAGATTACAGAGGATAAGTCGGATTTTATTACTGTGTATGATCCTACACATCCGGATGCGAACAAGGAGGGCTATGTATTGATGCCTAATGTGAATTCGCTTGAGGAAATGACAAATCTTATTTCTGCAAACAGAACCTATGAAGCTAATGTTACAGCATTGAATTCAAATAAAGCAATGATTGTAAAAGCACTAGAAATCGGCAGGCAATAATTATAAAAACGGAGGTATATTATGGCTCTTTCTATTCAGGAACTTGCTAAAATTGGCAATATTACAATACCAGGCAACAAAGCAAATGCTAATAATGAGAGCTCTGCTTTTGATGTAATGTACCAATCTGCTATAAATATGGTTAATGAAACTAATGATTTGCAAAAAAATGCAGAGCAGATGGCTTTGGACTTTGCAATAGGAAAGGTAGATAATGTACACGATGTAATGATTTCCCAAGAGAAAGCAAGTATTGCTCTGCAATATACAGTAAGGGTTAAAAACGCCATACTTGAGGCTTATAATGAAATAATGAGAATCCAGCTCTAAAATTATTTTAATAGGTTTATGCTTAATAAATGGAAAAAAGAAACTCGTTAATGAAGGAGTGGCACTATGCCGGAGTTTATTCGAAAAATAATTGAACAGATTACTAATTTTTGGAAAGAATTAAAGTTAAAAACCAAGATTCAGATCATAGCAGCCGTGGTGGTAGCCGTGGTAGCTTTTGCTGTCTTGGCTTTTGTTTTGAGTAAGCCGGTGATGGTAAAATACGCATCAGGAGTTACTCCCGACAAAATGACTCAGATAAAGGCAATTCTAGATGAAGAGGCAATTCCTTATGAAATTAGTGAAGATGCTTCTACCATTTATGTTGATTCAAAAAGAAAACAAGATGTTACCATGCTTGTGGATGAGCTAGGAGTGCTTTCGGATGCAGAAATGACATGGGAACAGGCACTTACCAGTAGCTTGACAGAGACAACAGAAGAAAAAAGAACTAAATTTCAGCTTGCTTTTGAAGAAGAGCTGAATAATAAAATAGAAACTCTGGATGCAATTAACAATGCTTATGTAAAACTTAATGTCGCTCAGAAGGACACTACTATTTTTGATGAAAATAAAAAAAGCTCTGCTACAATTATTCTCGAAACTAAAGAGGATTTAAACGAGGATCAGGTAAGAGGAATAGTTAATTTTATTAAAAATGCAGTATCTGATCTTGAAGAGGGCAATATTTCAATAATGACAACGGGAGGCAAGCTTCTTTATGATGGAACAGCTTCTTCGGAAACAGGAGGGAATATTAGCTCAAAGCTAGATTTTGAATTTAAAAGAGAACAAAAAGCAGAAGCAAGCTTAAGAAGTGTTTTGCTAGCTGGCGGAGAATATGATGATGCAACGGTAAGCGTTGATCTGGCAATAGATTTTGATGAAAAGGATGTAGTCTCAGAGATTATGTCCGGAGTTAATGGGACTAACAAGGGCGTAGTAACAAGAGAATATGAAAGTCTTTCAGAAGGCTCAAACACTGAAGCTGGAGGGGCTCCAGGAACAGACACAAACAATGGTGAAATTACAGACACCTTGATAGATACAGGAGGATCATCAAATAATACATCCTCTGTGACAGAGCGAGAATTTGCACCAAGTAAAACTGTTACGTCAGAGACAAAAAATATTGGTAATATTGTCCATGATGAATCCTCAGTAACGGTTGTGCTTAACAAATTTATTAAATATGATCAGGCGATTTTGGAAAAACAAAATGCTTTGGGAGAGTTGACATGGGAAGAGTATAAGGCTCAAAATGAAGCTAGAACTAAAATTGCAGAGCTAGATCCTGATTTAGTTGAACTTGTCAAAACAAATACAAAAATTGAAAATGTTGCAATAATGGCTTATAATGTCCCGATGTTTATTGACAAGGAAGAGACTAAAAGCCCATTGCTTAATTATCTGCCTATAGTGTTTATTGTATTTTTATTAGGTTTATTAGGATATGCAGTATATAAAGGCACAGAGCCTATGGAAATCACCGAGGTTGAGCCAGAGCTTTCAGTTGAGGATTTATTGGAGTCTACTAAAACTAAGCAGGAGCTTGAGGCTATTGAATTTGATGATAAATCGGAAACGAGAGTTCAGATTGAACGTTTTGTACAAGAAAATCCAGATGCAGTTGCTTTGTTATTAAGAAACTGGCTGAACGAAGATTGGGAGTGATACTATGGCTATAGAAAAGGGAATGAAGGGAATTCAAAAAGCAGCGGTTCTATTAATAGCATTAGGTCCAGAAAAATCCTCTTTAGTTTTTAAACATTTAAAAGAAGAGGAGATAGAACAGCTGACATTAGAAATTGCCAATACAAGAAGTGTATCTCCAACAGACAAAGAGAAGGTTTTAAAAGAGTTTTATGATATGTGTCTTGCTCAGCAATACATAGCTGAAGGCGGTATTGGATATGCGAAGGATTTACTAGAAAAAGCATTGGGTTCAGATAAGGCTGTAGAGGTTATAGGAAGACTTACTGCCTCTTTACAGGTACGTCCTTTTGAATTTGTAAGAAAGACAGATGCAGCACAGCTTTTGAACTTTATTCAAGATGAACATAATCAAACTATTGCTTTGATTTTATCATATTTAAATCCACAGCAATCAGCAATGGTGCTTGCAGCACTTCCTCAGGACAAGCAAGCAGATGTTGCCAGAAGAATTGCGCAGATGGACAGAACATCTCCTGACGTAATTAAGGACGTTGAGGATATTCTTGAGAAGAAACTTTCCTCTTTGGTTACTCAAGATTACACAATTGTTGGTGGTGTAGATGCCATTGTACAAATACTTAACTCTGTAGACAGAAGCACAGAAAAGCATATTATGGAAACACTTGAAATTGAAGACACTGAACTTGCCGAAGAAATTAAAAAGAAAATGTTTGTATTTGAAGATATTATTTCACTTGATGACAGATCAATTCAAAGAGTTCTTAGAGAGGTTGACAATAATGATCTTGCAATTTCACTTAAGGGTTCAGGAGAAGAGGTTCAAAATGTTATTTTCAATAACCTTTCAAAACGTTTGGCAACTATGATTCAAGAGGATATGGATTATATGGGTCCAGTAAGGCTAAAGGATGTTGAGGAAGCTCAGCAGAAAATTGTTAATATTATCAGAAAACTTGAGGATGCTGGTGAAATTGTTATTTCCAGAGGTGGAGGTGACGAGATAATTGTCTAGTATTATAAAATCATCATTTATTTCTTTTTCAGACCAAAAAAAGACTATTGAGGTTGTATCAAAAAACGACAAAAATATTATTAATCCCAATTTTGAAAATAAAGAGAAAGAAGAAAGCTTTGAAGATAATTCCGATGAAGAGCAAGAAAGTAATGATGGCGAAGTAGATTTTATAAATGAAGACCGTATTCAAGAAGACGAAAATCTACAAGAGGAAGAACCTAGTCATCAAATGGATATTGTTGAGCAAGCATATTTGGAGGCTGAAGAAATATTAAACTCAGCGAAAAATGAAGCACAGGAAATACAACAAAAGGCATATGAAGAAGGATACGAGCAAGGGTATAATGAGGGAGCACTTAAGTTTCAAGAAATTGAAGAACAGCTAAAAGCAGAGCTAGAGCTTAAGCTAGATGACATGGATAGAAATCAGAGAGAATTTCTTGAAAGAACCCAACCGCAAATTGCAATGATAATACAGAAATTAGTTGAAAAAATGATTGGAATTTGCAGATTTGATAAAGATATTATTTTATTCTTAATAAAGTGCGGGCTTGAAGAGGTTGAGCTTTATGGGGATCTTATTATTCGGGTATCTGCCGAGGATTTTGATGAAGTGATTGAAAATAAGGATATTTTAAGCGAAAATTTCAGTGAGAAAATTGTTTTTGAGGTACTTAAGGATTCCAAGCTTAAGAAAAATGATTGTGTTATAGAAACCTCTATGGGAAGCGTTAATTGCGGGTTAGAGGAAAGAATGAATGGACTCATTAGAAATCTAAAGCTAATAGAAGAAAGCTATTATTCAGCAAAGCCAGAGACAGAAACAGATTAACACTATTAATAGGCGGGTGGCAAAAATGAGTAGAATTGATCTTAGCAGATATGAAGATCTGTTTCAAAAATCATATATTAAGCATATTGGCAAGGTTACCCGTATTGTAGGATTAACAATTGAGTCTTTAGGACCTAACGTAAGCATGGGAGAGGTATGCAAAATTATTTCGGATGATAAATATGTATTTGCGGAGGTTGTAGGTTTTAGAGAAAACAAGATTTTACTGATGCCTCTTGGAGAATTATCAGGAGTCGGATTAAATAGTATTGTTGAAGCATTGGGGCATTCGCTTCAGGTTTCTGTTAGTGAAGATTTACTTGGAAGGGTATTGGATGGTTTAGGTAAGCCGATGGATGATAAGGGGCCTATATATTCAGATGAGCTTTATCCAATAGAAAATGATTCCCCAGACCCCTTGAAAAGAAACAGAATAAAGGACATATTGCCAATAGGTGTAAAAGCCATTGATGGACTGTTATCTGTCGGAAAAGGACAAAGGATTGGGATTTTTGCAGGCAGTGGGGTTGGGAAAAGTACTCTTATGGGTATGATTGCAAGAAATACTTCAGCTGATATAAATGTTATAGCTCTGATAGGAGAAAGAGGCAGAGAGGTACGTGAGTTTATTGAAAAGGATTTAGGTGAGGAAGGCTTAAGAAGATCAGTGGTTGTTGTTGCAACCTCGGACAAACCAGCACTTATAAGACAAAAAGCAGCAAAGACGGCAACGGCTATTGCTGAATTTTTTAGAGATCAAGGAAAAGATGTTCTTTTTATGATGGATTCACTTACTAGATTTTCAATGGCGCAAAGAGAAATTGGACTTGCAATTGGTGAACCTCCTGTAAGCAGAGGCTATACACCCTCTGTATTTGCAGTAATGCCTAAGCTTCTAGAGAGAGCAGGAAATTCTGAAAAAGGTTCTATCACTGCAATGTATACGGTGCTTGTAGATGGGGATGATATGAATGAACCTATCACTGATACAGCCAGAGGCATTTTAGATGGACACATCGTATTATCAAGAAAATTAGCTAACAAAAATCACTATCCTGCAATAGATATTTTGCAGAGTATTTCAAGAGTTATGACTGATATTGTTACTATAGAGCATAAGGCTGCAGCAAATAAGCTTAAAGCAACTCTGGCAGTATATACGGAGGCAGAGGATTTAATCAATATTGGAGCCTATGCAAAGGGAAGCAATGAGGATATAGATTATGCTGTTTCCAAGAACAAAGACATAAAGGAATTTTTAATACAGCAAACAGAAGAAAATTTTAATTTAGAGGATGAGATAGAAATGCTAAGCTCTATTTTTAAAGAGTAGCTTATTATGAAATACAAGGTGATAATATGGCAAAATTCAATTTCAATTTTCAGGGAATACTAAACATTAAAGAAAAATTAGAAGAACAGAAGAAAATAGATTTAGGTAATGCTACAAAATATTTGACGGCACAACAGCAGATATTAATTGTTCACAAGTCGTCTCTTATGGAAAAGCAAAAGGAATTTTATATTAAAAATGGAACGTCTATGTATGTAAAAGAATTAGTAGAACTTTCTAAAGCAATAAAGTATTATGAAGAGCAGGTTAAAACGCAGAGTGCAATAGTTGAAATGGCTAAAAAAAAGGTTGAAGAAAAAAGAAAATTATTAGTTAAAGCTGTAATTGAAAAGAAAACATATGAAAAGCTTAAAGAAATAGCTCTTGAAGAATATCTTAAAATTGAAGAGCTTGCCAATCAAAAGCAGTTAGATGAGCTTTCAAGCTTTAAAGTTTCAAAAAGACAAGAATAGCAATGGAGGAATAAAATGCCAGAAGAAAAAGAGCTAGAGCAAGAAGAAAACAAGCAAACTAAAGAAAAAAAACCAAAAAAAGAAAAGCCACCTAAAAAAGAAAAAGTACCTAAACCAGAAAAACCGCCAAAACCAGAAAAACAGGCTAAAAAAGATGATCAAGATGAACATAAAAAGGTTAATGTAGGACTGATTTCTTTGGCTTTAGCTTTTCTCATAATTGGTGTATTTATAGCTTTAGTAAAACTTGACGTTGGTGGATTAGGATCAAGGATATTAGGGCCTTCACTTAAAAATGTCCCAGTAATTAATATGATTTTGCCTAAAATGCCTGAAGCATCTGAGGAGGCCGTTGCAAGCTATAATTTTGCAAGTATTGATGAGGCAGTAGAAAGATTAAAAGCTACAGAAATATTACTAAAGGAAAAGGAAAAAGAAGCCGAAAAACTAAATGAGACTATAAAGCAAAATAAAACTGAAATCGACAGATTAAAGATTTTTGAAACCTCACAGCTACAATTTGCAAAGGACAAAGAGGAATTTGACAGATTAGTTGCACAACAAGCGGATAAGGAGGCATACATGAAGTATGTTGAGGAAACATATCCTGAGTCTGCTTTAAAAATTTATGGAGAGCTTATTAAAGAAAAAGCCATAAATGATGAGGTGGAAAAAATCGCAAAAATGTTCCAGGAAATGAAACCTAAAAATGCAGCTGCAATATTAGAGGAAACTATAGCTAAGGATATTGACATGGCAGCAGAGGTGTTGTTTAAACTGGATTCAGCTCAGTCAGGTGCGGTTTTAGCTGCAATGGACCCAATAATTGCAGATAAAATCTCAAGATATATGTACCCTGAAAATTACTAATCGGATTTTAGGCCAATAAACAAATTAGGCACAAAAAACCGAGAAAGGAGGAAAATATGAACTCAGTTGCACTAAATGGGGTTGCAACTAATACGAGTAAAAGCTTTGGCGCAAAAGAGACTTCTAAAAATGGTGTATTTGACAAAATCTTAGGAAAAGCATCAAATTCAAAAGAAAACTTAAACAAAAGTGAGTTGGGACATAGGGATATTAAGAATATTGGCAAACAGCAAAGTAAGATTATAAGACAAGAATTTCATAGGATTGTTAAAGACCAGATGCAAGAAGCTCAAGGAACTATGCAAAGTGAATTGAAAACTGAATACAAGCAAATAGAACAAACGGTAAGTGAACTTACCTCAGAAATTGCAGAAGAGCTAGAAATTTCAGAAGAAGAATTGAGTGAGATAATGGCAGCGTTAAATATAACTACAGTAGATTTATTTAAAAATGAAAATTTACAAGCTGTTATTAATCAAGTATTTGGAACTAGTGATGAAATATCGATATTAAATGACGTTCAAGCAGTTGATGCATTTAAAGGAATAAAGCTAATAGTTGATTCGGTACTTGATAAGGTAATTGAAGATACTGGAATGGACAAAGAAAGCTTTCTTCAAAAACTTACTACAATACTTGAACAACCAGATAAAAAACTAAAATTAGAAGATGTACTTGAATTGCTTAAAGAAAATGGTAAGAAAACTGTTGCAAATGAAAATTCAAATTCTGAAAAAACACAAGCCAATGTAATTGAAACAAGTCCGGAAATATCAGCTCAAGCTAATGTGAAATCAAGCTTAACACAAACGGATACTCAATCAAAAGAAACAATTGAAAATAAGCCTGAAATCACAGTAGAAGACAGCAGAACTGACAGCAAGCAAAAACAGACAAATATTTTTGACAATGAAGCTGGTCATATGGGAGATAAGGAACAAAAAAATGAACAAACAGATTTAAAAGCAAACAATACCCTGCTTGGACATTTTGAAAATGTACTATCTCACACACAAGGACAAAAATTTCAGATTTCAAATGGTTCACTGCTAAAAGAAGTAGTTTATACAACTAATGGCGCCAAGGAAATACTTACTCAGCTTACAACCCAGATTAAATTGGCATTGACAGACGAATCTTCAACCATGATGCTTCAGCTACAGCCTGAAAACCTTGGCAAGGTCGCATTTTCAGTGAAAGATCAAGCTGGAATAATAACAGGAAGTATTGTAGCAGAAACACAGCAAGTTAAGGAAGTGATTGAACAAAATCTTGCATCCTTAAGAGCAAATCTTGATTCACAAGGAATTAAACTGGACGAGATAAAGGTTGTAGTAGGAAATACAAACCAGTTTTTTGCCAAGGATGAACAAGAAAGACAAAGCGGATATGAAAAAAAATCAAAAAAACGTAATTCACTCAAAGGAATTGACGGAGAAATTGAAGGCTTTCAACAAACACATGAGCAGTTAAGAAAAACAGGACTTGAAGAGGAAAGCTCAATGGTTGATTATTCAGCATAGGAGGTGGAAAAATGTCACAAATCAATGAAGTAACGAATAATATTCTCAATACTTATGGAACAAAGGCTTCAGATAGTAATGGTTCATCGGAGTTGGGCAAGGATGCTTTTTTAAATCTTCTAGTTACGCAAATGAGATATCAAGATCCATTGAATCCTACAAATGATAAGGATTTTTTAGCTCAGATGGCACAGTTTTCGTCCTTAGAGCAAATGCAAAATTTAAATAAAACCTCTGAGATGTCACAGGGATATGCACTGATGGGAAAGGTTGTAACAGCAAGTATTGTTGACGAAGTTACATTATCAACAAAGGTAGTTGAAGGTTTTGTAGACGGAGTTACAATGAAATCAGGAAAAACATATCTGAAGGTAAACAATCAAGATGTTGAACTTAGCCAAGTTACAGATGTAAGCTATATTGATTTCGAATCAGCTACATTAGAGAAAATGACAACGCTGGCGGATACGATGACAACATTAAAAGCACAACTAGAAACCTTATTAAATATTGAGGATTCTGAAGAGGAAGAATAGATTTTAGACAAGGAGGGTCAAAAATGAATATTAATAACAGACCGATTCCTTCAATCCAGCAGGTTCAAAATGAGCAGCTTGGAAAAAATAAAATCAATAAGCCTGAAGCAAGTTCAGCAAATAGCTTTTCAAGTATTTTACAACATAAGCTTCAGCAAAAAGATGAAGTAAAATTTTCAAAGCATGCAAGTATGAGATTGGAAACCAGAGACATTCAGTTAGATGATTCTCAAATTAAAAGATTAGAAAATGGAATCAGCAAAGCTGAACAAAAGGGAATTAAGGAATCATTGGTGCTTCTTGACAATGTAGCGCTTGTAGTCAACATAGAAAATAAAACAGTTGTTACAGCACTAGATGCAAAGGAAGCAAAGGAACATGTTTTTACAAACATTGACGGAGCTGTAGTGTTATAGCTGGACCTCGAGAAGGAAGCTATTCATTCCTGAATGACAGATGGAATGGTACAGGTACGACAAACAATTTAAGGAGGTCATGAATTATGATGCGTTCTATGTATTCTGGTGTATCAGGTCTTCGTATTCACCAGACAAAAATGGATGTTATCGGTAACAACATAGCGAATGTTAACACAGCAGGATTTAAAGCAAGCCGTGTTACTTTTAGTGAAGTATTTAGCCAGACAGTACAAGGAGCAAGCGGAGCTAGTGAAAATTCAGGGGGAACGAACCCTATGCAGATTGGTCTTGGTTCTAGTGTGTCTTCAATCGATATTAATATGACAGAGGGTGCAGCTCAAAGAACGGACAATCCCCTAGATTTAAAAATTGAAGGTGAAGGATTCTTTGTTGTATCCGATGCTACAGGTAATAAATTTACAAGAGCAGGAGCTTTTCGTATTGATGAAGCAGGTAATCTTGTAAACCCTGATGGTTTAAATGTTATGGGATGGTATCCTAATGCAACTACTGGGGCAATAGAAAAGGGCGAGGTTAAACCGCTTCAGATTTTAAATGCACAAAATATGTATATTGAGCCAACAGCTACAAGCGCAATAACATTATCAGGAAATATTAACAAAAATGATCCGCAGATTACAGGAGCAGGCTCACCCTTTACCTTTAATTTATATGATAGCTTAGGATACAGCTATACTGCACAATTTACAATTACAGAAAATACTACAGCACCACCAGTTTATACCTTTGATCTTGCAGCAGATTCAGTTACTGATGCACAAGGAAATACTATTACAAACGATGTTCTGAGTGTAAATATTGAGTTTGACCCTGCTACAGGAAAAGTGGTAACTCCGTTACCGGCATTTCAAATTACAGGGCTTTCCACAGATTTTTCAGAATTTACTAATCCAATGCCTATAGATGCAGCAGGTATTACAATGTTTGCCGGCAATACAACAGTTACCGGTACTCCGGGCGATGCGACAGGCATTGGCGGAGGAAATCAAGCGGGAACGATATCCGGCTTTGAGGTAGGTTCTGATGGTAAAATCTTGGGAAGATATACAAATGGAGAAACTAAGCTTTTGGGTCAGGTTGTAATTGCAACCTTTGAGAATCCGGCTGGCTTGCAAAAGCTTGGAGCAAATCTTTTTGTATCAACGAGTAACTCAGGAGAATTTGATGGAATTGGCGAAGATATTACATCTACCGGAGGAAGCTTTAATGCAGGAGTTTTAGAAATGTCAAATGTTGACCTTTCAACTGAATTTACTGAAATGATAACAACACAGAGGGGCTTTCAGGCAAATTCCAGGATAATCACTTCCTCGGATGAAATGCTTCAAGAACTTGTAAATCTTAAGAGATAATGTTAAAATAAACTGATTGAGGCTGTTGCATAGTTATACTATGCAACAGCTAAAATCCATGATAAACTAAAAGAGGTGATATTGTGATTTTTCTTACAAAAATGAACAATGAGGTTGTTTTACTTAACAATGACTTGATTGAGACAATCGAAGAAACACCTGATACAGTAATTACTCTTACCACAGGAAAAAAATTTATAATTAAAGAGACAAGTAAAGAGGTTCTGGAAAAAGTGCTTGAATTCAAAACAAAAATATATAATGGAGACTATAGTAAGGACATTTAATAGTTTCGAGCAAGAGGTGGAAAAATGGATATAGCTACAATTGGCGGAATAGTTGCAGCATTAGTTTTTACAGTCATTTCAATATTATTAAGCGGACAGCTTACCAGCTTTATGGATGCACCATCAGTTATGATAACTGTTGGGGGTGCTTTCTCAGCGACACTTGTTTCGTTTCCCTTAGATAGATTTTTAGCTTCTTTAAAAGCTATAAATCTGGTTTTTAAAACTCAGATTATGGATGAAGGTTCGGTAATTAGAAAAATTATTGAGCTTTCTAATGTTGCTAGAAAAGAAGGCTTGCTGGCATTAGAGGAGGCAACTGAAAGTATTGAGGATGATTTTTTGAAAAAGGGAATTTTGCTGATTGTAGATGGTACGGATCCAGAACTTGTAAGAAATATCCTTGAAACAGAGCTTATTTTTATTCAGGGAAGACATGGCAATATAAGAGGTTTTTACGAAAAGCTAGGAGAATTATTGCCTGCATGGGGGATGATCGGTACACTGATTGGACTTATTAACCTTCTGAAGAATATGAGTGACCCAAGTACTATTGGACCCAATATGTCTGTTGCATTAATAACTACGTTATATGGTTCAATGGGAGCGAATCTTTTGGCAATTCCGTTTGCAAATAAAATGAAGCTAAGAAGTGAGGATGAAATTTTACTTAAAGAGGTTATGATTGAAGGGCTTTTATCTATTCAGGCTGGAGAAAATCCTAGGGTTATTGAAGAAAAGCTAAAAGCGTTTTTATCTCCAACACTTAGAATGTCTTTATCAGAAAATGAAGCAGAGGGTGAGGCATAATGGCAAAAAGAAAGCAAGAAGAAGCCTCTGGCGGTTTGCCGGGATGGATGGCGACATACGGAGATTTAGTAACATTATTGCTTTGCTTTTTTGTATTATTATTTGCTATGTCAAGCATAGATGTTGCTAAGTTTAAGGCAGCTGTGAGCTCTTTTAAGGACCAAGTGGATATTATGCCAGGAGGAATGGCATTAACAGGAGAAGAATTAATAACAAACGGAGTAAGTCAACTTGGAGAAATAGAAATAATTTTAGAACAAAATCATCTTAATGAGGATAGTCTTCAGGAAAAAACCCAAGAAGATATGGCAACGACTGAGCAGGCAACTCAAGAGAATACTCAAAGTCAGTCAAATGCTAACAATGGTAATGTTGAAAGTAAAACAGAGGAGATAGCTAAGGAAATTCAAAAGTACCTTACAAAAGAGGGAATTGAATCCAAGGTAATTCTTTCATATAATTCAAATTACGTGAAAATGACTATTGAAGGCGAAGTGCTTTTTGATGTTGGAAAAGCTGCTATTAAACCAGAGGCTAAGACACTGGTGGATAAAATATCCAAGATGATATTAGAAAAAAAATATGATGCTTATAATATACAGGTTGATGGTCATACTGACGACTGGGATATAAACACTATACAATACCCTAACAACTGGTATTTATCTGCTGCAAGAGCAATTGCAGTTGGAGAAATATTGATTAATCAATATAAGTTTAATCCTGATTCAATTGCCTGTACGGGCTATGGAGAATACAACCCTATAGCAGATAATAATACTGCAGAGGGAAGGGCAAAAAACAGAAGAGTAGAAATAAAGCTTATTTTAGAAACAGAAGAGGTTAAGCCAGATACATATTTTTGACAGAGAAATTATTCATTAATGAGGTGATTATATGGACAAAAGCAAGTTAATAATGATTGTAGGTGCGGTTTTTATAGTAATTGCACTGGCACTTTCAACGGTATCTGTTGTAATGATGAGTTCTTTGTTAAAGCAGGTAAAGGGAGATAAGGAAGCTGTTGAGGAAGAGGGAGAAGTAAAAACTGTGCCTCTCTCACAAAGTATATACTATGATTTAGAAAACCCGATAGTAGCGGTTATTAAATCCAAGGAATCAGGTGTTACAATGAACAAAAGCATCGAGATAGGGTTCAGGCTTGATAGTAAAAATAAAAAAGCTGAAGATATTATGGTGCTACTTGAAAGCAGTCAAAGCTTGATAAGAGACAGAATAGGAAAACTGATTGAAAAGAAAACGGTAGAGGATTTTGAAAAACCTAATTTCACTGTTACGCTTCAATCGGAAATTCTCAATATGGTCAGCAAGGAAATGGACACAGATGCCATTGTAGAGGTATACTTCAAAAACAACCTTGGGACTTCAAGATAATAGAAGAATATTGAAACACAAGGAGGTGGTAAGGTTTGGGAGAAGTTTTATCGCAAAATGAGATAGACAGTTTGTTAAATGCTTTAAATACCGGAGAGCTGGATGTCGAAGAGTTTAAATCAAGCCAGACAGCCAAACAGGTAAAAGAATATGATTTTGCAAGACCTTCAAAGTTTGCAAAAGAGCATTTAAAAACACTAGAGATAATATTTGAACATTATTCAAGACTGGTTTCAACAACCTTACCGGCTTATTTAAGACATTCTTGCCAAGTTGATGTAATAAATTCGGAAGCTATTTCTTATTATGAATTTTCTAATGCTTTATCGAATCCTATATTATTTGGGATTGTGGATTTTTCTCCATTAAAGGGAAGTATTGTGATGGAGCTTTCCAATAATGTAGGATATGCAATAATAGACAGACTGCTTGGAGGAAAAGGTGATTCTCTGGATAAAACCAGGGACTATTCCGAGATAGAGTTATCAATTATTGAAAGAATTATGACAATATTAATTGAACTGATGATAGAACCATGGAAAAACGTTGTGGATCTAGATCCTTTGCTTGAAAAAATTGAGACAAACTCTCAATTTGCACAAGTAATTTCTCCAAACGAGGTAATAGCTCTAATCACCTTGAATCTCAAAATTGGCAAGGTTGAAGGTCTTTTGAATGTTTGTATTCCTTTTATATGTATAGAGGCTGTTTTAGATAAGCTAAATACAAAATTCTGGTATTCAAGCATGAGAAAGACTAATGTTGAGATTTATAATGACATTATTGAAAAGCAGATTGCATCCGCAAGAATTCCAATAAAAGCAGTGTTTGGAAAAACGACTATAAGCGTTAGGGACTTTATTAATCTCCAAAAGGGAGATATTGTAAAACTAGATCAAAAAATTGATGATAATTTGAGTGTGTTAGTTGGAGATATTAAAAAATTTGAAGCTAAACCAGGAGTTTTTGAAGGATACAATGCAGTTAAAATTACTTCTGTATTAAGGAAGGAGGAATAGGTTATGGGTGATATGCTTTCTCAAGAGGAAATTAATGCACTGCTTAGAGGAATAGACGATGAACCAGCAAGTGGAGGAGCATCTTTGTCAGATGATGAGGTTGATGCAATTGGTGAGGTTTCTAATATAAGCATGGGAACAGCTGCAACCACCTTGTTTTCATTAGTGAACCAAAAGGTATTAATTACAACACCCAAGGTTGAGGTTAGTACATGGGAAAAATTGGCAGCTAATTTTGACAAATCATTTGTAGGAATACAGATTGTGTATAAGGAAGGTCTTGCAGGCTCTAACCTGCTAATCTTAAAAGAGGATGATGTTAAAATAATTTCGGATCTAATGATGGGCGGAGAGGGAGTAGCATTTGAAGGAGAGCTAACAGAGCTTCACTTAAGTGCTATAGCCGAGGCAATGAATCAGATGATAGGCTCTGCTTCAACCTCAATGTCTTCGATGTTCGGTAAAAAAATTGACATTAATCCACCAGTATCTAATTATATTGATAATAGTGACTTTGTAGACCCAAGTGAAATTGCTGATTTTCTTACAGGTGATTTTATAAAGGTTTCTTTTGAAATGAAGATTGGAGAACTTATTGACAGTGAGCTTATGCAGCTTTATCCAATGGATTTTGCTCAGGAGATATATAAATCCTTTAGTCAGTCCAAGGATGCAAATGAAGAAAAGCAAGAGGCAAAGCCAGAACCAGTTCAAGAGGCTCCAAGTGCTCCAAGTGCTCCAAGTGCAACACAGCAGCCATATCCTCAGCAAGAGCAATACGCACAGCAGCCATTTCCACAGCAACCATTTCCACAGCAACCATTTCCTCAACAGCCATATCCTCAGCAAGACGGTTATTCAAATCAGTTTAGAAATATTGAGGTTCAACAAGCTCAATTTCAAAACTTTGATATGAATGGTTTTATTCAGCAAAAAGAGAATATTGATTTGATTATGGATGTTGCCTTAGAAGTAACGGTTGAGCTAGGAAGAACTCACAAATCAATTAAGGAAATTCTTGAATTTGCACCGGGTACAATTATTGAGCTCAATAAGCTTGCAGGAGAGCCAATTGACGTCTTGGTTAACGGAAAGATTGTAGCAAAGGGAGAGGTTGTAGTAATTGATGAAAACTTTGGAATTAGAATTACGGATATTATAAAGCAGGTAGGAGGCATAATTTAGTATTATTAACAAATTTAGATACTATAGGATGTATTTTTTATTAAGTTTTTAGATAATTAAATTGTAGCAAATGATTCGGTATGGTATAATCATAATATAAATTATAAATATACTAATAAAAGCAAGAAGGAGAGATAAAGATGGCCGGAAAAAACATATTGATTGTTGATGATGCAGCTTTTATGAGAATGATGATAAAGGATATTCTTTCTAAAAATGGTTATACTGTAATTGGAGAGGCGGAAAATGGTGCAAGAGCTGTAGAAAAATATAATGAGTTAAAGCCAGACCTTGTTATTATGGATATAACTATGCCAGAGATGGATGGTATAGAAGCGGTTAAGGCTATTAAAGGAATAGATGGCAAAGCCAATATTATCATGTGTTCAGCAATGGGACAACAAGCAATGGTTATTGAGTCTATCCAAGCAGGAGCAAAGGATTTTATTGTTAAACCATTCCAAGCAGAGCGCGTAATTGAGGCTGTTTCTAAGGTTACCGGTTAATCCAGTTGAGTGAAAAAAGATGAATAATCTAATTTGCATGGCGATAAATACTTCATCAAATACAGGCGCAGCAGTTTTACAGATTGCATACGTCTTGGTTTTATGTATTTTGATTTTTGTTGGAGCGTATTATACATCAAGGTTTATTGCAAACCTTCAAAACACTACAAGCAAAGCATCAAATATGAAAATTCTGGAAGCAATTTCACTAGGACCTCAAAAAACATTGCAGCTAATTAAGATAGGCAAGGAATATATATTAATCGGAGTTTCTAAGGATACAGTTACTTTTGTTAAGGAAATTTCTGAAGAAAAGCTAGATAAAGAGCTATTTGAAAGTAAAGGCATTAATGATGGATTTGCAAAGCATCTAGAAAATTTTATGAAAAAGAATAAAGCAGAAAACAGTGAAAAAAGTGAAAAAGATAAATAATAGGCTGGGGTTGTTATTATGAAAAAAAGAAAAAAATGCAAAAAAAGATTTTTACTAGCATTAATGGTATTATTTCTGACTGCATATTTTGGAATAACAGATTGTGCTTATGCTACGGGTAATACTCCTATTCCTATTTCCTTTGATTTAAATGTAGGCTCTTCAGCTGACGGTAAAGATGTAGTTAATAGTCTCCAGATATTGTTTTATCTGACTATTATTGCTCTTGCACCGTCAATTCTTATAATGATGACCTCCTTCACAAGAATTATTGTTGTATTACATTTTGTGAGGTCGGCAATTGGAACACAGCAAGCTCCTCCAAATCAAGTGTTGATAGGACTTGCTTTATTTATTACCTTGTTTATTATGAGCCCGGTTATTACACAGGTCAATGATAATGCTTTAAAACCCTATAGTGCCGGACAAATTAATCAAGAGCAAGCAATTGAAAAGGGATTGTCGCCTATAAGAGAATTTATGTTTGAGCAGGTTAATGATAAGGACCTTGCCTTGTTTATTGATTTGTCAAAGGTTAAAACTGTTGCTAATAAGGAGGATATACCTACAACAACATTAATTCCAGCTTTTATTATCAGTGAGCTTAGGGCTGCTTTTATTATGGGATTTTTAATATATATTCCTTTTGTTGTAATAGATATGGTAGTGGCATCAACACTAATGTCCATGGGTATGATGATGCTTCCGCCAGTTATGATTTCCTTGCCGTTTAAGCTTTTGCTATTTATCTTAGCGGATGGATGGAGTCTGGTAATCAAGGAATTGGTAAAAACATTTTATATATAAGATAGGGGTGAATTAAAGTGAATGAAAATTTATTGATTGATATAACAAGAGAAGCTATTGTAGCAGTAATATTGGTATCTTCACCGGTATTGCTTATTGCTTTGCTGGTAGGCTTATTGGTCAGTATTTTTCAAACAGTTACCTCTATACAGGAACAGACACTTGCCTTTGTACCTAAAATTATGGCAGTGTTTGTAAGTATTTTGATATTTGGGCCTTGGGGAATGAACATTATGCTGGAATTGATTAATAAGCTCTTTAGCAGCTTCAGTATTATGATAAGGGGTTAGGTGATGATATGGAATTATTGTTGACCAACCCTTTTGCATACTTAGATACATTTATGCTCATTTTTGTTAGAGTAGGCAGCTTATTTATTTTAGTTCCTTTTTTAGGAAACAGAAGTATTCCGGTTATTGCAAAAATCGCCATGGCTTTTTTTGTTTCGGCAATAATAATAAACGTGATGAATGTTCAGACGAGCATACCTAGCTCTGAGCCATATTTGTTCGCATTAGCAATGCTTAAGGAGTCCTTTGTGGGATGGATGATAGGATTTGCAGCTTATCTTGCGTACACTACTTTGACTCTTGCAGGACAGTTTATTGATCATCAGATTGGGTTTTCCATGGTTAACGTATTTGACCCGTTAAGTCAGGTTCAATTATCGATTACTGGAACACTATATTATTATCTAGTCTTATTATTAACCTTAATTACGAATACCTATCATTATTTTATTAAAGGCATTATTAAAAGTTTTGATTTAATACCAATAGGAGCAGGAACAATCTCTACGCAGCTCTATAATGGAATGCTTGGCTTTATTAATGAAACGTTTATTATTGCCTTACAAATTGCAGCTCCGTTTTTCTTTGTTATTTTAGTAATGGATGCTGTATTAGCTTTATTGGCAAGAACGGCACCTCAGATGGATTTGTTTGTAATTGGTTTTCCTTTAAAAATATTCCTTGGATTAGCGGTAATGCTTATTACAATAAATGTATTTCCAATGGTTGCAGAAATTATTACTAACAAGTCAATCACTTTTATTGACCAGATTATAAAGGGTATGATGCCATAATGATGGAAAAAGAGGATTTACTATTACTTCAGTACAATTTACAGTTTTTTGCAGACTCAGGGTCTGGCGAAAAAACTGAAAAAGCAACCCCTAAAAAAAAGAAGAAGGCTAGAGATGAAGGGCAGGTAGCGAAAAGCAATGAAATTACTACAGCCTTTTTATTTATTGGGATGTTTAGTGCTCTAAAGATATTTGGCCCTAAAATGATGGAAAACATATTGTTGCTTATAAAGGAGATGTTTGCACTTTTTGTAGTTAAGGAAATTACGATTACCTATTCGATTTCATTAATGAAACATACAATGCAGGTACTAGTTGGATTAATCACTCCCCTTTTAGCAGTTTCTTTTTTTATTGGGCTTATAAGTAATTTCTTGCAGGTAGGATGGAACCCTACAGCGAAGCCCTTGCAAATGAAGCTAGACAAGCTAAGCCCTATACAGGGTTTTAAAAGACTTTTTTCAATGAAGGCGCTAGTAGAGCTCCTAAAGGCGATTTTAAAAATTGCTGCAATTCTTATTCTTGTATATATAACCTTGAAGGACTACGAAAAAGTAATTATAACAATTTACGATATGCCGATTTATAAGGCGTATGGGATGATTGCCACTATTTGCTTTGATCTTGGTATAAAAGTCGGAATATTGTTTATAATTATTGCTGCGATAGATTTTATTTATCAAAAGTATGATTTGAGCAAAAAGCTTAAAATGACAAAGCAAGAGGTTAAGGATGAATACAAGCAATCAGAAGGAAACCCAGAAATAAAGTCAAAAATAAGGCAAAAAATGAGAGAGGCTTCAATGAGAAGAATGATGCAGGAACTGCCTAAGGCAGATGTTATTATTACTAACCCGACTCATTTTGCTGTAGCCATTAAATATGATTCAGATAACTCGGCAGCCCCCACAGTAATAGCAAAGGGAGCTGATTTAGTGGCAGCAAAGATAAGAGAGAAAGCAAAGGAATACTATATAGAAATTGTTGAAAACAAGGAGCTTGCAAGAACACTGTTTTATACAGTAGAAATTGGGGAAGAAATACCGCCCCAACTATATCAAACTGTTGCAGAAATACTGGCATTTGTATATAATTTAAACAAGAAAAAAAATAGTTAAATTACGCATTTTGAAAGGTGTTAAAATATGAAAATTAAAATAGGTGATATTGCCTTAGGCGGTTTTCTGATCACTGCAATTATAATAATGATAATACCATTAGAGACAATAGCAATTGATGTATTTATTACCTTCAATATATTAATTGCCCTTATTATTCTTTTTAATGCTTTATTTGCAAGAGAAGCATTGGAAATGTCTTCGTTCCCGACGATACTATTGTTTTCAACTATTTTCAGGCTTGCACTTAATGTTTCATCTACCAGGTCAATTTTAACGAAGGGTACAGCAGGAAATGTTGTTGAAACCTTTGGTAGATTTGTTGGCGGAGATGACATAATAATAGGTATGGTAATGTTTGTTATATTAATTGTAATAAACTTTATGGTTATTACAAAGGGCTCTGAAAGGGTAGCAGAGGTATCAGCAAGATTTACACTTGATGCAATGCCAGGAAAGCAGATGGCAATTGATGCCGACATGAATTCGGGGCTAATAGATGAAAATGAAGCAAAAACCAGAAGACAAAAAATTCAGGATGAAGCCAGTTTTTTTGGTTCTATGGATGGTGCCAGCAAATTTGTAAAAGGAGATGCGGTTGCGGGCATAATAATAACCTTTATTAACATTATCGGCGGTCTGACTATTGGACTTTTAGGTGGCATGACATTTGGAGAGGCTGCACAAAAATATATTATTCAGACAATTGGAGATGGTTTGGTAAGTCAGATTCCTGCACTTTTGATTGCACTTGCAACAGGGGTCTTGGTTACCAAGGTATCTAAGGATGCTGATGTAAGCGACGTGCTTATTTCACAATTATTATCAATGCCTAAGGTTTTATATTTATCAGGTACAGTTTTGATTATTTTGGGACTATTTACTCCGTTAAATGATATAATAGTAGCAGGTGCAGGTGTACTTGCTATTATTAGTGGATTTAACATAGATAAGAACCTGCAAATTCAAGAGGTTGCAAAGGAAATATCAACCGAGGATGTTGTTGCTGAGGAAACTAGAAAGCCTGAAAATGTAGTTTCCTTGCTCCAGGTTGACCCAATTGAGCTTGAATTTGGTTATGGTATTATTCCTTTGGCAGATGTTAGTCAGGGAGGAGACCTTCTAGACAGAGTTGTAATGATTAGAAGGCAAATTGCACTTGAGCTTGGGACAATTGTTCCAATTATAAGGCTAAGGGATAATATACAGCTTAATCCAAATCAATATATTATTAAGATAAAAGGAACTAAGGTAGCAGAAGGTGAAATATTATTTGATCATTATATGGCAATGAATCCTGGATATGTTGAAGAGGAAATTGATGGAATAGAAACGATAGAACCAGCCTTTAATCTGCCAGCCTTATGGATTTCAGAGTCCCAAAGAGAAAGGGCAGAAACTCTGGGATATACTGTTGTTGACCCTCCTTCAATTGTTGCAACACATTTAACTGAGATAATTAAGCAAAATCTTGGAGAACTTCTTACAAGACAAAATGTTCAAACACTTATTAATACAGTAAAAGAAACGAATCAGACATTAATTGATGAATTGGTTCCGAAGCTTTTAAGTGTTGGTGAAATACAAAAGATACTTATGAGCTTACTAGATGAAGGTATTTCTATTAGGGATTTAGTTACAATATTTGAAACATTGGCAGATAATGCAGCAGTGACTAGAGATCCTGATATTTTGACTGAATATGTAAGACAGACATTAAAAAGAGCTATATCTGCAAAATATTTTGATTATGAAGAATCAAATCAAGTTCTTACATTAGATCCGGAAATTGAACAATCAATAATGGAAGCTGTAAAGCATTCCGAGCAGGGAACATATCTGGCTTTGCAGCCTGAGACTACACATTCAATCTTAAATGCTACAAAAAATGAAATATATAAAATGACATCAATCGGTAAAGTCCCAATAATTTTGACATCTCCAATTGTAAGAGCCTATTACAAAAAACTTACAAGAGAAGAATTTGAAGATTTGGTGGTTTTGTCGTTTAATGAACTGGATTCAAATGTTGAATTACAATCTGTTGGGATGGTGAGCTTGAATTGAAACTAAAAAAATACGAAGGTTTAACTGAAAAAGAGGCAATGCTTAAGGTAAAGGATGATTTAGGAAAAGAAGCACTAATAGTTAGCGTAAAAAATATAAAACCAAAGGGATTTTATAAGATTTTTAAAAAGCCCTATGTTGAAGTGACTGCTGCAATTGATGAAAAAACAAAAGCGGGAGAAAAAATGAATGAAACACCGTTGACAAAAAAATCTGACGCTAGAGGTATTGATGATTTTGAAAACTTAACAGATGACAACAGTGCCTTTGTTGAAATGCTAAAATCTTTATCAGCAACCCATTCAAAAAAAGATGAAGATAATTATGAAAATATAAAAAAAGAAAAAAGAGATGAAAAAAAGGAAGAAAAACAGAAAAACATTAGTTCTGATGAAACAGAGCCGATTGATATTAGAAACAAAGAACTTCCATTTTTGAAAATTGTTTATGAGCAACTATTGGAAAATGATTTGGAAGAAGCATATATTAACCAGCTAATGGTAGGGCTGGGAGAGTATTCTTATAATCAGGGAATAACTATAGATGATATTATTTCAATAATTTACAAAAGAATAGTAAAGCTTTTATCAGATCATGAAACAATTAAGCTGGGTCATGGCAATTCTCCAAAAACAGTTGCATTTGTTGGTCCTACAGGAGTAGGGAAAACAACAACAATTGCTAAGATTGCTTCATATTTCAGAATAAATATGGAAAAAAAGGTTGCCTTAATTACTTCAGATACCTATAGAATTGCAGCTGTTGAGCAGTTAAGGACCTATGCAAATATATTGAATATCCCAATCAGAGTGGTATATTCTCCAACAGAGCTGAAAGAAACAATTGAATCCTTTAGGGACATGGATTTGATATTAATTGATACAGCAGGAAGATCTCCTAAGAACACAGAACACCAGATGGAATTGACAGCATTATTGGATGAGATAGATGAAAAGGAAATATTTTTAGTTTTAAGTCTGGCAACAAAATACAAGGATTTAGTAAATATTACAGACGTATATAATGATATAGGAAACTACAAATTGATTTTTACAAAGCTTGACGAAACATCAAGCTATGGGAATATTTTAAATGTGAAATTAAAAACCAATGCTATGCTTAGCTATGTAACGTTTGGCCAAAATGTTCCAGATGATATTAGTGAAGTAAATGTACATGA
The DNA here is from genome assembly GCA_002381865.1 of Clostridiales bacterium UBA4080. Classification (GTDB taxonomy): domain Bacteria; phylum Bacillota; class Clostridia; order Lachnospirales; family Vallitaleaceae; genus UBA4080. The sequence continues at coordinate 33,578 of DFYO01000040.1, read as the reverse complement.
GATTGCAAAAAAAATACTGGGGGGATGTGAGTAGCTATGGATCAAGCCAGTAAACTGAGAAATATAATAAAAAGCAATCAAGTTAATTACAGAAAAAATGATGCCAGAGTAATTACAGTTACCAGTGGAAAGGGAGGCGTTGGGAAGTCCAATGTTTCTGTTAATCTTGCCATTAACTTTAGAAGACAAGGGAAAAGAGTTGTGATTTTTGACGCTGACTTTGGTCTTGCAAATATAGAAATTATTTTTGGGATTTCACCCAAATACACTATGTTTGATATGATATATAATAATATGTCAATTACAGATATATTGACATCAGCACCATTTGGAATTGAGTTTATATCGGGAGGAAATGGTATTCAGGAGCTTATTAGCTTAAGTAAAAGCCAATTGGATTTTATGATAAGCAGACTCTATGATTTGGATTGCTTAGCTGATATAATTATCATAGATACTGGTGCAGGAATATCTGATACGGTACTGGATTTTGTTGCAGCCTCTGATGAGGTGCTTCTAGTCACTACTCCTGAACCTACAGCAATTACGGATGCATATTCTACACTTAAGACATTGAAAAATAGGGGTGGAGACAATAAAAATAAGCAAATCCATTTGCTCGTAAATAAAGCCTCTGGAGAAGCTGAAGGAAATGAAATATATAAAAAGTTAAACAAGGTAACAGAAAGATTTTTGGGTATACAGCTTAATAATATTGGGTATTTGCCTTATGATAAAACCCTTGAGAAGGCGGTAATTGAGCAAAAACCTGTTTCGATGCTTTATCCAAGGTCTAATATATCAAAGGCATTTGAAAGCTTGGCGGACAATATGCTGGGTAAGGATACTGAAAAAGGTAAAAACTTGGGACTTAGCAATCTGTTTTCAAATATATTAAAAATGAAAATAGTTAAGTGAGGTGATGACATTGATAAATAGCATTCTAGATTTAGGCAACAAAGTTGAAGTCCTTAAAAAAACAGGTTTACAAATAGTTGAGCATTCCTTATACAGTAAAGTTCAGGATATTGTATCCGAGGATGAGATAATTATTTCTACACCAATAGAGAATGGAAAAATTGTTCCTTTAGAAAAAATGGGCGAGTATTATTTATCAGTTTACACTGATAAGGGTCTATATAGATGTGAAGCTCTAGTTTCTAACAGGTATAAAGAAGGAAATATGTATTATGCTTCTTTAAAGCTTCTAACTAAACTACAAAAATTTCAAAGAAGACAATACTACAGGTTAGATTGTGTTCTTAAGTTCAAGCTTAAATATTTAGAGGAAGACCAGAAAGAAGAGACAAAAGAAGGAACAAAAGAAGAGGTTTGGCATGACGCTGTATTTCTTGATATAAGCGGCGGAGGTCTTAGGTTTAACACAGATATTCAGTTGATAAGCGGCGAAACAATTATTTGCCATTTAACTTTAAATTATGAGGGAAATGAAAAAAACCTGTTTGTGAAAAGCAAGGTAATTGTGTGTAATGCAGTTGATTTTAAAACAAATTCCTTTGAAGCCAGAGCTTTTTTTGATGATATTTCAAATGAGGACAGGGAAGTTGTAATCAGATATATATTTGACGAAGAAAGAAAAAGAAGAAAAAAAGAGAAAGGGATGTGAAAAAATGGCAGAAAAGAAAAAAATTCTAGTTGTAGATGACTCTGCATTCATGAGAAGGGTAGTATCTGATATAATTAATAGTGACAATAGATGTGAGGTAATTGGAACTGCTAATAATGGCAAAGAAGGATTAGAGCTTGCTGAAAAGCTTAAGCCGGATGTAATTACACTTGATGTACAGATGCCAATAATGTCAGGACTTGAAATGCTCAGAATTCTTAATAAAACTAATCCCATTCCGGTAGTGATGCTAAGCACGCTTATGAAGGAGGGAGGTAAGGAAACAATGGAGGCGCTTGAATTAGGCGCATACGATTTTATTAAGAAACCAGACAATATTTTCAGAGTGAGTTCAGATGATATTAAAGGAGAGCTTATTGAAAAGGTTTTAGAGGCAGCGGATTCAGGAAAAAGATCATTTAGACAGTACAGACCTTTGATAAGACCAACCTATGAGCCAAAGACAAGAGAGGATACAGCCACAGGAATTAAACCTCTGATTTCAAAAGCATCCAAAGTAAATAATTTGGTTGCACTTGGAACATCTACAGGGGGACCAAAAGCATTACAATATGTGCTACCTTATTTGCCGGCAAATATGAATGCAGGAATGGTAATTGTTCAACATATGCCAGTGGGTTTTACAAAATCCTTATCAGATAGATTGAACCAGCTTAGCGAAATTTCCATTAAAGAAGCTGAGGATAAGGATATCATTGAAAATGGTAAAGCTTATATTGCACCTGGAGACAAGCATCTTGAGGTAAAAGAAGATTCAAATGGAAGCTTGGTTATTTCTTTAACAGATGGTCCTCCAAGAGGGGGGCATAAACCAGCAGTAAATGTAATGCTAAGCTCAATTGCAGATAATGTTACCAAGAAAAAATTAATTGGTGTAATTATGACAGGTATGGGTGCAGATGGTATGGAAGGTATGCTTGAAGTTAAAAACAAGCAGAAAATGCATATTATTGCACAGAACGAAGAAACATGTGTTGTATATGGAATGCCAAAATCAGTTGTTGAAAAAGGCATTGCAGATGAAATTGTTCCGTTAGAGCGTATAGCTGACGCAATTATTAAACAATCGGGGGTGCTTTAAATGGATATTAGCCAATATTTGGAAATCTTTATTGAGGAATCGAAGGAACATTTACAAAACCTTAATACTTCATTATTGGAGCTTGAAAAGGGGACTGTAAGTAAGGATGTAATAAATGAGGTTTTTAGAGCGGCACATACCTTAAAAGGCATGGCTGCAACTATGGGCTTCAAAGGAATGAATGAGCTGACTCATGATATGGAGAATGTTCTTTCTGAAATTAGAAATGACAATATTGCAGTAGATGCCAATTTGCTGGATGTATTATTTCAATGCTTAGATGCACTTGAAAAGTTTGTTGACAATATAATTGAAACGGGCGATGAAGGATCTCAAAAGCATGAAGATTTAATTAAAAAGCTTAATGCAATACTAGCAGGAGAGAAGCCGGGCAAAGAAAAATCTGAACCTGTGCCAACAGCTGTAGCATTAGAGATTGAACCTTTAGCTGATGAGGAATTAGAAGATGGAGAAAAAAAACACAAATATCTAGAATTGCCATTAGCAGATTTTGAAAAGAATGCAATTATTAAAGCAACTGAAGAGGACTATTTTTGTTATGGAATGACAATTTATCTTGCAGAGACATGTGTATTAAAATCAGCAAGGGCATTTATTGTGTTTAGGACTTTAGAAGAGCTTGGTCAGGTTATTAAATCTTCACCGACAGTTCAAGATATTGAAGATGAGAATTTTGAGTCTGACTTTAGCTTGATAATTATTTCAAAAGAAGATAAGGAAAAGGTTCAAAAGCAGCTGCTATCTATTGCTGAGGTTGAAACTGTTCAAATCGGAATTGTAAAAGCAGCTGAAGCAGTTACAGAAACAAATGAGGATTCAGCAGATAGCGAGGATTTATCAGATAGCGGTCAAAAGGAAACTGAACAATCAAGTACAAAATCAAAACCTAAAACCAACAGAACAGTTCGTGTTGATATAGAGAGACTAGATACCTTAATGAACCTTGTAAGTGAGCTTATAATTATTAAAAATGGTCTTGAAACAGTAGAAAATACAAATCAAAATTTTACAGACCAGATTGAGTATCTAGAGAGAGTTACAACAAATCTTCACGATGCAGTAATGAAGGTTAGAATGGTTCCGATTGAAAGAGTATTTAACAGGTTTCCAAGGCTTATCAGAGACCTTTCAAGACAGCTTGAAAAAAATATGGAATTTCATATGTCAGGGGAAGAAACAGAGCTTGACAGAACAGTTATAGATGAGATTGGTGATCCTTTAGTTCACTTAATCAGGAACGCGGCTGATCATGGGGTTGAAACACCGGCAGTAAGAATAGAAAACGGTAAAGACCCAATGGGACAGGTATATTTAAAAGCCTTCCAGGATGGTAATAATGTTGTTATAGAGGTTTCAGACGATGGAAAAGGAATAGATGTTTCGAAGGTAAGAGGAAAGGCTATTGAAAGAGGAACAATTACTTCAGAACAAGCAGAGGTAATGACAGAACAAGAAATTATAGAACTTCTATTTAAACCAAGCTTCAGTACTGCTGAGATTATTTCTGATGTTTCAGGCAGGGGAGTAGGACTTGATGTAGTAAAAACAAAAATTGAAGCACTTGGCGGTATTATTGAAGTTAAAAACGAATTTGGCAAGGGAAGCAAGTTTATTATTAGACTGCCACTTACACTTGCAATTATTCAAGCATTAATGGTTAATATTGCAGATGAAAAATATGCAATTCCATTAAATACAATTCAAAACATTGAAAATGTAAGCATTAAAGATATTAAATACATTCAAAATCAAGAGGTTATTAATCTGAGAGGACAGGTTATTCCAGTTCTTAGATTATATGATATTTTGGATGTCGAGCAGGCTCCGCCTAATAAGGATTTTATAACTGTTGTTATTGTTAATAAGGGAGATAAAAAGGCTGGTTTTGTAGTGGATTCCTTGATTGGACAACAGGAAATTGTTATAAAAACACTTGGAAAATTCCTAACAAACATTAAGATGATAGCAGGTGCTACTATACTTGGTGACGGTGACGTTGCGCTTATTCTTGATGTTAATACGTTAGTATAAAGGGGGAATGGAATATGGAAAACAACCAAACTACAAAAAAAGCTAGCTCAACACAATATATTGCTGTACAAATTGGAAGAGAACAATATGGTATCAACATCAAATACATACAAAATATTGTGAGAATGCAAAACATAACAAGGGTTCCTAAAGCTCCTTACTACATTAAGGGAGTTATTAATCTTCGTGGAGAAATTATTCCTGTAATGTCAATTAGATTAAAATTTGGACTTGAGGATGAAGAGGATACCTTTAACACAAGAATTATAATTGTAAGAATTTCTGGAAATGTAATTGGACTAATTGTAGATGAAGTTAAGGAAGTAACAGAAATATTTGATGAAGATATTCAGACAGTTGGCAGAGATGCAAACGATGAAAAGACTAATTATATTATGGGTGTAGGAAAGGTGGACAGCGAGCTTGTTACTTTGCTGAATTTAGAGGGATTTATTAATTTAAATAATTAGAGGGGGATATCCCATGAGTGAAATGAATTTTGACAATATTGACAGTATGCATTTAGACATACTTAAAGAAATTGGTAATATTGGAGCTGGAAATGCAATAACAGCTCTATCGCAGCTTATTAACAGAAGAATTGATATGGGAATCCCAAAGGTTAATATTTCTGAATTTAACGAGCTTTCTGAGGTTTTAGGCGGTGCAGAAAACCAGATAGTGGGAATTTTATTATCAGTTGGCGGAGAAATTAATGGAATGATGATGTTTGTACTTGAAACAACCTCGGCACATCATCTAATTAATATTCTGATGCAAAGAGATATTAATAACTTTGATGATTTTTCGGAAATGGATTTGTCAGCACTAAATGAAATTGGAAATATTATTACGGGAGCTTACCTGTCTTCCTTATCTACGCTTACAAATATGAAAATAATTGCTTCAGTTCCCTACATGGCTATTGACATGGCAGGAGCAATCCTAAGTGTACCAGCTATTGAATTTGGAAAAATCGGAGACAAAGCTTTATTAATTCAAACCGATTTTGGAGAAGGACAAGAAAGCGTATTTGGTTATTTTATATTAATTCCAGATATGCCTTCATACGAAAAAATTATCAGAAGCTTGGGAATATGGAGCTAATATATGGATGAATTAATAAAAGTCGGAATGGCAGATTTGAATGTGTGCTTGCCGCCAAAGGGATTAACTACATTGGGATTAGGCTCTTGTGTAGGTATTGTATTATATGATCCTATAACAAAGGTTAGCGGGCTAGCACATATTATGTTGCCAGACAGTACAAAAATTAAAAACAACAGTAATATAGCGAAATTCGCCGACACTGCTGTTGATAAAATGATTCAAGATATGGTAAGACTTGGGGCAAAGCAAAACAGGTTGGTTTCAAAATTAGCTGGAGGAGCGCAGATGTTTTCCTTTAGCAGTACAAATGATTTGATGCGAGTTGGGGAACGTAATATTACAGCATCAAAGGAAAAACTAAAATCTTTGGGGATAAGGGTTTTAGCTGAAGATACAGGGCTAAATTATGGTCGAACAATTGAATTTTATCCAGAAACAGGGGAACTTTTGATTAAAACTATCGGAAAACCGATTAAAAAAATCTAAGGATTAAACCATGAAAGATATAAAATTAAAAATAAAAATCATTATTCCAATAATTGCATGTCTTATAGTAGCTGTTTTGGGGTTTTTCCAAGGCTATAGTTTTGATAAGCTTGCCTATACAATGATTGCGGTTGCATTTATTTTTTATGTATTGGGAATGATTATTCATTATTACTTAGCAAAAGCAATTACAAAAGAAATTGAAGAAAAAAAGGCTATAGAAAATGCTCAGAAAGAAGCCAAGAAAAAAGAAGCTGAAGATATTGAAGCTGAGGAAAAGGATAAAAAAGGAAAAGTACTTACAGAAAAAAAAGAAGAAGAATTAGAGCAATAAGATGCTGAAAAAAAGCTTATAATAGTTTACAACAGCCTAGATAAGAGCTTTGAGAATAGCTTTAAATCATAATTATATTGAAAGCTGGTGACAAAAAATGGATGAAGCAAGTAAAACAAAGCTTTGGGAAAAGTATATTAAAACTAAAGATAGCAAGATAAAAGAGCAGTTAATAATTGAATATGCACAATTGGTGAAGTTTGTTGCTGGAAGACTGAGCATGTATTTAGGCAGCAATGTTGAATATGAAGATTTATGCGGATATGGAGTTTTTGGACTTATAGATGCAATAGATAAATACGATTTGGATAAGGGAGTTAAGTTTGAAACATATGCATCGTTAAGAATAAGAGGTTCAATCTTAGATAATATTAGAAAAATGGACTGGATTCCCAGATCAATAAGGAAAAAACAAAAAACAATAGATAATGCAGTTCGAAAACTAGAGACAGAATATGGCAGAGCTGCAACAGATGAGGAAATATCTAAAGAATTAGAGATTTCTTCCGATGAATATTATAAGTGGATAGATCAGACAAAGGCGCTTGCAATTACCTCGCTAGAAGAGTATGTTGACCAGGGAGGAGAAAGCAGGTTTGAACCTATATCTAATTCTAAGTATGGACAGCCAGAAGAAATGGCTGAAAAGGAAGCGCTTAAAGAATTATTAATTAAGGCAATAGATAGCTTGTCAGAAAAAGAAAAAAATGTAATTATGTTATATTATTATGAAGAGCTTACTTTAAAAGAAATTAGTGCAATTATGGGAGTATCAGAATCTAGAATAAGCCAGTTGCATACAAAAGCTCTAAGTAAAATGAAAATAGGGTTAGGTAATAATTTGGGGATTTTTATGGTTAACTAACAGGAGGCATGGATGCTATGGATGGAAGTTTTAAGGTTAATAAAAAAGAAGACGGTTATTACATTGAAGTAAAAATGCCTGACAACGATGGCAAAAAGGTTGAAGTCGGTGAAATTACTAAGCTGCTTCAAGAGGAGAACATTGATTATGATATATCAATGCTTATTGATGTATTGGAAAATTCCACAGAAGATATTGAAATAAAGATTAATGACCTTGTTGAAACAGTTGAAGTAGAAGAAGAAACCAATGAAAAAAATTTCAATCTATATGTGTCAGAAGACAGAATGAGAGCATATGTTAGGTTTTATGCAACAAAAAATTCTGAATTTAAAATGGATATTGAATCTATATTAGATGATATCAGAAGATTTAAGATTACTGCCACTGTTGACGAAGAATTGTTAAATTCTTTACAAAATAATGTTGATTTTAATAAGGACTATACAATTGCTATTGGGAAAAATGTTGTTCAGCCTAAGGAGCCAGAGATTACCTATCACTTTAAAACTGAAAAGGATTTTAGACCTGAAGTTGATGAGGATGGAAATGTTAATTATCATAAAATAAGTGTTGTTGCGCATGTTGAAAAAGGACAGTTGTTAGCTACACTTACACCTGGAATTGAAGGAATTCCAGGCTATGATGTGTATGGCAATGTAATAGTACCGCTTAAACAAAAAATTATTCGTCTTAAAAGAGGGAAAAATGTTATTGTCAATGACGATGGAACAGAGCTTTTTGCTGATGCAGATGGTTTGGTAAAGCTTGAGGATGGAAAAGTTGTTGTTAATGATTCCCTTGACGTACCTGGAAATGTAGGAACATCAACAGGAGATTTAGAGTTTAAAGGCTCAGTTGTAGTAAATGGTAATGTTATGACTGGATTTTCAATAAAAGCCAAGGGTGATATAGAGGTTCTAGGTGTTGTTGAAGGAGCTGTAGTTGAAGCAGGTGGAAATATTTTGTTACATAGAGGAATTCAAGGTATGAATCGATGTAAGGTTTCAGCAGGCGGAGATGTTATGGCAAGATATATTGAAAATGGAGAGGTTTTTGCTGGAGGCTCAATTCATAGTGAAGCAATTTTACATAGCAATGTATCTGCAAAAGGCGAAATCAAGGTTGAAGGTAAAAAAGGAATGATTACAGGCGGTAATGTTAGAGCGGGTACAGAGATTACTGCTAATATTTTAGGCTCACACATGGGAACTTCTACAAATATTGAAGTTGGAATTGATCCTGCACAGTGGGATGAATATAACGATTTGTTAAAAGAATACCCTAAGCTTCAGGCGGATGCAGAAAAATTAGAACAGGTTTTAGCTCTTTTGAATAAGAGAAAGGAAATTGACGGCGAATTAGATGAACAAAAAAAGGAAATGTATATTTCCGCAACTAGAAATAAAATAATTTTAACTAATAAAATAAGTCAGGCAGAAAAGAGAATTGAAGAGCTTAAGGTAGAAGTTGAAAGAAGGAATGACGGTAAAATCAAGGTTAGAAATACTATATATCCAGGAGTTAGAATTACTATTGGAACTGCTAAGTATTTTGTCAGGGATGAAATAAAATATGTAAGTATGTACAAAGAGGGAGCAGATGTTAAATTAACCTCTCTGTAACTAAACACAAGGAGGTGTTAGTATGTCAATCAGGCCATTAGATATGCAGGTAATGATACCAAAGCTTCAGGAAGTTGCTCAAATGAGACAAATTGAAAATCAAAAAGCGGGTATCAATCAACATGAGATTAATCACTCACAGGACAAGAAACAAGAAAAGATGCAGAGCATGGTTCAAAAATCTCCAGAGGATAGTAATTTAGATAATCATGCTGATGCAAAGGAAGAAGGAAAAGGAACATACGACAGAAGAGGCAAGAAAAAGGGTTCAGATATTAACCCTGCTAAGAATAACGAAGATGACAATAATTCAGGGCATAAAATTGATATAAAGGTATAATGCTTTTGTTAAAGGAGAAACCAATGAGCTACGAGAGCATAACTATGTTTTTGCTTTTTTTAGGAGGAGCGGCTGTTTTTTGGAGTTATTATGGCTATAATAGTAAAACAATTATTCCTAAAAAAACAAAGACTGAAAAAATGGATAACGAGTTATATGAAGAATATGGAGCAAGGATTGAAGAGCTTAATTATAAAATCTTAGAAATAAATGAATATGGAGGATTTTTAAAGGGCGAGCTGGATAAAAAGCATAAGGAGCTTTTATTTTTATACCAGCTTATTCATGAAAAAACATTAGAGATAAAAGAGTTAAAAGAACAAAAGGATAGCAAACCAAAATCCGGGGACGAGTTTAAAGAGGAAATTCCACTTAATAATAAGCAAGAACAAAAAAAGTCAGAAGCTGCAATAATAAATAAGAAACACAACAATTCTCGTGCAATTTACAATATTCCACAAAAAGAAAAAGTAAAAGTATTAAGTGAAAACAATAAAAATATCAAAGATAGCTTAATCGGATCTGAAAAAAATCAAATGGTCAATTCGGATGAAGAGATTGAATTTAATCAATTATTTAATAAAGAATTATCAAGAAATGAAAATATTAAAAAAGATAACACAAAAACAGATAATAGCTACAAGCAGGTTATTCTGGAGCTATCAGAAAAAGGGTATAGCATAATAGAAATTGCTCAAATGCTCGATATTGGACAGGGAGAGGTTCAGCTGGTTTTGGATTTATATGAGTAGCATTTAGCCATTACTGTAAAATTCACATAAGAAGTTAGCTCCCTTGTCTTTTGTATGAGGGATTACTATAGTATCAGAATCATGAAACAAAAGAGGTGCAGAATGAAAAATAATACAAATTTACTTATCAGGGGAATCGGTATAGGAGTTATAGCTGCTTCCTTACTTTTTTATTTTATATTGACATTTTCCGTTCCAAAAGCAAACGATTTAACAAATGAAGAGATAATTTCAAGAGCTAAACAATTGGGCATGGTATTTGTATCAGATATAACAATTAGCGATAAAGATAATACTACCTCTGTAAATCCAACAGAACAAACAATTGAAGCTACAGATATACAGTAATAGGAGAGATATATTCCGTTTCTACTATTCCTTGGTTAAAGCGCTTAACAGCTAACAAAAAGTGCCAATAAACACTTGCTATTATTTTATTCGTATGGTATACTTATTCGCGTGAAAAAGCACGCATCTTTGATTTCTGAAAGGTGCCAATTAGTTGGTAAGTCAGAAAGATGACGAATGCGGAAGATTAAAACCAAATGGAGGATTTAAAAAATGAGTGTTATTTCAATGAAGCAATTACTTGAGGCGGGTGTTCATTTCGGACATCAAACAAGAAGATGGAACCCTAAGATGGCTGAGTATATTTATACTGAAAGAAACGGTATTTATATTATTGACCTTCAAAAAACTGTAGGTTTAGTAGATAAGGCATATTATGCTATTCGTAATGCAGTAGAGGAAGGCGGAAACATCTTATTTGTAGGAACAAAAAAACAAGCTCAAGATGCTATCAAAACTGAAGCTGAGCGTTGTGGTATGTACTATGTAAACCAAAGATGGTTAGGCGGAATGCTTACAAACTTCAATACTATTCAAGGAAGAATCAAAAGATTAAAAGAGCTTGAGACAATGCAAGCAGACGGAACATTTGAAGTTCTTCCAAAAAAAGAAGTTATTAAGCTTAAAGCAGAAATGGAAAAATTAGAAAAGAATCTTGGCGGAATTAAAGATATGAAGGGTGTACCTGCAGCTATGTTTATCGTAGACCCTAGAAAAGAGAGAATAGCAATCCAAGAAGCACATATATTAGGTATTCCAATTATTTCAATAGTAGATACAAACTGTGATCCAGAAGAAATTGATTATGTTATCCCAGGTAATGATGACGCAATCCGTTCTGTAAAATTGATTGTAGCTAAAATGGCTGATGCTGTTATTGAAGCAAATCAAGGAGCTCAAGACAATGACGCAGCTGTAGCAGCTGGAAATGAAGTAGTAGCTGAAGAAGTAGCAGCTGAATAATAAAATTAAGCTTTATGGAGGGTTTAAAATGGCAATTACAGCAGGAATGGTAAAAGACTTAAGAGAAAAAACTGGAGCGGGAATGCTTGATTGTAAAAAAGCACTAGACCAAACCAATGGAGATATGGAAAAAGCAATTGAGTTCTTAAGAGAAAAAGGACTTGCATCTGCAGCTAAGAAGGCTGGCAGAATTGCAGCAGAAGGACTAGTAGCAGTAGCTACTAGCGATGATAACAAATCTGCAGCAATTGTTGAAGTAAATAGTGAAACAGATTTTGTTGCTAAAAATGAGATTTTCCAAAGCTTTGTAGGAGAAGTAGCAAATCAGGCATTACAAACTAATGCAGCTGATATTGATGGATTCTTAAGTGATAAATGGATTACTGATTCAAGTAAAACAATAAATGATGTTTTAAATGAAAAAATTTCATTAATTGGTGAAAAACTGAATATCAGAAGATTTGGAAAGGTAACAACACAAGATGGTCTTGTTGAAACCTATATTCATGGCGGCGGAAGAATTGGTGTTGTAATTGAACTTGTAACAGACAAGGTTAATGAGTCAATTAAGGAATGTGCTAAAAACCTTGCTATGCAAGTTGCGGCAATTGCACCAAAATATGTTACAAGAGATGAGATTTCTGAAGAGTTTGTTGAAAAAGAAAGAGAAATCTTAAAACAACAGGCATTAAATGAAAACCCAGATAAACCAGAAAACATTATTGATAAAATGATTATCGGAAGACTTAACAAGCAATTAAAAGAAGTATGTCTTGTGGATCAGCAATATGTTAAAGATGGTGATTTTACTGTAGCAAAATATGTTGAGGCTGTAGCAAAGGAAAACGGAGCAACTATTTCAGTTAAGAGCTTTGTGAGATTTGAAACAGGCGAAGGTATTGAGAAAAAAGAAGAAAACTTTGCTGAAGAAGTTGCAAAGCAAATTCAACAATAATATTTTTATAAGGTATGAATTTCCCCGCTTTTTTGAGCGTGGGTAACTTAATCTAAAAAGCAGCATATTTCTATGTTGCTTTTTTCTTAAGGTAGTAAAGCTTAGAAACTTGCAAGCAAGTCGAGCTTTAATGCCTTATGAAGATAAAATACAATTATAAAAATCTTAGGACTAGATAAAATACTTAAGTTGTGTTAGATTATTAAATAGAGGTGTTATTATGTCAAAATACAAGCGCGTTATGCTAAAGCTAAGCGGAGAAGCATTATCCGGAAATAAAGGCCACGGATTTGATGAAGCTACAGTTATTATGGTAGGCAACCAAGTAAAAAAAATGGTTGAGCAAGGAATAGAAGTAGGAATAGTAATTGGAGGCGGCAATTTCTGGAGAGGAAGAAGCAATGAAAATATGGACAGATGTAAGGCAGATGAAATCGGAATGATGGCAACTGTTATGAATTGTCTTTACGCATCAGAAATTTTCAGAACATTAGGAATAAAATCTAGTGTTATGACTCCGTTCGGAGTCGGTGCTATGACGGAGGAGTTTTCACGAGATACTGCACTTGAAAAGATAAAAAATCAAGAGGTGGTTTTTTTTGCAGGAGGGACAGGACATCCTTATTTTTCAACAGACACAGCCGTTGTCTTAAGAGCTTTGCAAATAGAAGCAGAGGTTATCTTGCTAGCTAAAAATATTGATGGGGTATATGATTCGGATCCGAAAAAGAATCCTGAAGCAAGAAAATATGATAGGATTTCTATAGAGGAAGTAATAAAAAAAGGTCTTCAGGTGGTTGACTTAACAGCCGCTATAATGTGTCAAGAGAATAATATGCCAATGCTAGTGTTTTATTTAGGAGATAATGACAGTATAATCAATGCTGTAAATGATAAAATATCAGGAACTTTTGTATACGTTTAGGAGGGTTATAATGAAAAATGAATTAGAAGTTTTTAATGTTAAAATGGGAAAGACGGTTACAAATCTTGAGGCCGAGTATAACGCACTTAGAGCAGGAAGAGCCAATCCTCATGTATTGGACAAATTGCAAATTGATTATTACGGACAGCCAACTCCAATTAATCAGGTTGGAAATATAAGCGTTCCAGAACCTAGAATAGTCCAAATAACTCCATGGGATGTTTCATTATTAAAGGCTATTGAAAAAGCTATTAATACATCAGATATTGGTATTAATCCTTCAAATGATGGAAAAAGTATCAGATTAGTTTTTCCAGAACTAACGGAAGAAAGAAGAAAGGAATTATCTAAGGAAGTTAAGAAAAAGGGTGAAGACTCAAAAGTTGCAATTAGAAATATCAGAAGAGATGGAATTGATCATTTTAAAAAAATGAATAAAAATAATGAGGTTTCAGAAGATCAGCTAAAGGATTTAGAGGACGAGCTTCAAAAGCTTACAGACAAGTATATCAAGAATATTGATAAGCATGTCGATGATAAAACAAAAGAAATTTTAACTGTATAATTATTTTCTGCCCCCGCATTTGCGGGGGCAGAGTATTAAGAACTGTATTATTAAGTTAAGACTGACTTGAGGAGATTTGATTTATGAAAAAGGAAATTAATCTTGAAAAAGAGAATATTCCAAGACATATTGCTATAATAATGGACGGAAATGGTAGATGGGCAAAAGAGAAGGGAAAAAGAAGAACTGCAGGTCATAGGGAAGGAAGTAAAGTGTTAAAGGAAATTTGCAGAAATGCAAGCAGCTTTAACGTTGAATATATAACGGTTTATGCTTTTTCAACAGAAAACTGGAAAAGGCCTAAGGATGAAGTTGTTTTTTTAATGGACTTACTCAGACAGTATCTGAAGGAAAGTATTTCTAATAGCAAAAAGGATAATATGAGGGTAAGGGTAATTGGAGAAAGAGAAGGCCTGCCAAAAGATATTATTGATAAAATTGAAGAGCTTGAACAAGCCTCAAAAAATAATACTGGGCTTACCTTGCAAATTGCACTTAATTATGGAGGAAGAAACGAGATTATAAGGGCGGTTAAAAAAATAGCTAAGGAATATAAAAATGACAATATCTTGCTTGAGAATATTGATGAGGATAATTTTTCAAGATATCTTGACACCTCAGATGTTCCAGAGCCGGAGCTGATGATAAGAACCAGCGGAGAGCAAAGACTTAGCAATTTTCTCTTATGGCAATTAGCATATAGTGAGTTTTACTTTACTGATAAATATTGGCCAGATTTTAAAAAAGAGGATTTAGAAGAGGCTATTATTTTTTATCAAAAAAAGGAACGTCGTTTTGGAGGATTAGCTGATGAAAATTAGAATTATAACAGCAATTATTGCTTTGCCACTATTAATAGGCACGATATATTGGGGCGGATGGTTTTTGTGTTTTATGATTGCTTTAATAAGCCTGATTGGTATCAATGAAATGTTAAAGGCTTTTAAAGCAGACCATGTTGGAATACAACTGCCTCTAGGGGCTGCTACGGTTTGTTACTATTATATACTGTTTATTGGTAAAACAGAGTATTTAACATATATAATTGCTACATTAATAGTGATGCTTTTGATATTTTATGTGTTCAGCTTTCCAAAAACTGATTTTTCAAAAATAAGTCTTGCGTTGTTCAGCTTTGTTTATGTCGCATTTTTATTATCATTTATTGTAATGATAAGGGAAACTGCTGCAATTGGAATATATCTAGTGTGGCTGGTTTTTTTAATTGCATTTGGCAGTGATACCTTTGCTTATTTTTCAGGTTATTTTTTTGGTAAAAACAAGCTTGCACCTAATCTTAGCCCCAAAAAAACAATCGAGGGTTCGATTGGAGGAGTTATTGGAGCAATTGTATTATGTCTTGCATATGGGTATTTTATGTATTCAAAGGGTGTAATTACTGATTTGTCAAATATGAAATGGATGGTGCTGCTTGGAGGAGCAGGATCAGCGCTTTCACAAATCGGGGATTTGGCGGCTTCGGGTATTAAACGACAATCGGGCATCAAGGATTTTGGGAAACTTCTTCCAGGCCATGGTGGAGTACTAGACCGTTTTGATAGCAATCTATTTACGGCGCCTTTTGTATATATTATTATGAATTTATTGCTAAAAATATAAAGGTGGTTTATTTATGAAAAAAATTTCTGTTTTGGGCTCAACAGGCTCTATAGGAAAACAGACCTTGGAAATTGCAGGGGAAAATCAAGATATTGAGATAATGGGATTAACTACAAATACAAACATTGAATTACTATTAAAGCAGATTGAAAGGTTTAATCCAAAGGCAGTTGCGGTAATGGATAAGACTAAGGCACATGAGCTTAAAAAAATGGTTAAGGGCAATACCGAGGTTTTGGCAGGGATTGAAGGATTGATTGATATTGCATCGCTAAATGAAATAGATACGGTTGTAACAGCAGTTGTGGGGATGGTTGGAATTAAGCCTACCTTAGCTGCTATTAAGGCTTCAAAAAACATCGCGTTAGCTAATAAAGAAACATTAGTAACAGCGGGAGAACTTGTTATGAGTCAGGCAAAAGAGCATAATGTTTCTATTCTTCCAGTAGATAGCGAGCATTGTGCGATTTTTCAGGCGCTTCAGGGTGAGGATATAAAGTCGGTAGAGAATATATGGCTAACTGCTTCAGGAGGTCCCTTTAGAGGTAAAAAGACTGAAGATTTAAAAAACATTACAAAAACTCAGGCGCTTAATCATCCTAATTGGTCAATGGGAAATAAAATTACAATAGATTCAGCTACTCTTATGAATAAAGGGCTAGAGGTAATAGAAGCAAGGTGGCTTTTTGATGTAAAACCAGACCAGATAAAAGTAGTTGTTCATCCTCAGAGTATTATTCATTCAATGGTTGAATATTCAGATGGTTCGGTTATAGCGCAGATGGGGCTGCCTGATATGAAGCTTCCTATCCAGTACGCTCTATATTATCCAAACAGGCATAAAAATAGCTGGGATAGATTGAGATTATCACAAATCAGACAGCTTACCTTTGAAGAACCTGATTTAGACAGCTTTCCTTGCTTGAGCTTAGCATATAGAGCATTAGAAATTGGAGGAACTATGCCAACGGCTTTAAATGCAGCAAATGAAATAGCAGTGGATAAATTTTTAAAAGAAGAAATAAAGTTTTTAGAAATTCCAGAAATAATAAATTATGTTATGGAAAAGCATGATATAATTAAAGAAATATCTTTAGAAAACATTCTTGGAGTACAGAATTGGACAAAAGAAATAATAGAGAGCAGGTGGTAATATGGATATTATTGTAGCAATATTGATGTTTGGACTGATTGTATTAGTACATGAATTTGGTCATTTCTTTTTTGCAAAAAAAAGTGGTATTTATGTTGAAGAATTTGCATTGGGAATGGGACCTAAAATAGCGGGTAAAAAAATTGGCGAAACATTGTTTTCCATAAGGCTTTTGCCTTTTGGAGGCTTTTGTAAGATGCTGGGAGAAAATGAAGTAAGTGATGATGAACGCTCTTTCTCTGTAAAATCAGTATGGGCTAAAATAATGGTTGTATTTGGAGGGCCGTTATTTAACTTTATACTAGCATTTTTCTTTGCAATCATTTATTTATCAATATCAGGAGCCGTTCAGACAAGTGTAATTTCAAAGGTATCTGAAAACTCACCTGCAGCTGAGGCGGGTATATTACCAGGTGATAAAATTTTAAAGATAAACGGAAGAAGCGTAATTGCATATCCAGAAATTCTTATTTATATTAATGAGAACAAGGGAGAGGCAATCGAACTCGAATATCTCAGAGATGGTGAGAAAGCCAGCATGGTTATAAAACCGATGCTATCTGAGGACAATAGAACATATAAAATTGGAGTTGAAACAGAAGTTCAAAGATTTTCTAATCCTATTCAACTTATTAAATATTCGATAATTGAAATTGGATTTTGGATTAAAATTACTTTTTATGGATTAGGTCAAATATTTAGCGGAGCAATAGCTGCCAAGGAAATATCAGGACCCGTAGGAATTGTTTCAGTTGTAAGTACGGGATATAAAGAGAGCTTAAAGGAAGGCCTTCTTTATCTTGTAAGAACGATGTCCTTTTTTATAGTATTATTAAGTGCAAATCTTGGAGTAATGAACTTGATGCCGATACCTGCGCTTGATGGAGGAAGGCTGGTCTTTCTTTTTATTGAAGCAATTAGGAAGAAACCTATTGATGAAGAAAAGGAAGGAACCATACATTTTGTTGGATATGTTGTTTTGATGGGATTAATGGTGCTGATATTGTTTAATGATATTAAAAAGCTATTTTAAAAAATAGGCATAGTTAAGAGAATTTTTTGGCTTACAAAAAGAAAAATATGATTGGTTAAACCTTTATAAGCATATTTTTGAAACTAGGAGAAAGCTTTATGAATAGAAAAAAAACAAGAGAAATTAAGATTGGAAAGCAGAGAATAGGTAATTTCAATCCGATTTTAATACAGTCCATGTGTAATACAAAAACAGAGGATGTTATTAGTACAGTTAAGCAGATTAAAGAGCTTGAGGCTGCAGGATGTCAGATAATAAGGGTTGCAGTTCCTAATATTGAAGCAGCAAAGGCTATTGAAAAAATAAAAAATCAGATTAATATACCATTGGTTGCAGATATACATTTTGATTATAGACTGGCAATTGAGTCTATTAATTATGGAGCTGATAAAATAAGAATTAATCCAGGTAATATTGGGGACAGTGATAAGCTTAAGGCTGTTGTAGAAGCTGCTAAGCTTAAGAATATACCTATTAGAATAGGGGTCAATAGCGGATCGCTTGAAAAGACTATATTAGAAAAATATAAAAGCCCAGTTCCAGAAGCACTTGTTGAAAGTGCGATGTATAATGTAGAGCTTATTGAGAAGCTTGACTACAATAATATAGTTGTATCAATAAAGTCATCAGATGTATTAACAGGAATAAATGCCTATGCACTTGCCTCAGAAAAAATGGATTATCCTTTGCATATTGGGGTAACAGAAGCAGGAACAATGTTTTCAGGAACAATAAAATCTTCAGTTGGTCTTGGTATAATGCTTTCTATGGGAATTGGAGATACACTGAGAGTTTCAATTACAGGAGATCCAGTTGAAGAGGTTAGGATTGCAAAGAAAATACTTCAATCCCTAGAGCTATACCCAACTGAGCTTGAATTTGTCTCGTGTCCGACTTGCGGAAGGACAGAAATCAATCTTATTAATATTGCTAATGAGGTTGAAAGAAGATGTGAGGGAATTAATAAGAAAGCGAAAATTGCAGTAATGGGCTGTGTTGTGAACGGCCCGGGAGAAGCCAAGGAAGCAGACCTTGGTATTGCAGGAGGAAAAGGAGTAGGTATTATATTTAAAAAGGGCGTAGTAGTTAAAAAAGTTTCTGAAGAAATGCTGGTTGAAGCCTTGATGGAAGAAATTAATAAGCTTTAATTGATATATAAAGAGGTGAAATAGTTGAGCAAACAGTTTAAAGATGTTTTTCCGAAGATAAAGCTGGATGATGCACTCGGCTATTATTTTCTTGAATCACAGGTTGAAAATATTTTTTTGAATAAAAAAGCCAAGCAGCTTAAGGTTAACTTGCTTTTAGATAAGATAGTATTTCCTAAAATGACCTTCCAGCTGGCAGAAAAAATAAAACTGCATATTAATCTAGAGGACTCTTTTGATGTTGTTGTAAATGAAAGATTTATATTTCAAGAGGAGCTTCCTTTCAGACAGCTATTTGAAATATATAAAGAGGCTATTTTTGAGGATTTGCGAAAAATTAGCCCGGTTTGTGCTGTAAAGCTTTCAAATACACCTTATCAAATAAAGGATAATACAATAATATATGAGCTTAGTGAGCAAATGTATGAATATTTTAAAAAGTATGATATTAAGCCTTATGTAATCAACTGCTTTAAAAACAAATTTAATATTGAAATGGATATGATAATTACCAAACAAGATGGTTTGGATTTAGTTGAAAAATTTATTGAAAGACATGAAATTGAAGAAAAAATGAGAATAATGGAGCTTAAAGCTGACACTTTAAATCAGACGGCTCAAGCATTGCCAAAAAAGGTTGTGAAAAAACAGGAAAAGGATAGTAAAAATCCTGAGAATATTGTTATTGGCAAAAAACAAATAACAGGTGAGATTACTTATATCAAGGATTTTTCTGAAGAGACAAATCAGGTAATTATTGAAGGATTATTGATTAATTATGAAGAAAGAGATTTGAAAAATGATAAAAAATTAATTATTTTTGATTTAACTGATTTTACTAATTCTATAACCTGTAAAGCATTTTTAAACCAAGATTTTTACAATGAAAATACTGCAGGTAAAATAAACAAGGGCGTTTTTGCACGTATTTCCGGCAGACTTCAATTTGATGATTTTCAAAAAGAAAGTATTATAATGGTTAGCAGTGCAGAAATAATTGAGGATTTTAGAAAAAAAAGAGAAGATAATGCAGAAGAAAAAAGAGTAGAGCTCCATCTGCACACACAAATGAGTGATATGGATGCAATAGTCAGCGCAAAAGATGCAGTTAAGCAAGCAATTAAATGGGGGCATAAGGCACTGGCGATTACAGACCATGGAGTGGTACAGGCTTTTCCGGAAGCTTTTCATGCTGCAGAAAAAACTGATTTAAAGGTAATTTATGGTGTAGAAGCATATATTGTAGATGATGAAAAGCCTACGGTTAAAAATATGAAGGGACAGACCTTTACTGATAGCTTTGTCATTTTTGACATAGAAACAACCGGGTTTATTCCGGGACAGGACAAGATAACTGAAATAGGGGCAGTAAAGATATGCAATAAAATAATTACGGATAGATTTAGCAGCTTTGTAAATCCAGAAAGAGATATTCCTCACAGAGTCCAGGAGATAACCCATATAACCCCTGAAATGGTAGAAGACGCACCTAAAATTGAACAGGTAATGGAAAGCTTTAGGGAATTTTTTGGAGACTTGGCATTAGTTGCACATAATGCTGATTTTGATATGAGCTTTATTAAATATGAAGCAAGAGAAATGGGTATAAATATTGAAAATACTAGTATTGACACCTTAGAGCTGACAAGAACATTGTTTCCAAATTTAAAAAACTATAAGCTTAATACATTAGCACAGGAGTTTGAAATTAAGCTTGAGGGACATCACAGAGCTGTAAATGATGCCGAAGCTACAGCGCATATTTTTCTGTACTTGCTTAAGCATCTTGACGAAATGAATATTCATAATTTTACAGAATATACAGAATATGAAAAATCAAACCTGAAAAACCTTAAAAAGCTAAGATCAAATCATGCTATTATGCTTGCTCAGAATTTGACTGGTTTAAAAAATTTATATAAACTGATTTCTGACAGTCACATTAAGTATTACTTTAAGCAACCTAGAATTCCAAAAAGTATTTTCAGAAAACATAGGGAAGGTATTTTGCTGGGCTCAGCCTGTGAAGCAGGAGAGCTTTATAAGGCAATTATGGAGAATAAGGACCCTGAGGAGATTAATAGAATTGCTGATTTTTATGATTACTATGAAATTCAGCCGCTTGCAAATAATGATTTTTTAATAAGAGATAATATTGTTGAAAGCAAGCAAAGATTAATGGATATTAACAGAAAGATCGTGGAGCTTTCAAAAGAGCATAACAAGCTTACTGTAGCTACCTGTGATGTTCATTTTATGAATCCGGAGGATGAGGTATACAGAAGAATTCTTATGGCAGGGAAAGGCTTTAGTGATGCGGACAAACAGGCTCCGTTATATTTTAGAACGACTGAAGAAATGCTTGCGGAGTTTTATTATTTGGGTGAACATGAGGCATATCAGGTAGTTGTTGAAAACACTAATAAAATTGCTGATATGATTGAAAAAATAAATCCTGTTCCAGCAGAAAAATTTCCACCTAAGATTGAGGGCTCGGATGAAACGCTTCGACAGATATGCTATGAAAAAGCTATTTCAATGTATGGAGATCCATTGCCTGAAATTGTAAGTGAAAGATTGGAAAGAGAGCTAAACTCAATAATAAGCAACGGGTTTGCAGTTATGTATATTATTGCCCAAAAGCTTGTGTGGAAATCACTTGAAGACGGATATCTTGTAGGCTCAAGAGGTTCGGTTGGCTCCTCTTTTGCAGCTACCATGGCTGGTATTACAGAAGTTAATCCACTCTCACCACATTATTTATGCAAGAAATGTAAATATAATGATTTTTATTCAGAAGAGGTTAAAAAGCAAGCGGGTAATTCAGGCTGCGGATTAGAGGATAAAAACTGTCCGGTTTGTAATGAACCTTTATCAAAGGAAGGACATGATATTCCTTTTGAGACTTTTTTAGGATTTAAAGGAGATAAAGAGCCTGATATTGACTTGAATTTTTCAGGAGAATACCAAAGCAAGGCGCATGAATTTACCGAGGAGCTCTTTGGAGAAGGACATGTATTCAGAGCGGGGACAATTGGTACACTTGCAGAAAAAACTGCATTTGGTTTTGTGAAAAAATATTTTGATGAAAGAGAGCAAAATATTAATAAGGCTGAAATTAACAGACTTGTTTCAGGGTGCATAGGTGTAAGAAGAACTACAGGTCAGCATCCTGGAGGAATTATTGTCGTACCCAAGGAACAGGAGATATATACCTTTACACCTGTTCAAAGACCTGCAAATGATATGGAAACCTCAATAATAACAACTCATTTTGATTACCATTCAATTGACCATAATTTACTTAAGCTGGATATTTTAGGTCACGACGATCCAACAATAATAAAAATGCTTGAGGATTTAACAGGAATAGATGCAACAGAGGTAAGGCTGGATGAACCAAGGGTTATGTCGTTGTTTAATTCAACAGAGGCGCTTGGAATAACCCCAGATCAAATAGGGGGCTGTAAGCTTGGATGCCTAGGAGTTCCAGAATTTGGAACGGATTTTGTAATTCAGATGCTATTAGATACGAAACCAAAGTCTTTTTCGGATTTAGTTAGAATATCAGGTCTTTCCCATGGAGAAAATGTATGGCTTAATAATGCGCAGGTTTTAATTAAGGAAAGTACTGCAAATATCTCTCAGGTAATATCAACAAGAGATGATATTATGACATATTTGATTAATATGGGGGTTGATAAAAGTCTTTCCTTTACAATTATGGAGAGTGTAAGAAAGGGAAAGGGCTTAAAAGAAGAGTGGGAAGAGGCTATGAGAGAAAAAGATGTGCCAGAATGGTATATCTGGTCTTGTAAACAAATTAAGTATATGTTTCCTAAGGCACATGCAGTAGCTTATGTTATGATGGCATATCGTATAGCATATTTTAAAGTATATTATCCAATGGCTTATTATACAGCCTTTTTCAGTATTAGAGCTTCAAATATTGATTATGATATTATGTGTCAAGGCAAAGAAAAGCTTGAAAGCTATTTACAGGAGCTGAAATCCCGTGATGCAGATAAGATTACAAAAAAAGAGAAGGATATGATTAAGGATATGAGGATAGTTCAGGAAATGTATGCAAGAGGGATAAGCTTTATGCCAATAGACCTGTATCTTGTTGATGCAACTAAATTTCAAATTCTTGACAATAAGATTATGCCTTCTTTAAGTACAATTCAGGGACTTGGAGAGAAGGCTGCGTTAAATATAGTTGAATCAAGGCAGCAAGGAGAGTTTGTGTCAATTGATGATTTGAGAATCAGAGGTAAGCTTACAAAAACAGTTATTGAAATTATGAAACAAAATGGAATTTTAGAAGGAATGTCGGATACAAATCAATTAAGCTTATTCTGACAATAACAAGCTGAAGCATTATATATTTGCTATAAAATCATAGTAATTAAGTGTAAGAAGGAAAATAAAATAAAAGATTTAACTATTTATGAACAAGGAGATTTTATGAAAAAGGTTGATTTATATACGGATGGAGCATGCAGGGGAAATCCGGGGGCAGGCGGATACGGTGTGGTTTTGGAATATTTTGATGACGAAGGTATAAAGCATACCAAGGAGTTAAGTGAGGGCTATAAAAAGACCACCAATAATCGAATGGAACTTTTGGCAGTCTACAAGGGGTTGGAGGCGCTAAAAAAAACCTGTCAGGTAACTATATATACTGATTCAAAATATATTGTAGACTCATTTCAGCTGGGATGGCTTGAAGGCTGGATACAAAATAATTGGACTAGAGGCAAGAAAAAAGAGCCTGTGAAGAATGTGGATTTGTGGAAGGCAATAATACAAGAAATAAGTCGTCATGAGGCAAGCTTTGTATGGGTTAAAGGTCATGATGGACATGAACAGAATGAAAGATGTGATTTTCTTGCAACCAGTGCTGCAGATAGCGAAGATTTGCTTATAGATATAGAATATGAAAAGCAATCAGATAACAAGCAATCTGACAACAACCAATTAAAGCTTTAAACACTGAATGCGTATTTTTTTGAAATTTTATAGTAGTATATTATTTTTTGTGTTTATGATATAATATATATGTATGTTTAAAGCTAAAGTCTTGATACTATTAGCTCTAAAACATAAAGAAATATAGCTTTAATATTTACTATAATATTATTTAATTTATAGGAGAAAAGTAATGGAAATACAGATGTGGAGAGAAATATTGCTTCCATACCGTCAAGCGGTTAGTGAATTAGAAATTAAGTTCACAAGTATAGTTGAGGAAAACAGCATGCTGGGGAAGCATTCACCAATTGAATTGGTATCAGGAAGAGTTAAGATGATTGCTAGTATTTTAGATAAAATGAATAAAAAAAATATTCCATTAAGCAGAATTGAAGAGGATATTGAGGATATTGCTGGAATCAGAATAATTTGCCAGTTTGTTGAGGATATTGATGTTGTTGTGGAGCTGATAAGAAACAGAAGCGATCTTGAAATAAAATATGAGAAGGATTATATCTCTAATTCCAAGGAAAGCGGATATAAAAGCTACCATATAATAGCATATTATGACGTTCATACTGCTCTTGGGAAAAAAAGAATACAGATTGAAATTCAGATAAGAACCTTAGCAATGAATTTCTGGGCAACTATAGAGCATTCCTTAAAATACAAATACAAAAGGAATATTCCTTCAGACATTAAAGAAAGACTTATAAAAGCAGCTGATGCTGCTCACAAGCTAGATCAGGAAATGTCAAAAATAAGAAATGAAATACTTGATGCTCAGGATAATTTTCAATATAAGTCAAGTATTATAGCGGATATTTTGAATAATATACAAAACATAAGCAAGGTAAGCAATAATATAGATGAAATTCAGCAAATTCAGGAAGAATTTTATAAAATTTGGGAAGAGGGAAGCATTGAGAATCTTATTGTTTTCAGCAAAAAGCTGGATATTATTGCTGAAAAGCACAGAGTACAGTGCCTGAATTATTAACGGATTTAATGTAATACTGGAAAGGAATAGCAGAGTGAATTTACCTGAAGAGTTTAAAAACAATATTAAAGAAATATTAAAAGAAGAGTTCGATGAATTTATTAATTCTTATAATAAACCGCATTTTCAAGGCTTGCGGGCAAATGCACTTAAAATTAGTGCGCCATCCTTTTACGAGATGGCGCCCTTTAATTTGAAATTAATACCTTGGACAAACAATGGATTCTATTATGATAATAATATTCAGCCGGCAAAACATCCTTTTTATTATGCCGGACTTTATTATATTCAGGAACCTAGTGCAATGGCACCAGGCACAATTATACCAATTAATTATGGGGATAAAGTACTTGATTTGTGTGCAGCGCCAGGAGGAAAAACTACTCAGATAGCCGAACGATTAAATGGGACCGGATTGCTTGTAAGTAATGATATTAGTGCTTCTAGAGCAAAGGCAATAGTGAAAAATATCGAAATTCTGGGCATAAAAAATGCGATTGTGATAAGCGAAAATCCAGAAAAGCTTAAGCAGTATTTTGAAGGATTCTTTGATAAAATACTAGTTGATGCACCTTGTTCAGGGGAAGGCATGTTCAGAAAGGACTCTTCTATGCTTAAATGCTGGAATTCAGACAGTAACAAAGAGTATGCTTCAATTCAGCGAGAAATATTAAAATCAGCAGCAGCTATGCTAAAGCCGGGAGGATATATTCTTTACTCTACTTGTACTTTTTCTGAGATAGAGAATGAAAAAATAATTTTGGAGTTTTTAAAGGATAATTCAAGCTTTAAATTATCTGAAATTAATGCATATAAAGGTTTTGAGAATGGGGTGCTGGGACTTTCGGGAGCGAAAAGACTTTGGCCGCATAAGCTTGAAGGCGAAGGCCATTTTATAGCATTGCTGAAAAAAGAAGCTGGAGAAATAACTAAGAATAAGTACTATAAATGTATTCCAATGAATAAAAACCAAAGCATTATGCTGGAACAATTTGAAAAAGAAAATTTGAAAATTACATTTGAGAGGGACCAAATTACAGTTATTGAAGATAGAGCTTATTTGATTCCAAAGGATATGCCTGATACTAAAAAAATTAGGGTTCTAAGGAGCGGATGGCATATTGGAAGCTTTTCTAAGCATGGATTTGAGCCTTCACAGGCGCTTGCGAGTGCATTAAAAAAAGAAGAGGCTAAAAATATAGTGGATTTTGCGATTGAGGATCAAAGGGTTGTTAGATATCTTAAGGGAGAATCCTTAGATGTTGAAGCAAACAAGGGTTATCAGCTGGTCTGTGTTGAAGGATTTTCCTTGGGCTGGGCAAAGAAAACAGGGAACCTATTAAAAAACAAGTATTCGTCGGGATGGCGATGGCAGTAGAAGAGGGGATAAAATGTTTGAAAATATTAAAGCAGTATTATTTGATTTAGATGGAACGCTTGTTGATTCAATGTGGCTTTGGAAAACAATAGATATTGAATATTTGAAAAAATTTGGCTTGGATTTTCCGGATGATTTTCAAGATGAAATAGAAGGAATGAGCTTTACAGAGACAGCAGAGTTTTTTAAAAAGAGGTTTAATCTTCCAGTTGAGGTTGAAGATATAAAAGAAGATTGGAATAAGATGGCAGGGGAATACTATTTGAATAAAGTGCCATTGAAGTCTTATGTTAAAGTGTTTTTAGAATATCTTTATGATAATAACTACAAAACAGGTATAGGAACTAGTAATTCAAGAGAATTAGTTACAATGATAATTGAAAAGTATGATTTGAATGATTATTTTGACACTATTAGAACTAGCTGTGAGGTTAATAAAGGCAAGCCACATCCGGATATATATTTGCAGGTTGCTCGCGATTTAAATGTGAAGCCTGAGGAATGTCTGGTTTTTGAAGATGTTCCAGCGGGTATTATTGCAGCTAAAAGAGCAGGAATGAAGGTTTGTGCAGTATATGATGATTTTTCCAAAGAATTAAAAGAGGAAATCAAGCAAATGTCGGATTATTACATAGATAGTTACAAGGAAATAATGAATTTTATCGAAGGAAAGAGAAAAAATGGAATTTTTGCCAATTAATAAAAAAGAAATGGAACAGAGAGGATGGGACAGGCCAGATTTTGTCCTTGTAACAGGAGATGCTTATGTAGATCATCCGTCGTTTGGAGCTGCAATAATAAGCAGAGTGCTCGAAGCCTTTGGATATAAGGTTGCTATACTGGCGCAGCCTGATATAAGCAGGGAAAAGGATTTTACCCAATTTAATGAACCTAAGCTGGCATTTTTGGTTACATCTGGGAATATTGATTCAATGGTAAATCATTATTCGGTTGCTAAGAAAAAAAGAACTGAGGATTCCTATACCCCAGGAAAACTTATGGGTAAACGACCTGACAGAGCTACAATTGTATATTCTAAAAAGATAAGAAGTATTTATAAAAATACTCCTATAATATTAGGGGGAATTGAAGCGAGCTTAAGAAGGCTAGCCCATTATGACTATTGGAGCGACAAGGTCATGAAGTCAATTCTAATTGATTCGCAGGCTGATATTTTGGTTTATGGAA
Source organism: Clostridiales bacterium UBA4080 (assembly GCA_002381865.1). GTDB lineage: Bacteria > Bacillota > Clostridia > Lachnospirales > Vallitaleaceae > UBA4080. The sequence goes on along the minus strand of DFYO01000040.1, from coordinate 6,035 downwards.
TGGGAGAAAGAATTATTACAGATATAGCAGAAGCTTTGGCGGCTGGAATTATGGTGAAGGATATTACATATATTCCAGGCACTGTATACAAAACAGATAGTTTGGAAAGTCTCTACGAATTTGAAAAGCTTCCAAGCTTTAAAGAAATAAGTGAAAGCCGAAAAAAATTCGCACAAAGCTTTAAGCTTCAATATGAAAATACAGATGCAATTAATGGCAAAATTTTAACTGAAAGCTATGGGGAGGATTTGTTTGTGGTTCAAAATACTGCAGCACTTCCCTTAGACCAAAAAAGCTTAGATCATATTTATTCATTGAACTATATGAGAAATTATCACCCTAGCTATGAAAGCATGGGGGGAATTGCAGCAATAGAAGAGGTTAAATTTAGCTTGATTAGTAATAGAGGCTGCTTTGGAGGGTGTAATTTTTGTGCATTAACCTTTCATCAGGGAAGGGTTCTCCAAAGCAGAAGCCATAATTCTATGCTAGAAGAGGCTGAAAAAATTATTCAGGACAAGGATTTTAAGGGATATATTCATGATGTTGGAGGTCCGACTGCTAATTTTAGGCATAGAGCATGTGAAAGACAGGAGAATTACGGGGTTTGCAAAACCAAGCAATGTCTTTTCCCAGTTCCTTGTAAAAATTTAAAAATTGATCATGAAGATTATCTGGAGCTACTGACCAAGCTAAAAAAACTGCCCAATGTTAAAAAAGTATTTGTGAGATCAGGGATTCGATTTGATTATCTAATATATGATAAAAACAAGAAGTTTTTTAAAGCGCTGTGTCGAGACCATATTAGCGGACAGCTTAAGGTGGCACCAGAACATATTTCTGACAAGGTATTAGCTTATATGGGTAAACCAAAGCATGAAATATATAAAAAATTCACAGATGAATACCATAAATACAATGAGGAAATTGGCAAAAATCAGTTTTTAGTACCATATTTAATGTCAAGTCATCCTGGCTCTACATTGAAGGATGCAATTGAACTGGCAGAATATTTAAGAGATATTAATCATGCACCACAGCAGGTACAGGATTTTTATCCCACACCCTCAACTGTTTCAACCTGCATGTATTATACAGGAATAAATCCGCTAACGATGGAAAGCGTGTACGTTCCTAAATCACACCACGAAAAGGCTATGCAAAGAGCATTGATTCAATACAGAAATCCTAAAAATTACAATCTGGTCTATGAAGCATTAATACTTGCTAAAAGAGAGGATTTAATAGGGTTTCATAAAAAGGCACTAATAAGACCCAAAGCAGCATTTAAAAATCAAGACTTTAATAAAAACAAACCTAAAGATGAAAAAAAAGCTGTTCAAAAAAGAAAAGCTATTAGGAATGTGCATAAAAAAAAGAATAAATAATGTAGAACAAAAATAATTATTTGAAGGGGGCACTTATGAAGAACATTGCAGTAGTAACTGGGGCATCTTCGGGAATGGGAGAAAAGTATGTCGATGTATTATGTAACAACAAAAAACAATTTGACGAAATATGGGTGATTGCTAGAAGAGAAGAAAAACTGATTTCACTTCGCGAAAAATACAACGAACAGAATATTAAAATTTTAAAATTGGATTTATTAGATGAAAATTCATGGATGATTTTTAAGGACACTCTTGAAAAAGAAAAGCCTAATATAAGGCTACTTGTAAATAATGCTGGATTTGGGAAAACAGGAGCCTTTGAGAATATTTCCTTTAAGGATAATATTGAAATGATACAGCTAAATGTAAAAGCATTTACTGCGATTACTTATATTAGTTTAAATTATATGAAGCCAGGAGCCAGAATAATTCAGATGGCATCAGCGGCAGCATTCTTGCCACAACCCTATTTTGCTGTTTATGCTGCTACAAAGTCTTATGTGTTAAGCTTTTCAAGAGCATTAGGAGAGGAACTGATTAAAAGAAGAATCAAGGTAATTGCGGTATGTCCAGGACCTGTTGAAACGGAATTTTTTGAAAATGCAGGAAAAACTAGTTTGATAAAGAAAGCATTTTTTGAAAAATCAGAAAGGGTTGTAAATAAGGCATTAAGAGATCTTGCATCAGGGAAGGAAATATCCATAAAGGGTATTTATATGAATTTGTTTAGAATGCTTGCAAAAATTGTTCCACATCAGATTTTAATAAAATTTATTAAAGAATAAATAAAAACCTTATTGACACAGAACAAAAGTTCGTATATAATTTATACAAACATAGGTTCGATTATGATAAAAGGAGGAGCTGGCTTATGCTAGCAAGATATTTATGAGAGACGATAAACAACAAGCGTTATCAGCGGCTATTGCACAAATAGAAAAGCAGTTTGGAAGAGGTTCAATTATGAAATTGGGGGATTCGGATAATTTGTTTAATGTAGAAACTGTCCCTACAGGATCACTCAGTCTAGACATAGCACTTGGAGCCGGAGGCCTACCAAGAGGCAGAATTATTGAGGTATACGGACCTGAATCCAGCGGTAAAACTACAGTGGCTCTTCATATGGTAGCTGAGATACAAAAGCTTGGAGGAATTGCGGGCTTTGTAGATGCTGAACATGCGCTTGATCCCTCATACGCAGAGAAAATCGGAGTGGATATTGATAATTTATATATTTCACAGCCTGACAACGGAGAGCAGGCATTAGAAATAACTGAAACAATGGTTCGTTCGGGAGCGATTGATATTGTAATTGTGGACTCTGTAGCGGCACTTGTTCCTAAAGCTGAGATCGAAGGAGATATGGGAGATTCTCATATGGGACTTCATGCTAGATTAATGTCTCAGGCACTAAGAAAGCTTACAGGCATAATTAATAAGTCTAATTGTATTGTTGTATTTATTAATCAGCTTCGTGAAAAAGTTGGAGTGATGTTTGGGAGCCCTGAAGTAACTACTGGAGGAAGGGCACTCAAATTTTATGCATCTATAAGATTAGATGTTAGAAGAATTGAGACCTTAAAGCAGAATTCTGAAATGATTGGAAACAGAGTAAGAGTTAAAGTTGCTAAAAATAAAATTGCGCCACCATTTAAGGAAGCAGAATTCGACATTATGTTTGGAGAGGGTATTTCCAAAGAAGGGGATATTCTTGATATTGCTGCGAAATATGATATTGTACAAAAAAGCGGAGCGTGGTTTTCATATAAGGAGACCAGGTTAGGACAGGGAAGAGAAAATTCCAAGGAATATTTGAAGAATAATCCGGAACTTCTCACAGAGATCGAAGATATTGTAAGAGAGCATTTTGGTCTGAAGAAAAGCAAGAAGCTAGAAGAAAAGCAAGAAGACAATAAAACCGGAGCAAAGACTAAAGAGAAAAGAGAAGCTATATCAAGTAAGGAAGAAGCTGATAAATAATGATAATTACAAGGCTGGAAAGAGAAAGAAATAATTCAAAAATCCGCATATATATTGATGATATATATGCGTTTTCTTTATACCCAAAAGAAATAACTAAAAATGCTATCGAGGAAAATGTTGAAATTGAGCAGGATGTGGTAAGAAAATTAACTGAAATTGTATTTAAAAGGGCAAGAGCCTACGCGTATAATTTGCTATCAAGAAGAGAATATACAGCCGCTGAGCTTTTCAATAAAATACAAAAATCTGGAATAACAATCAATCTTGCAGAAATAATTGTTGGGGAGCTTGAAAAAAGAGGCTATGTCAATGATGAAAGATTTGTGCAAAGATATATAGAAAATATGGCAGGGAAAAAAAGTATAAATACAATTAAATATGTATTAAAGAATAAGGGAATAGACAATGAAATATTAGAAAGGACTATAAGCTATAACCAAGAACAGGAAAAGCAGGGTATTATTAAAATCCTTGAAAAAAAGATTAAAAACATTGAAGAATTTGACGGTGTTGTAAAGGAAAAGCTAATTAGACATTTGCTGTATAAAGGTTTTAGCTATTTGGATATTCAAAAAGTGCTGGATGAATATTATAAACAGTGAAGAGGTTTGAAACTTTTTGATAACACCTGTGTTTTAAGAGGATTGTGTTTCTTTTACTAGTCAAAATACTATAAGTTCGCTGAAAATACCTTGACAGAATAGTTAAAAAAGTATAAAATTTATATGTTGTATTTAATAAATATGTACAATGAAAATTAAATAAAGAGGAGGTGTTTTCAATGCAAATCGAGATTATTCTAGGAATTGGGATTATCGTGGCTGCAGTTGGCGCTTTCTTTGCTGGAATTGCCTATAGAAAACAAGTAGCTGAAGCACAATATGGTTCTGCTGAACAAAAAGCAAGAAAGATTGTGGATGATGCAATTAAAGAAGGCGAGAACATCAAGAAAGAAGCAAGATTTGAGATTAAAGAAGAAGTCTTTAAAACTCGAAACGATGCTGAAAAAGAGCTAAAAGAACGCAGAAACGAAATGCAAAGACTAGAAAGAAGAATCCTTCAAAAAGAAGAAGCTATTGATAAAAAGACGGAATCTCTTGAAAAAAAAGAATCCCAAATGAATCAAAAAGAGCAACAACTGCTTGAAGATAAAGAAAAAGTCGATCAATTGAAACAGCAACACCTGACAGAACTTGAAAAAATTTCTGGTCTTTCCTCTGAACAAGCAAAAGAATACCTTTTAAAATTAGTCGAAGATGATGTAAAGCATGAAGCAGCTGTTATGATTAAGGAAATAGAACAGAGAGCTAAAGAAGAAGCCAATAAGCGTGCTAGAGAAGTGCTTGGAATTGCAATTCAAAAGTGTGCAGCAGATCACGTAGCTGAAACTACAGTATCAGTGGTAGCTCTTCCAAGTGATGAAATGAAGGGAAGAATTATTGGTAGAGAGGGACGTAATATCCGAACACTTGAAACTTTAACAGGAATTGATTTGATTATTGATGATACACCGGAAGCGGTAATATTATCCGGATTTGATCCAGTTAGAAGAGAAGTGGCAAGAATTGCCCTTGAAAAACTTATTGTGGATGGAAGAATTCATCCAGCAAGAATTGAAGAGATGGTTGAAAAGGCAAAAAGGGAAGTTGAACAAATGATTCGTGAAGAAGGCGAAAATGCTACCTTTGATACAGGGGTACATGGATTGCATTCTGAGCTTATAAGACTTCTTGGTAAAATGAAATTCAGAACAAGCTATGGACAAAATGTATTAAAGCATTCAATTGAAGTTTCACTATTAAGTGGATTAATTGCAGGAGAAATAGGCGTTGACGTAAGAATGGCTAAAAGAGCCGGACTTCTTCATGACATTGGTAAAGCAGTGGATCATGAAATGGAAGGGTCACATATTTCTATTGGAGCAGAGCTATGTAGAAAGCATAAAGAATCTCCAATTATTATTAATGCAGTAGAAGCTCATCATGGTGATGTAGAACCAACTTCGCTGATTGCAGTAATTGTACAAGCAGCAGATTCTATTTCAGCCGCAAGACCGGGTGCTCGAAGAGAGTCACTTGAGACATATATTCAAAGATTGCATAAACTAGAAGATATTGCAGACCAATTTAAAGGTGTAGAAAAATCATTTGCTATTCAAGCAGGTAGAGAGATTAGAATCATGGTTTTACCGGATCAAACAAATGACGAAGAGACGGTATTACTGGCAAGGGATGTTGCGAAGCAGATAGAGAACGAGTTAGAATACCCAGGACAGATTAAGGTAAACGTAATTCGAGAAACTAGAGCAATAGAATATGCAAAATAATAGATAATATTATGATTCATATAAAAAGAAGCGTTAATTAACGCTTCTTTTTTATGAAAGGAAATCTAGTAAATAATCAAATAATATGCTCCTTTTTCTTTGCCAGATGCAAATGAATATTTTTTAGGAGGCAATAAGCAATATAGTTTTATTGAAGAAGGTTAAATATTTAGATACTTGCATTATGAGAGGCGTTTAAAACCATATTTAGAGTAGATTGCTTGAAAAATTTGATGGAAATTGCCCGAATATGAATAATAAAAAAATAAATCTTGCAAAAGAACTAAGAATATAGTACAATTTGAGTATATATAATCCTGTCTTTGACAGTTGTA
>DFYO01000075.1 GCA_002381865.1 Clostridiales bacterium UBA4080 | reverse complement strand
ATCAGGAATTTGTAACAGGAAAAGTTAAAGGTGACAAGACCTTTAATCGCTTTTTAAAATTATTATTGCCTCAAAAGAAGCTTTTTGTGTTTTCGATTTTAGCATCAGTTATTTTGACAGCACTTGGAATTGTATCATCTTTATTTAACAAAATTCTAATGGATGAAATATTACCCTACAAGCTAAAAAACATGCTTGTACTGGTATTGATTGTTTTTTCGGTAATTAGCATAACTCAGGTAATCGTAGGCTATGTCAGACAGTGGATGATGATATATCTCTCTCAGAAAATAGATATTCCGCTGATGCTGGGGTATTTTGAACATATTTACAAGCTGCCGATGAAGTTTTTTGCAACTAGAAAAACGGGCGATATTATAACAAGGTTTTCAGATGCTTTTACAATTAAGGATATTTTTACCAATATTGCATTAACGCTGATTATGGATATATCAATGGCACTTGTTACAGGGGTGATTTTATTTCGTATGAATATGCCGCTATTTGTAATTATCCTATTTATGACTATTATTAGCATAGCACTGGTATTTATATTCAAACAGCCATATAAAAAAATCAACGAAGAACAGATGCAGCAGGCATCAATACTTAATTCGCAAATTATTGAAAGTCTTAGAGCAGTTGAAACAATAAAGGGAAATGCCAATGAAGAAACTGAGCTTGAAAATATCGAGAAAGAATATATCAAATCGCTCAGGATTTCATTTAAGGAAGGGATGCTGTCCAATATTCAGGGGTCAATATCAGGAATGGTATCTACGGTAGGGAATCTGGTACTAATGTATTTTGGAATTATGCAGGTAATTAACGGAGAAAATACACTGGGAAGTATGATGGCATTTATGACCTTGTCAGGATATTTTATGGATCCGGTCAGCAGGCTTGTAGGATTGCAACTGCAGATTCAGGAAGCTAATATTTCCATGAAAAGGCTGACGGAAATTCTTGACTATGAGAAAGAGCAGGCGGGTGAAATAGAAAACACCTATCAGGAGCTGGAAAACGTAGAGGGAGATATTCAAGTAAAGAATATAACCTTTCGATATGGCAACAGAAAGCCCGTGCTTAACAATGTAAGCATAACTATTCCTTACGGAAAGAAGGTGGCACTTGTCGGAGCCAGTGGGAGTGGAAAATCTACCTTGGCAAAGCTGCTGCTAAAATATTATGAGCCTGAAGCAGGGGAAATCCTAATAGACGGAGTAGATATGAAGGAATACAACAACTATTCAGTCAGAAGAGCAATTTCCTATGTGCCGCAGTCAATTGAGCTTTTTTCTAAAAGCATCTATGACAATATACGTGTCAGTAAAATGAATTCAACATTAGATGAAGTGAAGGAAGCTGCAAAGGCGGCAGATGCCCATGATTTTATTAAAAAGCTTCCTATGCAGTATTATACATATCTGGAAGAAGCAGGAAATGGCTTAAGCGGTGGCGAAAAGCAGAGGATAGCACTTGCAAGAGCATTTTTAAAGACAAATAATTTTTATGTGCTAGACGAATCGACAAGCAATCTAGATTTTGCTACAGAAAATATCATATTCGATATGATTTACAATAAATTCAAGAAAAAATCCATGTTGATAATTGCACATAGACTGGCAACAGTAAAAAACTGCGATGAAATTATTGTAATGGATAAGGGTGAGATAGTTGAGAGTGGAACACATGAGGAATTATTGGAAAGAGAAGGTTATTACTACAGGCTTTGGGAAATGCAGCAGGGGAATTTTGTTATTAGGGAAGATGAAGAAGAGAAAGAGAAAAAAGACATATTGGAAGTCTTTGATGAGGATGAGATGGGGTATGTATAATATGTATGTAATAAGCTTTTACATAAATTGCCCGTTGGTTGCAAACAACAGGTGAAAACAAAAAAATATAAAAAAAGAAGGAGAAAAGTATTATGAGTTACGCAGGAACATTAACAATGCCAAGTAATTATGTTGTTATGGATGAAGATGAGATGATGTATTTGGAGGGAGGAAGATTTACAGTTTATACTGATCTAGTTGCATGGGGTATTGATATGGCATTAATATGTACAGGAGTAAATATTTCGGCCATTGGAGCACTTACAACAATGGGATTGTCAAAAGTCGCAAAGACAGTATGGAAGAAAATTTCAGCCAAAACAGCATCATTTATTGGTCAAACAGCTGCATCGGCAATTGGAAGCTGTATAAGTAAAATGGGAATGGTTGCGGGAGTTATAGTATCCGCAACGAGCTTAGGAGGCATGATTGGATTATTTATAGATTCGTTAGACAAAAAATTGAATGGTAAACATGTTTTTTAGCAAATAAACTATGGTATGTACTCTATAGTAATTGCAATTAGAGTACATATCATTTGAAAATTTTAAGAATAAAAATTGAAAGGATAATATAGATGAAAAAAGCCTTTTTAGTGATAATAAGTGAAATAGTGTTGATGTTTGCATCTATGAAAATGGGCAATAATATTTCTGTTTGGTTAGGGATATACTTTTTTTTAATGGGTAATATATGGATAGTAGTGCTTTTTTGGCAATTAAATAAAAGAAAAATAAGTGGGATTACTCGAAATGGATTATCAGGAGCAAGGGATTTAGCCATTTTAACAAATGCACTGCTACTTATTTATGTGGTTCAGATATATAGAAGTGTGTTGCTTTCACTAAGTCTTTTTTTGATTTCTTGTGGATATATGTTTTTAAATAAAGAAAAAGTCAAAAGGTTTTTTGGAGAAAATAGATTTGATTTTAATACTATTATAGTATTTTATATTATTGTAGCTTTTTGGGTTTCATTGTATGGATTAATAACGATAGTTTGGCCTGGACTTCACTTTTGTCAAGGGGATGACATTACCTTAGAAATGAACTCGATTAAATATGCTATTATTGTTATATGTATAGCAATAGACTTTCTTACACTTCCGAAAAACAGTATAGTAGCAAAATTTGCATCAAGTAATTTTTCGAATAATTTTTTATATAAGGACGACGTTGAGGGAAACAAGGTAATTGAAGAGAAAAGTGAAAGGATTTAATATAGAATGGAAAAACTTAGTGTATGTAAAATAAAGAAAATGAAACTTGTTAATGTATTAATAAAAGAGCCTCTGGTTGATGAAGAAATAAATAAAAGTATTATTGTTATGGAAAACTACATCAAAACCAAAGGCGGTATGCCAATCGGCCCGCTAATTCAATATGTCTGCCCTAAAATATCTGACGAAGGTGAATTAGATTTAGATATTAAATTTCTCCGCCAGTCAACAACCTTTATCCATAACGTAGAAAAGCCCTACACTATGGAATCGGTTATCCGAGTACCTAACTGCTTATACGTACGCTACCAAGGACCGCAGGACAAGCTACAATTTGCCTACCAAAAGCTTAACCTTACTGCCTTTGAAGAGGATATCCCATTAAAGGGTGACAGCTATACAGTATTTGTTGATAATCAAGACGGAATAATTACTGCAGATGTATTTATGGAGCGTGCAGATAATGAGTAAGCAAATAAAAACAATGGAGCAGTTAAAGGACAGCAGGCTTCTTTACGAAAAGAAGCTCCCTGCCTTTGGATATATACTGCTACTTACAATAACACTTTTCCTTGCTG
>DFYO01000074.1:1001-3920 GCA_002381865.1 Clostridiales bacterium UBA4080 | reverse complement strand
CGTAAAGAAGCCTGCTGTCCTTTAACTGCTCCATTGTTTTTATTTGCTTACTCATTATCTGCACGCTCCATAAATACATCTGCTGTGATAATCCCGTCTTGGTTGTCAACAAATACTGTATAGCTGTCACCCTTTAATGGGATATCCTCTTCAAAGGCAGTAAGGTTAAGCTTTTGGTAAGCAAATTGCAGCTTGTCCTCTGGTCCATGATAGCGGACATATAAGCAGTTCGGCACTCGTATAACCGTTTCCATGGTGTAGGGTTTTTCTACGTTATGGATGAAGGTTGTAGACTGTCGGAGGAATTTGATATCTAAATCCAGTTCCCCTTCATCTGATATCTTAGGACAGACATATTGGATTAGCGGTCCGATTGGCATACCGCCTTTGGATTTGATGTAGTTTTCCATATGTAAAACGCTTAAATTCATATCTTCATCCATTAATTCGTCTTTTAAAACAACATTTTGTAATTTCAATGATTTTTTATTACTAATAATAAATTTGTCGCTCATAATTTTCACCTCTAAGAATTCGTGTTTTCTACATAAATAAACTTTTTAAACTACTTTATAATGCGTTTATTTTTTTTACAATTAAACATTGGATTGCTTTTGAAAATATTTAGCTACAGAATTGAAACATTAACTCAAAATGCAATCTTGTATATTTTTAGCTTTTTGTTCATATTTAGATTTTTTTGATTTTGCTTATTTTTTTAAAATTAGTTTCCCCTTCAAAAAACCCAATAACGCTTTTATTTTTTACCCATTTTGTTACTTATAGTTATGCATTTTTTTGTGTATGAACATAGTCAACAAGTGTCCCTGTACTCAGCCCCATTAACAAATAAGATATTACGTTTTTTGGGCTTATAATACTTACTGCAATCAATAAGACTCCATACGCAATATATTTTATTACTGCTCTAATATACTTTTTTTTAAAATCATATCCTCCTGCATATTCTATTAAACTTTTATATAGCTTAAAAATTATTCTTGCTTCAATTGAATAAATAATAAACCATATTATCATTATTACATAAATATTATTTCCATCATATATCGCTAATAGTATAAAAGGAAATAATGTTTTCCACGCCTGACTTAACATCTTGCTTTTTTGCAATTCTATCGTTGTTTGATTACTGAACTTGTCTATTATTGTTGAAAATCTAATACTACTATCCTGTATCTGATGATATATTTTCTTCCTATTAATTCCATTTACTACTGTTAATAAACATATTATTAAAAGAGAACCTAATAAATATTTTTTGCCTAAATACGGCATTAATAAGAAAACTACACATATTTGTAACAATTTGTAAACTCCATCTAAATCCACACTATTAGAAGAAATATTTTCTCCCATTCTAATTAAAGCACTTGGAAATCCAGATATAAGCATGCATGCAAACATCAATAATACAATAAAAAAAAGCGAGATATTATTATAATTAATGTAATATGCATATACAGATATATATATACATAACTCAAACAAAATATTCACTTTAATATATAACAAGTAATCACCCTCCATTTTCCTAGACTCTTAACTATATAATTCCAAAACCCCTGCAAGTAATTTTTTTGCATGAACCTTCAATGCATTTTTGTATTATTTTAACGTTTAAAGCACTTTATCTAACTAATTGCTCAAAGATTACAATAAATCAAGCTTATGATATAATCTGTAGCTTGATTTATTGTATGAAAACAAATTTATTTATACACTGTACAATTTACTCCAATTGGATCTTTAAACGGATTTAGGTTGAATACAATATCTACCCCCTTATTTAGTGCGCCTCTTCCTAACCCAAGTCCAAGTGCAACAACCTGAGAACCAGCCCAACTTGCTAACATCCCTGCAACAACTCCCCAAATACCTCCAAATTTAGTTGCAACCCATCGTACTGCTTTACTTACTAGCGCAACCGTTAGCGCGGCATTAATAAACGTACTTGGATTCATTCCTGCTGCCGCAATTCCATTAATACAATCTGTTTTTGATACAAAATAACCCCCCTCCAAATACATCATCTCATCTTCTTCCATAACAGCAAAACTACTTGGCATTGTTAATGTTCCTGCATAACTCATAATACTTTTCTCCTTCCTTTTAAATAATATTTTTTTGTTTTCACCTGTTGTTTGCAACCAACGGGCAATCTATGTAAAAGCTTATTACATACATATTAAACATACCCCATCTCATCCTCATCAAAGACTTCCAATATGTCTTTTTTCTCTTTCTCGTCTTCCTCTTCCCTAATAACAAAATTCCCCTGCTGCATTTCCCAAAGTCTGTAGTAATAACCTTCTTTTTCCAGTAGTTCCTCATGTGTTCCCTTTTCCACTATCTCACCCTTATCCATTACAATAATTTCATCGCAGTTTTTTACTGTTGCCAGTCTATGTGCAATTATCAACATGGATTTTTTCTTGAATTTATTGTAAATCATATCGAATATGATATTTTCTGTAGCAAAATCTAGATTGCTTGTCGATTCGTCTAGCACATAAAAATTATTTGTCTTTAAAAATGCTCTCGCAAGTGCTATCCTCTGCTTTTCGCCACCGCTTAAGCCATTTCCTGCTTCCTCCAGATATGTATAATACTGCATAGGAAGCTTCTTAATAAAATCATGGGCATCAGCTGCCTTTGCAGCTTCCTTTACCTCATCCAAGGTTGAATTCATTTTACTGACACGTATATTGTCATATATGCTTTTAGAAAAAAGCTCAATTGACTGCGGCACATAGGATATTGCCCTTCTGACGGAATAGTTGTTGTATTCCTTCATATCTACTCCGTCTATTAGGATTTCCCCTGCTTCAGGCTCATAATATTTTAGCAGCAACTTTGCCAAGGTAGATTTTCCGCTCCCACTGGCTCCGACAAGTGCCA
>DFYO01000074.1:0-867 GCA_002381865.1 Clostridiales bacterium UBA4080 | reverse complement strand
TCATAAATGCCATCATACTTCCCAGCGTATTTTCTCCGTTAATTACCTGCATAATTCCAAAATACATTAGTACCAGATTTCCTACTGTAGAAACCATCCCTGATATTGACCCCTGAACATTGGACAACATCCCTTCCTTAAATGAAATCCTGAGCGATTTGATATATTCTTTCTCGATATTTTCAAGCTCAGTTTCTTCGTTGGCATTTCCTTTTATTGTTTCAACCGCCCTAAGACTTTCAATAATTTGAGAGTTAAGTATTGATGACTGTTGCATCTGCTCTTCGTTGATTTTTTTATATGGCTGTTTGAATATAAATACCAACGCAATGCTAATAATAGTCATAAATAGGATAATTACAAATAACGGCATATTCATACGAAATAAAATCACCCCTGTAACAAGTGCCATAGAAATATCCATAATCAGCGTTAATGCAATATTGGTAAAAATATCCTTAATTGTAAAAGCATCTGAAAACCTTGTTATAATATCACCCGTTTTTCTAGTTGCAAAAAACTTCATCGGCAGCTTGTAAATATGTTCAAAATACCCCAGCATCAGCGGAATATCAATCTTCTGGGACAGATATATCATCATCCACTGTCTGACATAGCCTACGATTACCTGCGTTATGCTAATTACCGTAAAAACAATCAATACCAGTACTAGCATATTTTTTAGCTTGTAGGGTAATATTTCATCCATTAGAATTTTGTTAAATAAAGAGGATACAATCCCAAGTGCTGTCAAAATAACTGATGCTAAAATCGAAAAAACAAATAGCTTCTTTTGAGGTAATAATAATTTTAAAAAGCGATTAAAGGTCTTGTCTCCTTTTACTTTTCCTGTTACAAATTCCTGAT
>DFYO01000030.1 GCA_002381865.1 Clostridiales bacterium UBA4080 | reverse complement strand
AGTGGTGTCATACTTGACACTACCTTATATTTCAAGGAGGAATGAAAATGAAAAAACAGGTTGAGGAAAATGGCGCTTCAAAAAAGAATTCATTTAAGGGATTAATGATTGGCGCAATTGTTCTGTTTTTTGTTGCAGGTATCGCTACAATTGCTGGTAAAATGGGGCTATTAGAATTAGGGTTAGGCACAAAGGGAATGGGAAAGGCGGAATTTAAGGAGGTAACTCAGGAGGAGCTTGTAGTTACCAAGGATTGGAGCACATCCCCCTTAAATCAGCTGGTTGTTGTATTAGAGGATGGACAAAAGACTTCCTTGGCGAAAAAAATTGCTGAAGAATGGGGCGGAGAAATTGTCGGTGAGATGGAGTATCTCAACCTGTATCAGATAGCATTTAATACGCTTTCAGAAGCTGAGTTTAATAAAAAGCTTCAGGAAGTTCAGGCAAGAGAAGGTGTGGAAACAGCTTTTCCAAATATGGTTAATGTCAGCAAAGAGCTGGCAGGAAAACAGTGCTCACCGCTTAAGGACCCTGTATTTGATCAGGATGAAAACAGAAGACATTATGAAATGATCGGAATGGGCGAAGCATGGAAGCTTATTAAGGCTTCAAAGGTAAAATTAAATAATGTTAAAGTTGGAGTTTTAGATGATGCGGTTTACAACGGATCAACTGAGGTAGGAGGAAAGGTTAAGGTTGAAGGTGACAGAACAGATAATCCTGAAAAAGATGATGCAGGTAATATTGTGGACGGCGGATTGAATCATGGAACGATGGTTACGCATGTTGTCGGCGGAGATGCGGATAATGACGGAGTTTCGGGCATTGCAGGGATATTGGGTGATAAAATGTCCATCAATGTAAAAAATCTTTATGACGGAGTTCGTCTTGCTAGACCTGGGGCAGGAGCTGAAAAGGATGCTACAGTCGGAACTACAGCAACAGGCGTTAACGTTACATTAAAGGCACTTGTATATCTGCAAAGACAGGTCGAATCAGGGGTAAAGGTTATTAACTGCTCTTACGGACCTGAAAGGCCGGGAGAAAACAACAAGTGGATTAATGCAGCATATAAAAAATTCTTTACTAAAATGCAGAAAGACCATCCAGATGTAATTTTTGTAGCAGCTGCAGGTAATGAAGCTAGGGTAAACGGTGCTATTACAAGTGAAAACTATTTTCCGGCAGGAATACCACTTAAGAATGTAATAACAGTAGGTGCCTTAAACAATGATGGAACAAAAGCAGCGTTTTCCAACTTTGCATCAGGCGACGGAGAAGTTACTATTTCTGCGCCAGGAGTAAATATAGTAATGGGAGTAGATAAAGACGGTAAACCAATAAAGAGTAGCGGAACAAGCTTTGCCGCTCCGCAGGTAACTGGAACTATTGCACTGCTTCAATCTATTAATCCAAAGCTTACAGCCTCAGAAATAAAGGACATACTAGTAAAAAGCTCTCAGGGAGGTACAATTAATGAAAACCAGTCCACCTTAATTCCAAAGGGAATGGGAGCAGGGGTTTTAAGAGTTGACAATGCAGTTTTAATGGTTATAAATCAAATGAGGGAAAAGGAAGGCAAAGAGCCTTTAAAAATGGAGAGTCTTTTAAATATGAGCTTTGTTAAGCTGACAGCTAAGGGCGGAGGAACCTCCTTTAAGGTATCGGCGGTGCTTCCGGAAATAGCCGATGGAACGGCAACAGTGAAAATAACTGTTACCGGACAGCATGCTATGAAAGGAAGCTCGTCTGTTAAGGTGGGACCAAATGAAGAAGCTACCTGGGAAATTGATATTGCAGACCCTTCTGTATTTGTAAAGGTTACAAGACTTGATACAGATAATTGTGCAACATTAAATCTGGTTCAAGGGAATTATGAAGGAAACTGGGATTCTAAAATGACAATTACTGAGGACTATCTAATTCCTAAAATTGCAAAGATGATTGGAGAAAGCTTTGCAGAGGCAGCAAGAGATATGGGCTGTGAGGTTTCAGATAGTGGAGATGGAACAGAGGCAAATGCAGTTGGAACAGTAAGTGAACTGATTTTTAGAATTACCAAGCAAGATGAAGCGGGGAAAAATTATAATCTTTTAGCTGAAGAAAAGGTTAAGGAAGAGGAAGGAATAGACCTTAGTCAAATCGTTAATAATATGCCTGGGGTATTACAGGAGGATGGTTCAGTTAAATTTAATTTTGAAAGAGCTGAAGATGGAATGACGCTTCATTCTGAAATTACACTTATGCTAGTAGATGAAAAAACTATTGAAGGAACAATGAAAGTTTATATAGAAGGAACAAGTGAAAATGTTACATTTACAGCCGCAGATTATTTGGCGGGGACTATAATAGGAACAAAGATGGAATAAAATGCTTAGAATAATTGAGGTAAATATAGGAAACAAGGTTTTTGAGATACCTGGCTATAATCTGATGCTGGGATTATCAATTATAGTTACTATTTTGCTCTTGCCCCTGGTTTTTTCAGGGGCAGGGCTGAGCAAAAAAAAATCCCTTATATCAACAAGTATTACCCTAATAACGGCACTAATTGGAGCAAGATTATTCTTTTTTGCGCTATATCCAGAAGCAATTGGAAGCTCCGGGGGAAGTGTTTTTGAGGTAAGCTTTAAGGATTTTACTCTTTATGGTGCTGTTTTTGGAGCATTTACTACGGTTATATTTTTGAGCTGGAGTATGAAGTTTTCGCTTTATGAATTTTTAGACAGAGCAGTGTGGCTGACAGGATTATCAATGCTACTAGCAAGAATGGGTTGTGTATTGAATGGCTGTTGTTATGGGAAACCAACAAAAATGCCGTGGGGGATTCCTATGCTAAAGGATAGCCTTGCACATAGAGAATATTTGCAGACACATCCCTTTGGTCTTTTTATGGAGATTCCGAGGATACATTTTACACAGGGCTATGAGCTGTTGGTTATTTTGGTGGCACTAGCTACAGCTTTTGTTATATTTATAAAAAGTGACAAGCAATATGGAAAGGGGATAATAGCAATTTCCTTTGGAATGACTATAACTGTTGGCAGGTTTATCGTATATTTTTTTAGGGAATTTCCAAATGCATCTCAGATGTCTGATTTTATCAGAGGTCCTCTTATTTACTTAACAGCATTTACCATACTTTTTATTATGTATGCAAAAAGAAGATAAAGAATATATAAAGCTTAGTTAAAAATTTAATTAAGCTTTTAAGTTATTGTTTAATAGAGTATAATAAAATTGTTAGGCGAATTATAATTCGATAATTATTAGGAGGACATTATATGAAGTATAGAATGGAAGAGGTATTCGATCTCGACTTTTTACAAGAATTTCAAGATAGCTTTTCAAAAGCGGTTGGAATTTCGAGCATTTCGGTAGATGCTGATGGGACTCCTGTTACAAAGCCAAGTGATTTCTCGGAATTTTGCTTTGATTATACAAGAAAATCAGAATTAGGATTAAAGAACTGTATGGAATGTGATAAAAGGGGAGGCCAGCAGGCTAATGATACAAAGGCTCCTGCAATTTACAAATGCCATGCAAATCTTGTGGATTTTGCAGCGCCGATTATATTTGATGGGGAGCAGATAGGCTCTATATTAGGCGGTCAGATTTTGACAGAAGAGCCGGATATTGAATTTTACAGAAAAAAAGCAATTGAGTATGGAATTGACCCAGAAAAATATATTGCAGCAGTTAAAAAAGCTTATGTAATTCCTATGGACAGAGTTAATGCGGCAGCTAATCTACTCTATGTTGTTGCTGAAAAAATTTCTGCTATGGCGCACCAAAAAATGATGATTGATAGTATTGTTAAAGAGGTAAGCGATGGTATTCACCAGATTTCTGCTACCATGGAGGAGCTGACAGCAACCTCAGCTACGATTAATAATAATCAAACTGAGCTTAGCGAATCAATCAGTAAAATCGAAGATGAGAGCAAGGAAATACGTAAAATAATTAGTATTATTGATAATATTTCTTCGCAGACAAATCTTTTAGGCTTAAACGCAGCTATAGAAGCAGCAAGATCAGGCGAGCATGGAAGAGGCTTTAGTGTAGTTGCTGAAGAGATTAGGAAGCTTTCTCTTACTACAAAATTCAATGCAGAGGAGATTAAAAAATCCATCCAAAACATTGACCACAATGTAAACGCTACCGTAGTTAAGGCAAATGAATCCCTTCAATCAATAGCAGAGCAGTCAAGGGCAATTGAAGATGTTACAGACAGAATTATGCAAATGAATGAAAAATCAGTAGAGCTTTCTAATGCAAAATAATTTTATTACGGGAATTGAGCTGCTGTTATACTATGGCTTTTTAGAATTTGCATAAGGAAAAAATAGATAGCCATATAGTATCAGAAAGCTAAGTATATTGACAAAAATTTGCTATTGTATTAAACTACAGTTAGCTGAATAAAGAATTAAGCGGTGATAAGAGCTAGTAAAATAGAACATTTCATTTTAGAGAGGAAGCCCTTGGCTGTAAGGCTTCTATGAAAACTATTTGAACCTGTCTTTGAGCTTTATATGAAAATATAACGTATCCCTTGCGTTACGAGGGCTAAAGATAACTGAAATGGTTAATTAGGGTGGTACCGCGAATACTTCGCCCCTTTGGGTGAGGTATTTTTTTGTGCTTTAAAAAATAAATTAATGATTGATAGGAGCAGATAAAATGGCTAAAGAAAAAAAATTAGTAGAAGCAATTACTTCGATGGATACAGATTTTGCACAATGGTATACGGATGTAGTTAAAAAAGCAGAGCTTATTGATTACTCAAGTGTCAGGGGCTGTATGATTATTAAGCCTTATGGATATGCAATTTGGGAGCTTATTCAAAAGCAGCTTGACCAGAGATTTAAGGATACGGGACATGAAAATGTTTATATGCCTATGTTTATTCCAGAGAGCTTATTACAAAAGGAAAAGGACCATGTTGAAGGCTTTGCACCTGAGGTTGCATGGGTAACGCATGGCGGAGAGGATAAGTTGACAGAAAAGCTGTGTGTAAGACCTACCTCAGAAACATTGTTTTGTGACCACTATGCAAATATTATTCAGTCCTATAGAGATTTGCCAAAGCTTTACAACCAGTGGTGTTCAGTTGTAAGATGGGAAAAAACTACCCGTCCATTCTTGCGTTCCTTGGAATTTTTATGGCAGGAGGGACATACAGCACATGCTACAGCTGAAGAGGCTGAAGAAGAAACAATTAAAATGCTCAATGTTTATTCAGAGTTTTGTGAAAATATTTTAGCAATTCCAATGGTTAAAGGACAAAAAACTGAAAAGGAAAAATTCGCTGGAGCAAAAGCTACCTATACAATTGAAAGCTTGATGCACGATGGAAAGGCACTTCAATCAGGAACCTCCCATAACTTTGGAGATGGTTTTGCAAAAGCATTTGGAATACAATATACGGACAAGGAAAATAAGCTTCAGTATGTGCACCAGACCTCATGGGGTATGACTACCAGATTGATTGGGGCAGTTATTATGGTTCATGGTGATGATTCAGGACTTGTGCTTCCACCTGCAATTGCGCCAGTTGAGGTAATAATAGTACCTATTATGCAAAAGAAAGAGGGAGTGCTTGAAAAAGCAGAGGAATTAAGACAAAACCTTCAAAAATTTGCAAGAGTAAAGGTGGATTCAACAGACAAAAGTCCAGGCTGGAAGTTTGCTGAATATGAAATGAAGGGTGTTCCAGTAAGACTTGAAATAGGACCAAAGGATATTGAGAATAATCAAGCTGTTTTAGTAAGAAGAGATAATAGAGATAAGAAGATTATCAGCCTTGATAATTTAGAAGCAGAGGTAAAAGAACTGCTTGATATTATGCAAAAGGAGCTTTTTGAAAAGGCACTGGGTCACAGAAATAGTCATACATATACAGCTCAGAATATGGAGGAATTTACAGAAATTGTAGATAATACACCAGGATTTGTTAAAGCTATGTGGTGTAAGGACGAAGCGTGTGAGCTTTCAATAAAAGAGCAAACAGGTGCAACTGCAAGATGTATGCCTTTTGAACAGGAAAAGGTTTCAGATAAATGTGTTTGTTGTGGAAAGCCAGCAGATACTTTAGTATACTGGGGGAGGGCTTATTAAAAATTATATATGTAATGCAAAAATATGACAAATGACATATTAACAGGGCTATTAAAAGGGTATATTATTGTCTATTATGACAAAAAACTTTACAAAGGAAACAAAACTCTTTACATAGGGTTTTGACGATGTTATTCTTAAGCTTGAGTAAATCTTTACTCAAGCTTTTTTGATGCTTAATACATTGTCGCAATAACGCGAAAAAGTATTTGTGAAATAGAAGGTATAGCGGAAGAGCTTTTGAGTAATGAGAATTATTTGTTTTAATTAAGGGAGTATTGTGAGAATATGTATTTTCAGGTGTTTATCCAAATTTTAACCGCGATGTTTTGTATATTTTTAATTGGATTTTTTGCTGCAAAGGGCAGAAGAAATTCATTGTTTTATGGTTATGTAGTTTGCCAGATGCTTATGTTTGTATGGACTGCAGGACAGATATGTGAAATTATGGCAGCAAATTACGAGATTAGGTGGCTTACCGTTCAGATTCAATATATTGCATTTGCTTTTATTGGAGTTAGCTGGCTGATTTTATGCCTGATTATTGTGGGATATAAGCCTTATAAAAATAAACTCTTTATGATTGGAATATTAATCGTTCCGGTTATTACAGCCATTATGGTAATAACAAATGAAAGCCATTATCTTTTTTTTGAGAGCTTTACATATACGGCAAGAAAAACGGGAATTGGCTTTTGGATACAAAGCTACTATACTTATTTATGCTTTTTTCCAACTGGTTTTATGCTTTATAATAAATATAAGCAGGAAATTAAGAATAATAAAAAGCTTTGCGGAATTATTACAGCTACCATTATGCTACCTGTTATTACAAATGTTATTTATACCTTTAGCTTGTTTGGTGTTAAAATGGATTATACGCCAAGTACCTTTGCAGTAACTATGTCGGTAAGTGCACTTCTGGTTATTAAATATAAGTTTATTAATATTATGCCTACGGTATTAAATGATATGTTTAATAGCATGCATGAGGCTGTATTGGTAGCAGATAATAAAGGAAATATTGTAGAACGAAATAAATATTATACAGATATAATTGGCACATGGATTCCAGAGAAGCTTTGTATTGCAAGCCTGAAAGAGCTCACGGAAATGCTTGCATTTTATATGGACAAGACAGAGGAAAATAATAAGATAATTGAAAGTATCTACGATAATTCGGTATATGAGCTTTCGGCAGAGTTTTATATAGGTTCAAAAAGAGAGCGATATTATGAAATGAAAATTCGACCGATTTATAGCATTAGAAATAGGATAATAGGAAAGATTCTTTGCTTTAATGATATTACCGAATATAAAAATAGGATTAACACTATTTCTGAAAAGAATATTGAATTAGAAGAGCTTAATAACGAATTGAGTCAGGCAAACAAGCAGATAAGTGAATATGCAGAAACCTCTAAAGAGCTTGCAATTACAAAAGAACGAAACCGAGTTGCCCATGAAATACATGATACAATCGGACATACAATGACAATGCTGATAACACTAATGAAGGTTGCTAAAATTGAGTTTGCTTCGAATCCAGAGCAGGCAGAAACAAAGCTAGAGCAGGGAATTGAGCTTGCAACAGAGGGATTAAATGAGGTAAGAAATTCTATTTATGGAATTTCCATAAGAAAACAGGACAATATGAGTATTACTGATTCGGTAAAGGAGATTATTGAAAACTTTAAAGGAACAGGAAGAAATATAGAGCTATCAGTGTTTGGATATGAAAAAAATTCGGATAAAGCATATATGGATGTTATTTACAGAATTTGCCAGGAGGCAACTACAAATTCCATAAAACATGGCAATGCAGACCAGATTGATATTATGCTGAAGTTTACAGAGGACAAGACTAAGGTATATATTATTGACAATGGAATTGGATGCAAAGGTCTTATTAAAGGCTTTGGACTTAGAGGTATGGAGGAGCGAGTTAGGAAAATGAACGGTACTATTTCCTATGGCTCTAGTGGAGGAAAAGGATTCAATATTCATGTGGAATTTCCGTGTTTGGAGGTATAAATGATTAGAGTATTAATTGCTGATGACAGCATGATATTAAGAAATGGATTGAAAACTATTTTAGAACAGGATACAGGAATTGAGGTTGTGGGTATTGCTGAAAATGGAAGAGAGGCTTATGAAAAATGCAAGGAGCTTCATCCTGATGTGGTGCTTATGGATATTAGAATGCCAGAATGCAATGGAGTTGAGGGAACAGCTCTAATTAAAGAAATGGATGAAAATATCAAGATTATTATCCTTACTACCTTTGATGATAAGGGGACCATAAGCAAAGCAATCGAAAATGGAGCAGATGCCTATGTGCTTAAGGATATTAAAGATGAAGACCTTATAAGAACCATAAAAGGCTCTGTTAATGGCTTTAACATTATTCAAAGAAGTGTATATAATAGTATCAAGGAAGACTATAAAAAAACTGAGATTTCCCTTGCAAATAAAGAACAGGTAGAAGGTATTACAAAGAGAGAGCTGGAAATTATTAAGCTTATTGTAGATGGTTATGATAATAAAAGTATCGCTGCAACAATTCATATTGCAGAAGGAACAGTAAGAAACACGATTTCTTTAATACTTAATAAATTAAATCTCAAGGATAGGACACAGCTTGCAGTATTTGCTATACGAAATGATATAGTATAGCAATACGGAATTTGACATAATTTATAATATATTATCCCATCTTTGACACTTTACAAAA
>DFYO01000020.1 GCA_002381865.1 Clostridiales bacterium UBA4080 | reverse complement strand
ATTCGGGAAGTTAGTTTGACAATAACTAAGGGGGGTTTTATGTTGTTTTATTTTCTTATGTTATAATTTTTTATATGATATGGGTGCTAAAGAAAGGACACTCACTATGAAAAAATCAAATGATAAGAAACATTCACATCTTTTTTTGTCTCTCTCCCTAAGCAAGACTAATTAAAGGAATAACTATATGCAAATGAAAGCCCTCTTCATTTGGAGAATTACACGAAAAGCTTCCTTTAAGCTGCTTGACTCTTTCCTCCATTCCTGTTAGTCCATTCCCTTTAATGAGCTTTTTACAGCCCCTTCCATCGTCTGCTATAATCATATCAAGCTCTTCTTCGGAAAATCTAAGTGCAATTACAATGTTTCTTGCCCTGCCATGCCTTACTGCATTAGTCATACTTTCTTGACACATTCTATATACCGCTTCATAATGCCCGTTATTAATTTCTTCACTTGAATGTCTTGCTAATACTTCCACCTGTGTTCCAAAGCTACGCATTTCACGCCCCATTTTTTCAATTTCCGCAACAAGTGCCTCTGCGTATATTTTTTTCTCCTGTGTTCCGCTTAATGCCTTTTTGAGCTCTGCGTAACCCTCCCTTATTATTTCCTTAGTAGATGCTAATCTTAATGCCGCTTGTTCTCTGTTGCTGACGACAAGCTCTTTGCTTGTTTCCAAGAGGGAAATAATCAAGGTTAGCGAGTGTCCAATTATATCATGCAGCTCTTTTGAAACACGGCTTCTTTCCTTTGCAATTGCTAATTTTTTTTCTATTTCTATTTCCTTAGACAATTCCGAATTAATATATTTTAGCTCTTCATTCGTTGTATTGAGAAGGACAAGTGCTTTTTTATATTTTGTAATATCGGTAATTCTAATAACAAAAAATTTAACAGCAACTCCTTTCAAGATTTTTTCTCCCTGGACCAAAAAACAATACTCTTTATTCTGACTTGAATACTCTACTTCCTTTCCCAAATCAATATCAAGCTCTTTAACAAGCCTATGCAAATCTATATTAAGCAGTTTTACATATTCAGATACAATTTTATTATATCTAATTATTTTTTTGTTTGAATCAGTAATTATTATCCCTTCCTTTAGATTCTCAAACAGGGTATAGTTTGCTATTTTCTTAATCCCTAAAAATTTGTATTTATATGAAAGATATCCAAAAACAAAAAGAGTTAAGTTAAACATTATCGGTGTGAGGTCTAAAACAGCTCCTCTCAAAACAAATACATGCAAATAATTAAGCACTATGGGTAAGCATAACCCAATGGTTATCCATAGCCTTTTATTTTTTTCCATCGCTGAATTATTTGAATAAAGTCCCTTTAAAAGAAAATAATAACCTAATGTAATAATTGAATAGGAAAAAAGAGTGTGCACATAAAAAATTGGTCCATAGCTTTTGTATCCTATCTCAAACTCCTTAAAAAACAAATGATGAGTGTTGTTTGTGGTCAAAAAAAGGTAGTTTGTCATTCCTATTCCCACTAGTATAAACTGAACAAAATCTTGAAGCTTATATCCCTTGCAATAATAATATGTAAAATTCAAAAAAGCTACACAAAAAAAGCATACTCCAATATACTGTACAATTGTAAAAAACCAAGCTAGCTGAATGTCGGGTGCAATTATTACCATTATTTTCCCAAATATCCAAATAATAATCATCCATTGCATCACAAGATAGCTTCTTAATAGATTAGTATTCTCGCCTTTGATTTTTAATGCTACTGCAAAACAGCTGGAAAATAGTATTGATAAAACATACAATGTCAGTACAAAAAATTGCTTCATATTATCACCTAGCTTAAATTATTTTTTATTGCAAAAACCACCATTTGGGTTCTATCCTTTAGTCCAAGCTTGTCTAATAACCTTGAAACCTTGTTTTTTACAGTTCCCTCAGTAAAATTAAGCTCCTCTGCTATTTCCTTGTTACTTTTCCCATTAACAATATGCCTGATAATGGTTATTTCTTTATTTGTCAAATCAAAGCACTCGATTGCATTTGATGTGGATTTTTTTTGAGCAATCGTCTTGTTAATTCCTTTTCGCAAATAATCTAATGCGTTTTTGTGCATTACATACAAATCTTGAATAGCTGCTTTTACTGCCATAACCAGAGCATCCGGCTTAATATCCTTTACAAGATATCCATCCGCTCCTTTTTCCATGGCTTCAAATATACTTTCCTCATCTTCAAAGGTTGTCAGAATAAGTATTTTTAAATGTGGGTATATTTCCTTGATTTTATTAGTTGCATTTATCCCATCTAATTTTGGCATCCTAATATCCATAAGTACTATATCTGGTCTGAATTCCTTGCATTTTTCTAATGCCTCGTATCCATTTCCTCCGCCATCAATTGCCTCTATATCCTTATCCTGATTTAGCATAAAAATCAAGGTTTCCTTTAACAATGTCTGATCATCTACTACCATTGCTTTAATCACAATATTCCCTCCTTCATTGGTTAAAAATTCCTTTTATTTTTTCAGCAGCTATTTCTCGGCAATCTGAATTCTTGTTATAACGAGAAACTGCTTCTCTCATCTGTGTTAAGGCATTCCTTGATCTTAAAATAGTCTCTTCAATATTATTAATTGTTAAAGCTTCTGTCTCCTTTTTCTCAAGCAGTATTCCCCCTACCTCAAGCAAGGCAAGAATTTCTGTCATAGAATGGCCAAAGGTATCACTAATTTCCTCCATTAAAGCATTTCTTTCTTTTTCAATTTCTAATTCATGAATTTTTCCTATATGCTCCTTAAGCTTTTCATTTGCCTGAATTAGTTCCTGGTTTTTATTTTGTAAATCCAGCTGTATTTGAATTGTAGTTGTCATATCTCTAATGGTAACTAATGTGCCCATTTTATTTTTATTAGAATCTAACAGTCCCATAACTGAATAGTTTAAGTTGCTGATTATTTCTTTGTTTGTAACTGTTAGTTCTCCTGAAATATAGTTTTCTTCTATATTTTCTGCAGCTTCTTTAAAGTTTTCAACGGAAAGTCTATTTTGACAGACCTGTTCAAGCTTTTGAATTAAACCCTTTAAGTCTAATATCTGCTCCATGTCAATATATCTACTCAAAAATTTTCTATTATAATCTACCAGCTTCAAATTATTATCAAAAATAATAATTCCATACCCAGAATTATCCAATATACTATCAAATACAAACGGCAATTGTTCATAAAGCTGATGCTTTATTGTAATCCAAATCAAAAAAACAAGATATCCCGGCAATAATGCATTTAAAATAATTATCTGTTTTCCTGTATTGTTAAAGAACAATACTGCAGTACACATAAAAACTAGGAATATGGCAGAAAAATAGTACATCGTTTGATATACAATTATTTTTTCATTAATACGCAGCATGCCCCTTATATAGCTTAGTATTCCCCCCAATACATATAACAAGAGTGCTAATGACGCAAAAAACATTCCCTTTCTGCTATATTCCCAATTTGGAAAGATTATTGAAAGTGAACTAAATAAGCCTGCTATAATTGGAATAAATCCAAAAGCACTTTTTATTACAGCCGATATTTTTTTTTCACCGTGAAAGCTTTGAACAAAGAGCATATTGTAGTATGTAACCATACAAATAGCAATATTTTGTATTACTAATGAAATTGCGTCTATTTCCTTTTGCTGTATCATATTTTGCAGCAAAAAAAACAAACTCCAGACTATTAAAAATGCATGGATCTTCAAAAAAACTCGAGTATATGAATTAAATCTCACTTTTGCCTCAATATATACAAAATAAATAGCCATTAAAACGGTTGTAAATAATACCAGGAAAATCATCTTAAATTCATCTAGCTCATACATTTTTAACCTCCGGCCAAAATAACCTTATATATTTTTGTGTGCATTGTTTTATCCTTTATCTCATCAAATGCTCTTCTCTTATCATTATCCTATTTACTTGAGAAATCTGCAATAGAAAAAGCTATTCAATCAGAATAGCTTTTTCTCATACTTCCTCTTAACCTCTACATAACACCGGCAAATTCATTCTATATAGTCAAGCATCAATTGCTTTCTTATAGATTATTTAATATGTTTAAAATACTGCCCTGTTCCTTTGAGCCTGAGCCTGTACCTCTTGCTGCTGTCATAATTCTGTCTGCCATTTTATTAAATGGAAGTGACTGAAGCCATACTGTTCCAGGTCCTGCTAATGTTGCAAAAAACAAACCTTCTCCACCAAAAATCGAATTCTTAATTCCTCCAACAAATTGAACATCATATTCAACTGTTGATGTTAGCGCAACAAGACATCCTGTATCTACTCTCAAGGTTTCTCCTGGTTGAAGCTCCCTTTTAACAATGCATCCGCCTGCATGAAGAAAAGCCAATCCATCTCCCTCAAGCTTTTGCATAATAAAGCCCTCTCCTCCAAAAAAGCCTACTCCGATTTTTTTCTGGAATGCTATTCCTACAGCCGTCCCTTTTGCTGCACATAAAAATGCATCCTTTTGACAAATTATTTTGCCTCCAAAATTTCTTAAATCCATAGGTATTATTTTGCCAGGATACGGTGCTGCAAAGGCTACTTTCCTCTGACGGCTATCTTTGTTTTCAAAAATAGTCATAAATAAGCTCTCACCGGTAATTACTCTTTTGCCTGCGCTAGCAAGCATTCCCATTAATCCGCTTTTATTACCTTGATCGCTGCCATCTCCAAAAATTGTCTCCATCTGGATGCCCTGCTCCATGTACATCATAGCGCCAGCTTCTGCTACAACCGCTTCCGCTTGGTCTAGGGCAATCTCTACAAATTGCAAATCATCTCCAAACAATTCATAGTCAACTTCATGTGCCATATATTTAACCCCCTGTATATTCATTTCTTATAATTGCAACAATTTTATTGTACACATTATTTATTAGATGCGTAAGTATCGCGCGTCACAGAAAGCAATGACCTAAGTCACTAATCACTTTCTATAGCGTCGATATTCTCTGGTTGTAGGCAAGCCCTAGTTTTTTCTGTTGCTGCAAAAAAAATCTCAGCCTCTATCTTCTCTCCCTGAAAGCAGCAATTGGCTTCAAGCTTCCTTATTTGATTATTGTCATCTATAAACAGCTTAATAATAAAGTCGTTTTTATGAATTAAGTATGCTCTGGTTCTAATTTCCATCTCTTTAACTGCATTATGTTTTAAAGAAATATACTCAACTCCTTCTTCTTTAATATCTATATTTTCTAACAGCTTTGATTTTTCAAAACTTATCCCTTCTATATTCTTTATGAACTCATTATCCTTAATAGGCTCTGTATTCCTCCAGCTCTGCATTGCCGTTGAATAATAACTCTTTCCCTTGGTTTCATAATAATCCAACAAAACAAAGCTTGTTTTTTCAAGAATGTCTCTTTTAAAAAATGTCATTCTCATTTTATCCTTCTCTTTACCCCCATTAAATTCAATTTCAAAATTATTCAAATCAATGCTGCCCTCGAAATCTATTGAGCTTTCTAAAAATGTTCTGTATATTATACTTTCAATATCTTCCTTCTCCTGAAACATAAGTAATGCTGTCATAAAGAAAAATATTGCCCCAATTGCCAGCAAATCCCCATTGTTTTTAATCATTTGCCCCCCCGTTAAAAAAGCTTATTCTATCCTTCAATAATTAGTGTCCTCCCTGTATCCTTAAAGCTCGTAATCCAATAATTAGTAGCCTTGCATCTGTCCTTAACGCTCGTAATCTAATAGTTAGTAAAAGCGTACTGTATATTCATAGTCTACAATTTTGATTTTGTCCCCATCAAATAAAGGTACCTTTATATGTTCTTGAATTTTAAGAGTATTGACATAAGTTCCGTTCTTTGATTCCAAATCATATATATAACATTTTTTGCCTTCTCTAATAATCTTGCAGTGCACTCTGCTTACCCGATTATCCTGAATTACGAAATCTGCAATCGACTTCATTTTCCCCATTACAAAAACCGATTTGTGAATTGGAATATGCACTTTTTTCGAGTCAACCAGATATACTCTTTCAAATGGTAGTATTAGCGACTCGTCCTTCTTTCTATTATTAATCTCATATCCCGCCTTATTACTCTTAACCCCATTGCTCTCAGACTTATTGCTCTTAGCCTTCTCCTCCTCTTTTGATTTATTATTCATATCCTCTATTAGTATATCCAGTTTTTTTTCTTTTAATTCTGCTTTGTTAATATCTTTTGAAATCATTTCTTCTGGAAAGACTGCTTCTTCTTCGATTTCTGACTCACTCATCTCCCTTTCTAGCTCTTCTTGTATTTCTTCTTGTATTTCTTCTTGTATTTCTTCTTGCAGTTCTTCTAGCTCTTCTTGTAGTTCTTCTAACTCTTCTTGTAGCTCTTCTTGTAGCTCTTCTTGTAGTTCTTCCTCACCCATAGATATTTTTTCTTCGTCTTGTTCCTCTTCATACCAATTCCACTTGCTTTCTTTAATTGGTTTTTTCGAACTTTCTTTAGCTTTTTTAATTTTGTATTCTTTCTTTTCTTTAACTCTTTTTTCTTTAACTCCTTTTTCTTTTACTCTTTTGTCCTTATTTTCTACTCTTTTGAGGCTTCTTGAAAATATTAATTTTACAATTAAAAGCTCAGCTAAGGCTAAACAAACAAGACCTGCTCCAATTAAAATCAGCTTTATCTGATAGCTTTCATATTCCAACAAAAAATTTGTAAAACCAAACCAGATATTTGCTCCTAGCAAAATTTGTATTGTCAAAAATACTATTATCCTTCCACTACTCTTTTTTAAACCTGATTCTTGTATTTGCAAATTGGCATTATGAGCATTATCATTTATTTTAAGCTCCTCTTCGTAATTCGCATCTTCCCAGAGGCTCTCTTTTTCTTGTTCATTTTCATGCTCTTCTTTAATGCTTTCATTAATCAGCCTTATCTTATCTTGTTCTTTATCCTCTTCTTCCTTCATAATTATATTTAATATATTATAGTTGCTCTGCTTTTCAACTATGGCTTTATCAATCTTTTTCAGTAGCTTTTCAGCATTTGTCTTTTCTTTTATAAGTAGCGGCTTTATCAAATTAATTAGGCTTTTTAAGTCTTCTATCGCCTCTTGTTCATATTCTTTTTTTGGAAAATATATTATCTCAATGTCCTTGCTCTTTTCATCTAAAAAAATTTGGAGGGGATTTATCAAAACATTGGCTTTAGATAGCAAATAATTATCAGCTGTTTTCATCGCTTCAAGGAGCTTTTCGATATACACTTGATAATCCAGCATATTATGCTCGTTTTCTTCTAAATATTTATCAAGACTTATTTTATTGTCAATTTTATATTCTAAAATACATATTCCATCTTTATTAAGCATATCCATTTTAATAAAGCCTTTTATTTTATTTGAAGCTAGAATTTTAATCTGATATAAATGAACCTCTTCCAGCTTACCTTTCCAAATATATGTATTTCTTAGACTGTCAAGCTCCCACATTTCTACCCCTCCTTACCCAAACTGCGTTATTGTATACCTGAAATATTTGTATTTATCTGATCAAATATAGAATTCATTAGCTCTTCAATCTGAGTTTTAAAAATAAGAGCTAACGCAATAATAATTACTATAATTATTGCTATCTCTATAATTCCCATACCCTTCTCATTTTTTATTAATTCAAGCATTTTCCTTCCTCCCCTAAATTATATTTTCATTGATAAAATTGCAGGTGCAATTACAATAACCAGTATTCCAATTAACATAATTCCCATAGGAAGCACTAGCTTTGTACCTGCTTTCTCTCCCTTCTTTCTTGCTAAATCTTCTCTTAGTGCCCAAGCTTCCTTTGATTGCTGTGAAATTGCTTCAATCAGCAGTGCGCTTCCTTTTTTTATATTCTGCAAAGTTATAGCTGTGAATCTTAATATTTCTGGCACCTTGCATCTCTGTCCAAAAGCCTCATAGGCAAGAATTTCAGAAACACCTTTTTTTCTATCCTCTAAAGTTTTTATTACTTCCTCATATAAAATACTTTTACGTTTGCTTTTTTCTTTTATAACCATATAATCTGCCGCTATCTTTTCCCACGCACGTGAAAACGTCATTCCAGCATTCATTAAGAGCGCCATTTTATTTACAAAACCCGGAAACTCTCTAAGCAGCTCCTCCTGTCTTTCCTCTACCTTATTTCGCAGCTCCACCTGCTTTAAAAAATAAAGTGCTAATCCCACCAAAAAGCCTGCTGCAATTATTGAGACCGCATTTGTCTGCTTTGATGCCGAAAACCAATTAATCTCAGCCTCGTAATCTGATACCCTCTTTGGCAGTAAAACCTTAATATTGTCTTCCTCTTTTAAGTTTGACCATGAAAGCTCTCTTTCCAGCTCTTTTTTAATATACTCTCCCTGCTCCTCCCTATCTTTAGGTTTTTTATAAAGCTTAAGTATATATTTAACCTTTAATATCTCTCCATAAAAGCTTATTTCAGCATTTAATGCCACCTCCTCTCCTTCTTCCTTTAGATTGTTATACCTAATCTGTCCGTTATTATTGAGTATTTTTTCATTGCTGCTTTCCCACTTAATTTCAATATCCTCTGAAAGCCTTCTAGGAAGGTTTAATGGTTTATATACATAATCCATCCTCTCATTTTCCTTTAGAATTATTTTAGGCAAATCCTCTTTTAGTTTGCTAATTTGTTCCTTTTTTTGTTCTTGATTGGGAGCACTTTCAGGTATCTTAATAACAAAATACTCCTCCCTAGCCTTCTCCTTTTCGATTTCAGCTTCGTAATAATACCTATATAATTTATCGCCTTTCCCAAATTCATTTTTTTCTACGCTCTCCACTGGAACTGATAAAGCAGCCTTGATGCTCATTACCATTGCAAATAATAAAAACCCTGTAATTACTGCAAATACCAGCCCTATTCTCTCTGCATGAAACCCTCGCAATTTTTTTGCGTATTCCATTTTTCCATATAATTGCAAGATTTCAGGTACCTCTTGGAGCTTTTTATCTTTAAATATAATTTCAATTAGATATAATCCTACAGCTGCAATAATTCTTTGTAATAGCTTCTCCTTTGAATATAGCTTTGCCTCCTTCCAATATTTTGAATATGCTCTTATATAAAACCCTGCAATTATAGTAATTATTATCGCAAATATTATTGCCCCTGCCATATTACACCTCTATTTCAACAATTTTTTTGCCCATAATATAACTAGTAATATAAAAGACAAGGGCTATTGTCATCGCAATTCTTCCACCATTAGTTTTATAAAGCATTGTTGTGTAGCTGCCCGAAAAGCATCTAAGATATAAAATCATGCCCGGAAGAAGCATAGAAAGTATTTTTTGCTCATATTTTTTACCACTTATCATAATATTAATATTATCAAGTATTTCCATTTTTTCATTAATCGTTCTAATGGTATATCCCATAATTTCTACCAGATTCCCCCCACTTCTTTTGGCTGTAATAAAAACATTAGTAAAATTTGTAATATCCTCGTCCTCTGCTCTCATTGCAAAATCCAGCAAAGCCGCTTCTATAGACTGATTTGTATTTATTTTTTTAACAATAGCCTTAAACTCCTTCAAAATATAAGCATCTTCCTCGTAATATATTATTTTTAAATCCTTAAGCGCTTCTTCAAATGCGGATTCCACCGATTTCCCAACGCTAATTGATGACGAAAGTGCATATAAGCCTTCTTTAAACTGACTTTTCAAACGAGCCTTCCTTTTTTTAATCAGCTCCTCTTTTTTTACTGGTAAATAAAATAATCCAAGCGGACTAAGGACTATCCCAGCCAAAAGACTTCCATAAAATAGAATTGTTAATCCTGCTGCACAAATCATTCCTATTAAGCTGTATTTAATTATCTCTTTATTATTAAATGAATATTTACAATAATCCATCCTCCCTCTCCAATCCCGCTGCAATGAATTTGTCCACGTTTTTCATTTTATTATCTGTTTTTTCAAGCTTTCCAATAACCTTTTCCCCTTTAATCTGCATTTTTTCTCTAAATATATAAAGTGGATTAATTACTATTTCGTTGTCAGCATAACCGCTTATCTCTGAAATTTCTAAAACCTTTCTGCTATTATCCCTCATTCTTCCAAGATGAATCATAATATCAATAGATGATGCAATCTGCTGCCTTATGGCCTCTAATGGAAAATTAGCTCTTGATAATACCATAGTTTCTAGTCTTGCAATCATATCCTTTACTGAATTTGCATGTCCAGTACTCAAAGAACCATCATGTCCTGTATTCATTGCTTGCAGCATATCAAGCGCCTCCCCCCCTCTGACCTCTCCAACAACTATTCTGTCCGGCCTCATTCTCAGGGCTGTTCTTATTAAGGCTGCTATTCCAATCTCCCCTTTACCTTCAATATTGGGATTTCTTGTTTCCAGCCTGACTAAGTTTTTGACACTTTTAATATTTAGCTCTGCTGAATCCTCAATTGTAATTATTCGTTCTTTTTTAGGTATATAATTAGTCAATATATTGAGAAGTGTAGTTTTCCCTGAACCCGTCCCGCCACTTATAAAAATATTGTATTTTGCAGCTATCATTCCTTTTAAAAAATTTGCTGCCTGTGATGTGATTGCCTCCCATTCAATTAATTGCTCCATATATACCATTTCTTTTGAAAACTTTCTTATTGTCAAAATAGGTCCATTAATTGCAATTGGTGGTAAAACCACATTTATTCTTGAACCATTTTCCAATCTTGCATCACAGATTGGTGAAGCTTCATTAGCTACCCTGTTCATCTTGGACACTATATTCTGAATCACATCCTCAAGCTTAGTAACTTCCAAAAAACGTATATCAGTTTCAATTATTTCTCCGGCTCTTTCAACAAAAATATTCTCACTCCCATTAACCATGATTTCTGTTACTGAATCATCCTCAATTAATGGCTGAATAGCATCAAGCCTTCTAAGCGAATTAAATATTTCCTGAGCGAGCTCTGCCTTTTCCTTTATGCTGAAATACTCAGTTCTTGATTTACTTAATATTACCTCGTCAATTAAATCCTTAATTTCTGTATCTGTTAACTCTCTTGACAAATCAAGTCTTTCCCTTATTAAAAACACTATCTCCTCCTTAATCTTTATATCCATATAATTCCCCCTCTAAGATAAGTCCTCCTGCTTTTTAAATTCCGCATTTAACCTTTTAAGCTTATGTTCCTGTAGAAAATCCAATAACCACATAAGTCCTTGAATTAACAGCTCTTAATCTCATTGATAAACCCTTTAACCCTCTTGTCAAAATCATTTTCCCAAACAAAAAAGTTTTTTTGCTGTGTCTGCTCTAAAAAAATATCCATTTTTTCCAAGCCCATACCTCCTTTCGCTCTGATGAAAAGCTTTTTATTGCATTTTTCAAGCATTCTAAGATTCCTTTCTGACACCTCACTCGTAAAATCAATAACGATATACTTAAACCCTCCTGAGGCTGCTATTATCTCTATCAACCTTTCCCATTCTTCTTCCCTAATGCTTTCCATATCCCTAGCATCTAGTGGTGGAGGTAAATACCACAAGTTTTTTTCTTCGTTATAAGTAATAACCCCCTCTACCCTCATTAATATATTTTCGGCCCCTAAATTAATAAAGTAGAATAAATCCGTAATGCTTTTGTCTCCTAAAATATTTAATTGATTTTTATAGGAAGGTATCCCCTCTAAGCTTAAAAACAAAACCTTTTTTTCTGTTTTTGACAGCAGCTCACATATTTTTAAGCTTAATGTTGTTTTTCCACAGCCTCCAGATGGCGAGAAAATTCCAATGATTAATGCTTTTTTATTATCATCTAAGGTTGGAATTTCCTTATTACTAGCTCCTGAATATAGCCTGATTATTTTTTCAACTATTTTTTCTGGTTTAATATATTTTTCAACCCACGGACGATTAATGCAGGTATTTGATATTAAACCTTCAATTAGAATAATAGTTATTTCTGTTTTTTTATAATTTGTTTCTTCATTGTAAAGCTGTTCTGATAACAATAATATGTCTGTGGAATTTTCTTCAAGAAATTGATTGAGATTCTCTTTTTTTTCAAAAAGATTAATTGAGAATTGATATTGCTTTACAGCTAATAAATATCTGCCTAATGCCTTTAAATATTCTTTGTCTGTATCACAAATACAAATACTAAGTTTTAGCATACAATATTATACGGCCCCCTCCCCTGATTGCGCTTTATGTGAAAATATTATATTTTATTTTGTATAATATGTAAATACTAAATTCCAAACTTATGCTTTACTGCTTTATTTTATATTATTATACAAACAAAGCCTTCCAATATTGGAAGGCTTTACCATTTATTCTGATGTCATAGAATACTCTTCTTCAGTATTTTCTAAAAGCTCATAATACAATTTCACTTTTAACTTGCCTGAGAGCATCCAGTTAAAAAATCACTGCTTTGGGAACCAATTACCCCTATATTATAAATAGTGAATTCCTTTAATTTGTTAAAATCATAGGATTTTTTAATGCCCCTGGTCACTATTGCTATGTGAAAGACTGGCAAACTTAGTATATGAGCCCAGCCAAGCAAGATGAACGGTACCCGTTTGTCCATTTCTTTGTTTTGCAATAATCAGTTCTGCTTGATTTTTTGCTTCTGAATCTTCATGGTAATATTCATCTCTATATAAGAACATTACAATATCAGCATCTTGCTCAATTGCTCCTGATTCTCTTAAATCCGATAAAATCGGCCTATGATCAGTTCTGGTTTCACACGCACGACTTAATTGAGATAAGGCTATTACTGGCGCATTCATTTCTCTTGCCAATCCCTTTAAGCCTCTTGAAATCTCAGATATTTCTTGTTGTCTTGAATCCTTTTTGCCATTGCCGCTCATTAATTGAAGGTAATCAATCAAAATAAGGTCAAGTCCCTTTTCTAGCTTTAGCTTTCTGCATTTAGCTCTTATTTCATTTACTGAGAGCCCTGGTGTATCATCAATATAAATAGGTGATTGCCCAACCACTGTTGATGCATCAATTAAGCTTAGCCATTCCTCTTCAGTTAAATCACCTATTCTAACCTTTTGTGCATCTACTAGTCCCTGTGTACAGAGCATACGTCTTGCAAGCTGCTCCTTTGACATTTCAAGGCTGAATATCGCTACCGATTTGTTTTCCTTAACTGCAGCATGCTGAGCAACATTTATTGCAAATGCAGTTTTTCCCATGGAAGGCCTTGCCGCTATCAAAACCAGATCAGATGGCTGCAATCCTGCTGTTTTATGATCTAAATCTGGAAATCCTGTGGGAATTCCAGTTACCTGCCCTTTATTTAGATATGCTTCGCTAATCATATCTAGCGAATCCGATATAATTTTGCTAATATTGGTAAATTCACCGGTCTTTCTGCCTTGTATAATATTAAAAATTCTTTCCTCTGCACTATTTAAAATTGTCTCAAGCTTTTCCTTGCCATCAAAGCCATCGGCAATTATTTCTTGCCCTGATTTAATCAGCTTTCTTAGAATAGACTTTTCTTTTACAATTTTAGCGTACTGTTCAACATGCGCAGAGGTAGGCACTGAAATAGCGAGCTTTGAAATATATTCTATACCTCCAACCATATCAAGCTGACCCAGATCATTTAACCTTGTTTTCAATGTTACAAGATCCACCGGCTGGTTGTGCTGATATAAATATACAATACTTTCAAATATAGTTTTGAGGTCAGGCTGGTAAAAATCCTCCTCATCAACATTTTCAAGTGCAATTCCTATTGCTTCTCTATCCATAATCATGGAACCTATTACAGATTGCTCTGCTTCAAGACTATGAGGCGGTATCCGCTTTATTGATTCTTCCACATTCACTCACTACTCCTCAATTACCTTTACTGTAAGCTCTGTTGTTACTTTTGGATGAAGCTTAACCGGTATATTATATGTTCCTAATGCTTTAATAGGTTCCTTTAAAACCATCTTTTTCTTTTCAATTTCAAGTGAAAGCTGCTCCTTAACTGCAAGCGTAATCTCTTTTGTAGAAACAGAGCCAAAAATTCTTCCGCCCTCACCTGCTTTTAGCTTTATTGTAATTGGTGCTGCTTTAATTTTATCTCCTAGCGCAACCGCCTCATCATATATTTCTTTTTCTTTTCTTTGATCTGATGCCTGCTGAAGCTTTGCTTCATTAAGCGTCTTGCTTGTTGCTTCTGCTCCAAGTTTTTTTACAAACAAGAAATTCCTTGCATAGCCATCACTTACATCTACAATATCACCCTTTTTACCTAGTTTTTTAACATCTTCTAATAAAATAACCTTCATTATTTATCCCCTTTCGCAAAATAATCATCTATTGTCTGTTTTAATAAAATCATGGCATTTTCAATTGTATAGCCTTCTAATTGTGCTCCAGCTACGCTAACATGTCCTCCACCGCCAATTTTTTCCATTATCAGTTGAACATTTATCTCATCTACTGACCGTGCACTAATATAAACTATGCCCTCTGCCTCTGTTAAAACAAAGGAAGCTCTTATCCCTGCAATATTAAGCAATTCATCAGCCGACTGTGCCCCTACCAAGGTAGAATTCTTTATTTCCGAAGGGCAAACTGATATAGCAATATTATCTTTGTATATTTCTGCATCTTTTACTGCAGCCGCCTTAGCTTTATACGATTCCATATCGTTCTTAAAGAACTTGCTAACTCTTATTGCATCAGCGCCATTTCTTCTTAGAAATGCAGCTGCCTCAAAGGTCTTGACTCCTGTTTTTGTAACAAAGCTTTTAGTATCCACTGTAATTCCCGCAAATAGAGCATCTGCCTCTACTGGCTTTAGCTTAACCTTTTCTGAAACATATTGAATTATTTCTGTAACCATTTCACAGGTTGATGATGCATAAGGCTCAACATAGCTTAGCACAGCAAAATCAATAGAATCTGCTGTTACTCTGTGGTGATCAAATACAACAATTTTCTTAATATTTCTAATTATTTCTGGGTATTCTGTATAGCTTGGTCTATTTACATCAACTATTACTAATAGCGTGTTTTCTCCTGCAAATGCATTTGCCTGCTGATTATTCAAAAATAAATCTGTAGGATAATCTTTGTCCTCGATAATTCGATCATATACAGAAGCAATTGCAGTAGTAACTTTATTCATTATTATATGTGCGGGCTTTCCAAAATGCTTTGCACACGCAACAATCCCTATTGATGCTCCTAATGAATCCATATCTCCAAGCTTGTGTCCCATAATCAATATTCTATCTGCTTCATCGATAAGCTCTCTGAATGCATGCGCTTTTATTCTTGCCTTGACTCTTGTATTTTTTTCAATAGCTCTCGCTGAACCACCGTAAAAGGATAAATTTTCATCATTCTTAACTACCGCCTGGTCTCCTCCTCTTCCAAGAGCAAGGTCCATGGCTATTTTTGCATATTCGAGCTTTTTTTCATAAGAGCCGCTACTATCTCCGACTCCCATGCTTAGTGTTACTGGAAACTCATTTCCTATGCTTATTTCCCTTATAGAATCTAATATTGGAAACTTACTCTCCATAAGTGCATCGATATGTTTGTGCTGAAAAACAATTAGATACTTGTCCTTCTCAAATTTTCTTACTACGCCATCGATATCCTTAGTAAATTTATTAATGCTTCTGTCTATCAACGCAATCAAAAGCGGTCTTCTTACGTCCTCTATTCCATGTATAACATCATCAAAATTATCAATATAAACTAAGCAAAACACTGCCATTTGCTCAGTATTTTTCTTAGATAGCTCTGTTTCCTTGGTAATATCAAAAAAGTAAGTTGCATACAGAGTGTCTGATTTTTTCCCTTCAATAAATTCATCATCCGCCGTTTCATCAAAGGCAACAGGGTTAAATACAACTCTGTAATTCTTGCTTTCATGAATAATGTTTTTTTCGTGCCTTTTGTTTTCCAAAGGAAATATAACTGAGTTAGTTCCCGGTAAAATATTAGCAAGCTTGACATTAGACAACCTTATTCCAGTAAAAAGCTTTTCAAACTCTGTATTGTACCACTTGATTTTTCCTGCACTGTCAAGCAAAATATATGGAACTTGAAACTCCATCAGCAGCTCTTTTTGAGCACTGTCTAAGTTCATACTAAAGCTGATAATTTCTTTTATTACCTTTTTCCTTGTCCATAAGAGCAAATATGCTGTTATTACAACTCCAATTGTAAGTATTCCGGCAAAACCCATGCCTAAGGTTTTGTTGTATACTACCCCTGCTACTGCCATTATAGAAATCAAAGCTAAGTATATCACTGGCCAGCCAAAATACCCCTCAATTCTGCTATATAATCGCTTACTATTTTTTTTCTTCATATTTCGCCTCGCTTTAACCGCCATTTAAAAACTGTCCCAATTTCTAACATTACTCTCATTATTATAACATTTAAGGGGTTTTTGGTAAACATCTTTTAATTCATGCTATTATCACGCAAAAGCATCTAATAGTTTATCTATGTTTATTTAATTGTAAAAAAACTCTATAAAACAAGAATAGCGTTCGGTGAACGCGTTTCTTGTTTTATAGGAAAGTTTGCTTTCTTTCAAGCAAGACAAACTTTTCTATTATAGAACAAAGTGTCTGACAAGTCAGACACTACGCGCCCGAGCGGTTTGCGAAGCAATACCTTCTTATCCGCGAGGTGCGCATCTTTGGCACGCAGTGCCTTTTTTGTTTCATAGGAAAGATACTTTTACACATTACCATAGCAAGGT
>DFYO01000071.1 GCA_002381865.1 Clostridiales bacterium UBA4080 | reverse complement strand
CAATTCCAATAATTTTTCCCATTTTCTATTCCTCCTAAAATATCTTATATTTATCTGATTTAATTAGTTTGCTACTCTTACCATTGCAAATCTCAAAACTCTTTCCTTAAACATATAGCCTTTTTGCAGAACCTCTATTACTTGATTGTCCCCATACTCTTCATTTTCTTCATGCGATACCGCATGATGAAAATTAGGGTCAAACTCTTGATTCTCCGCTTGAATTTCTGTAACTCCTAAATCAGTGAGCGTTGAAAGCAGCTGCTTATATATCATTTCAATCCCTTGCGCAAATGCGTCCTTTTCTTGTTCCTTTATTGTCATTAAAGCTCTTTCAAAATTATCGATTACTGCTAAAAGCTTTTCTGCAACCTCCATAGCTCCGTTTTCATACATCTGGCTTTTTTCTTTGCTTGTTCTTTTTCTAAAATTATCAAATTCTGCCATAGTTCTCTGTAGCTTATCTAGATAATCCTTGGCTTCGGCTTCTTTCTTTTCAGCCTTTTCCTTAATTACTGCTATTTCATCTTGCTCCTTAGCTACTGCTTCGACATTCTCTTCCTTTTCCATAGCCTCAGTTATTTCTTCAGCCACCTGATTTACAGCTTGTTCCATTAGTATATCCTCTTTTTCATATTCTGTTTTTTTTGCCTTATCTAATTCCTTTTTGATTTCTTTTTCTCTTGCTTCCTCTTTACTCTTTGAGGTCATATTCTTTCACCTTCCTATCATCCATCAAATTTTTCATCTATCTCAATATTTGAAAGCATTTTTTGTTCCATATTATTAATAATATCCTTTAAGGCTAAAATCGTTTTTTGATAATCCATTCTTTTGGGACCTATTATACCAATGGCACCAATTCTTTCCCCTCCAATACAATATGAGGTTGTAATAATACTGCAATCCTTCATTTCCTCAACATCTATTTCATCGCCGATTTTTATTTTTATGCCACCCTGGTCCTTATCCTCCCCGTCATTTTCCATCATGCTATTTAAAAGACCCTTTAACGCATTTTTTTCTTCAAATTTGTCGATAAATTCCATAGCCTTGCTTACATTGCTAAATTCAGGAAGCTTCATAATATTAGTGGCTCCAGATACATATATATCTGTATCATCAATTGTCTGAATGGTTTCTGACACTGCCTCCATTACCTTGTAAATAACATCTGCGCCTGTTTCAGCATATTTCTGTATGCTTTGTATTAAAGGCAAATTAATCTGTTCAAGTGTAAGACCGTATAAATGCTCATTCAAGATATATGTCAGACGATTTAATATATTTTGTTCAATATTTTCTTGAATATCAATAATATAGTTTTTAACAGCATTTCCATCTGTTACTATTACTGCAAGAACTTTCTTATCCTCTAAAGTAATTAGCTGAATATTTTTAATCTTACTATTTTTATACTGGGGCGAAGAAACAATTGTTGCATAATGTGTTTCCTGCGCAAGCATTTTAGCAACGTCCTGCAATAGATTTTCAATTCGGTCTGCTTTATCTGAAATACCTTCTAGCAAGGCAATCTTCTTTTCTTGAACCTTTTGGTTATTAAGAAGTATATCTACATATAATCTATACCCTTTATCAGAAGGTATTCTTCCTGCTGATGTATGCGGCTGTAGAATAAATCCAAGTTCCTCCAAATCCGACATTTCATTCCTTATTGTTGCGGGACTTAAACCCAAGTCATAATTTTTAGAAATGGTTCTAGAGCCAACTGGTTCAGCTGTTTCAAGATAGCTTGAAATAATTGCTTGTAAAATTTTCATTTTTCGCTCGTTTAGTTCCACTAAAACCACCTCCTTGTTTCTTTCCTTGTTAGCACTCATTCGCATCGAGTGCTAATTCCTAAGATAAAAATACCACTTTCCATTATATTTGTCAATAGAAAATGGTATTTTTTTATTCTAGTTATTGGTTCAGTTACCGTTTTTCAGCATACGGGAAGTTACTTTGATAATAACTAAGGGGATTTTGATGCGTAAAATTCTATTGAAGCTTCTCATTCATTGAGTCTTGGAAATAAGTATGAGAAATATTAGAAGGCAATATGAGTCTTAACCATTTATTTGTTGGACTTCTCTCCGCATTTTGGACATACATCTCCCTCTGAGTATCTATTTCCGCATCTCAAGCAGCATTTGATATCATGCTTTTCCTTTGAGAGATAAGAAACCTCTCTAGATTCAGGTTTCTCCTTCAAATACTCTACAAAGCTGTTTAAGGTTTTAACAAATTGGGCCGGCTTGCTTAATTCAATTAAGCTGGAAATTTTTGTTTTTGTTCCATCCTCCTTATTCGCATATATTCCCTTTTGAAATACTCCGGTTCCTAGTGAAATTTCATTTATTTCTCTTATATCTATTTTTCCAGGTCCAAATAGACTGCTATAAAACAAATTATCCTCTGTAATTAAAAATCCCGAGCTTCCATCCTCTTGCTTTGAACTATCTAATATCATAATAGGATATTCATATTCCCCCAAATCTGATGCTAATAGCTTTAATGCATTTTGAATAATAGCCTCTTCTTGATTTTCATCTGCTTTCGGCTTACTTCTCACATTATAATAGTGTATTCTGGTACTGTTTTTTTCTGACTTACTCATATCCTTTTCCAATTTATTCACTAGCAGCTCATATTCATCTAACTTAATTTTTTTTAAGCGTTTTTCTATTCTTGCCAATAAATCTATTTTTAGCTCAGGCAAATAATCAGATTGTGATATTTTTTCATAAATACTTATCCCCTCTGCAAAGCTCAGCTCTGCCGGATCGGGGCAGATTTCATCAAGGCTCATTTTATCCATCTCAATTATTTTTTCTTTTATTTTTTCTGCAAAAGGCTTTAGGTTTTTTTCTAAATAGCCTTGCTCTTTTATACTGTTTAAAAGCATAAACCATGATTTTCTATCTTTTGCATTTGCTCTTTTAATAAAAGCAGTAATTTCTCTTTTTTCAGCCTGATCTCTTTTATCTTCTAAATATTTTTTAAAATACGATTTGTCTACACCCTTGTATTGCTCCATCCTTTCAAGATATTGCTCATATTGCTTTTTACTGATATTTTCAGGAATATTTAGCATTAAATTTTTCAGTTCAATATCTGCCTTTAGAGCCAGCATTTTTCTCAAGGATTCTAAAAAAGGTACTTTATCCTCA
This sequence comes from Clostridiales bacterium UBA4080, assembly GCA_002381865.1. GTDB lineage: Bacteria > Bacillota > Clostridia > Lachnospirales > Vallitaleaceae > UBA4080. Next base: position 5,268 of record DFYO01000071.1, on the reverse strand, counting down.
TCTCTAAGCTCTTCACCTTCAGCTTGTTCAATAAATCTTTGTATCTCTGCATAGCTTTTTCCCTTATATATATCCGCCTTCTCAAGAAGCTTTTTCTTTTTCAATTGATATATTTTTTCATCAATAATTTTTAATTGCTTGTTTTTTGTTGTTGGCGTAATATCCTTATAATCAATAATTATCTGTTTTAACTCTTGCATATTATCTAGGTCTAGCTTATTAATATTATTAGCAAATAATTCCTCATCTCCTTCTTTTAGTTGCTCTGCAAGATTTTCTAGCTTATTAGATTTTGGTGAGTTTTTTATTTTATTTGAAATTCCATGATTTTCTTTTTCCTGCTCAGCTTTTGAGTCTTTTATTTTCTCATATTGTATTTCGTTTGAAATATCTGTTGTTTTTTTATTTTCAGATTTACCCTGCTCTTTATTTTTATCCTCTATATAGTCTGACTTTAAAATAGCATCCTTTTTTCTTTGAGTAATGCTATCAGCTTTATTTATTTGCACATTTGCATAACTCCTATCCTTTTGACGCTCTAAGGAATCTTCTTTTAATTGATGCTCTATTACCTTTGGCTTTCCATCTGACACTTCATTAGTACTAGTCTCAGCACTAGTATTGCTTTTAATTTTCTCCTTGTATTTTATATCCTGAAAGCTTTCACTCTTGTTTTGTTTTTCAGATTTATTATCTGATTTGTTATGAGCTTGATTTAAGGTTGAATAAGCAGGTAAGCATTCTTCATCCTTGTTCTCTTTTATCTCCTTTTTTACCTCATTATAAATATCCTCATTTTCAATATTATCCTTTTCTGCAACAGCTTCTTTTCTATTTATGGAATGAAAAAATGGCTCAGTTTTTCCATGATTTTTTTGAAGATAGTCCGATTCGTACTCATTAAAATTATAGCTAGATATTCTTTCTGCTCTTCTTCCTAATAGTTCACGATAATCTTCGTAAGCTTTTCTATCGTCCTCAAAACTTAGTTCAAAAACCTCACCCTCAACAAGCATCATATGTGGCATTGGAGTATAAAATACATTGCAGCTGTTACAGGTATAGGCTCTGACAATATAAACCGGCTCTTGGTCCGTTTCTATTTTAAATTCCTTTCCCGAAGGATACACCGCCATATATAATTTTTCCTTACATAGCGGACATTTATAAGGAACTCTGTAAAAATTATGTCCAATTCTTTCCGTTGATTTTTCTTCATCGGTCAACTCTTCTTCAACAAATTTCAATTTATTGCTTATCCATTTAATATTATGCCAGAGACCAATCTTATCCTCTTTATTCTTATCTTCACCCTGTTCTTTTTTCAGTTTTTCCTCATCCTTACTATTTTCTTCATTAAGCTCTTCCTCCTGCTCTTCCTTTGAGGAGTTAATATAATCTAATACTATTTGAACTACGTCTTCATAAGTTATTTGAATGCCCCCCTGATAAAACCTAAAATTATCAATTGTCAGGTAAGCTTCTATATCTATTTCCGAAAAAATATAATTTATTTGTCGATTTAATTGTTCAAACTGAGTTTCAACCCTAAGACCCTTTATTTTTCCCCATTTCCCAAAAACATATAATATCATATTTAAGGTATTCTCTAATAACGGCTCTTGCTTTATCTCCTCTGCCTCTTCTATTTTTATAGGCACATCAACAATATTGCTCCTGCATAGTCTGCTATCAAAATTAAAAAACATGGATTTCCCTTTTCCCGGAAGAATAATATCGTTATTATTAATAACAAATACATCCAGCCACTTAACATTTTCACCCATTGTATTGATCATTTTATGAAATACTTTTTTAATCCCTTCATTTGCTTTCAACAAAATCATAAAAATCACATCCTTAATATTGATTTAAAATTTATTATTTTTCTATACCTATAAATTCACTTAGCACATAATTACTAACATCAATTCCTTTTTCAGTTAAAAATATCCTGTTCTCCTCTTCTATAATAAGGTTTTTATTTTTCAGCTTAATAAGAGCCTCTTTATAAACTTTTTCAATTTTTATATTGAATGTTTTTTCAAATTCGTTTTTGTCTATTCCATTTATTAATCTCATTCCTAAAAACATATATTCTTCCATTCTGCTGTAGACTGTGGCTTCTGTTTTGTTCTTCCAGCTATTTGAAAGTATTTCTATTGTTTCTATTCTTATTTGATTTATATTGTTATTCTCATTAAGCCTTAATTCTGAAAATATTTCAAGATATTTCTTAAAGCTATTAACGTTTTCATATCTAAGCAATTTATCACTAATAGAATTAAAGGAAGCTGCACCAAGCCCAACGCCAAAATATTCTCCTAATGTCCAGTATACTTTGTTATGTCTGCATTCATACCCGATTTTTGAATAATTTGATATTTCATATTGATAGAATTCTTTTGTCCTTAAAACAGATTTTGTAAGGTTATACATTTCTCTTTCAATATCCTCATCAAATACTTCGTCTGCATCATTTCCATACTTTTCATAAAATGGTGTGTTAGGCTCTATTATCAAGCCATAAGCTGAAATATGCTCTGGTTCTAATTCCATCGCTTTTTCTAGTGTCTTATAATATGTATTAATATTTTGATTGGGAAGACCAAACATAAGATCAATATTAATATTAGAAAAGCCTGCTTCTCTAAGTATATAAAATGCATTTATTGCATCCTCAGCTCTATGAATTCTTCCTAAAAGCTTTAGCTCCTTTTCATCAAAAGACTGAACCCCCATGCTGATTCTGTTAATGCCTGCAGCAAGATATTTTCTAGCCTTTTCAGCCGTTATGCTCTCAGGATTTGCTTCAATTGTTATTTCCGCATTATCCTGAATATTGAAGTTCATAAAAACATATTTTAACACTTTCTCTATCAGCTTTGATGAAATACTGCTGGGAGTTCCTCCTCCTATAAATATTGTTACAAGTATTCTGTCTTTCATTAATACCTTATATAATGAAAGTTCATTTATAACTGCATTAATATACTCCTTTTCCTGATTGTTAATATCAGAAAAAGACAAAAAATCACAATAACTGCATTTACTATTGCAAAAAGGTATATGAATGTATAGGCTTACTGCTTTCATAATTTTTCTCCATTATAAGATTTTATCCATCCTATCCCTTTACAAAAATTCATTTTTTCAAATTGAAAATAAAGTTCTCTGCTCTACAATCTCAAAACAAATTTTTTTAGAATAATGGCTATGCTCAATGCATAGCCTTATTCTTTATTCATCTAGTTTTAGTACGCTCATAAATGCTTTTTGCGGAACTTCAACATTCCCTACCTGTCTCATTCTTTTTTTACCTTCTTTTTGCTTTTCAAGAAGCTTTCTTTTTCTGGAAATATCTCCTCCATAGCATTTTGCAAGTACGTCCTTCCTCATTGCTTTTACCGTTTCCCTTGCAATTACCTTGTTCCCTATTGCAGCCTGTATAGGTATTTCAAATAAATGTCTTGGTATTTCTGTTTTTAGCTTTTCAACTATTTTTTTACCTCTTTCGTATGACTTTTCAGTATGTACAATAAATGAAAGTGCATCAACATTTTCTTTGTTTATTAAAATATCAAGCTTTACAAGATTAGACTCTTTATAGCCCTTCATCTCGTAATCAAAAGAAGCATAACCTCTTGTTCGTGATTTAAGAGCATCAAAGAAATCATAAATTATTTCATTTAAGGGTAGCTCATAGCTAAGCTGAGCTCTGGAAGCATCTATATAATGCATTCCCAGGTACTCTCCACGTCGATCCTGACACAAATCCATTATTTGCCCTATATATTCAGAAGGTACCATTATTTCAGCTTTAACAATAGGCTCTTCCATAGATCTTATTTCTGAAGGATCAGGTAAATTTGTAGGATTTGATAAATCAATTGTCTGCCCGTCGGTTTTGTTAACTTTATATATAACACTAGGTGCTGTTGTAACAATATCAAGATTATATTCACGTTCTAATCTTTCTTGAATTATTTCTAAATGTAACAGTCCCAAAAATCCACATCTAAATCCAAATCCAAGTGCAACTGAGGTCTCAGGTTCAAAAACCAGCGAGGCATCATTAAGCTGAAGCTTCTCTAGACCTTCTCTTAAATCCTGGTATTTTGCTCCATCGGCTGGATACATTCCGCAGTATACCATTGGATTAACCTTTTTATATCCAGGTAACGCTTGTGTTGTTGGATTGTTTAGGTCAGTAATCGTATCCCCCACCTGTGTATCTCTTAAATTTTTGATGCTTGCTGTAATATAACCAACATGTCCTGCACTTAATTCTTCACAAGGAATAAACTGTCCTGCACCAAAAGAGCCAACCTCTACAACCTCAAAGGTTTTCCCTGTCTGCATCATTTTTATTTCTGTTCCTTTTTTAACAGTCCCTTCCTTTATCCTACAAAATACAATAACACCTTTATATGAGTCATATTTAGAATCAAAAATCAAAGCCTTTAACGGAGCCTTCTCGTCACCACTTGGTGCAGGTATATCAGTTACTATTCTTTCTAATACCTCTTCAATATTCACTCCGTCTTTAGCGGAAATTTTTGGCGCATTATGTGCTTCTATTCCAATAACATCTTCTATTTCATGTATTACTCTTTCAGGGTCAGCGCTTGGAAGGTCAATTTTGTTAATAACTGTCAAAATCTCAAGGTTATGCTCAAGTGCTAAGTAAACATTAGCAAGTGTCTGAGCTTCAATTCCCTGTGCTGCATCAACTACTAAAATTGCTCCTTCACATGCTGCCAGAGACCTCGAAACCTCATAATTAAAATCTACATGCCCCGGTGTATCTATTAAGTTAAAAATGTATTCCTCTGAATTATTTGCTTTGTAAACTAATCGTACTGCCTGTGCTTTAATTGTAATTCCTCTTTCACGTTCAAGGTCCATATTATCAAGCACCTGTGCTTGCATTTCCCTTTCAGTCAGCAATCCCGTTTTTTGAATAATACGGTCTGCCAAGGTTGATTTCCCATGGTCAATATGGGCAATAATACAAAAATTTCTAATATTTTTTTTGCTAATCTCTGGCACGTAATTTGCCTCCCTGCTTCTTCAATTTTCTGTTGGATATTATAGCATAGTAATGGTTTATTTACAATAGCATCAAATCCGCATTTTTTCTATATGGCACAAGGCATTTTAGACTTTTTATGTATATAATCTAAAACAACTACTTTAAAATACAAATAATCTCTATTCCAAAGAAAAAATAAAGAAATAGATATGTCAACCATTTTTGAAAATGTC
>DFYO01000022.1 GCA_002381865.1 Clostridiales bacterium UBA4080 | reverse complement strand
AATTGAATAAGCTAAAAAACAGTTTAATCTGGTATTAATAATTGATTTGTTATTTGTGCACAAAATAATAATCGGTTACTTAATATACTAAAGCAGCACTCATTTGTGTTGTTATTCAAGAGTGAGAAATATAGGCATTAAATGTATGTAGTACTTTTTCACCAAAAAAACAAGAGGGAGGAAAAGTTTGAAAAAAGGAGATATGAAATTTGAAGGAATTATAAAGGAGTGTGACACCAACCCCGTCCCTGTGACACGTCAACTGGTGTGATGAATTCCGGAATCCGAAAGAGTAATTGAGAAAACACTTAACAATACAAGAACACTAAAATGTAATGAAAAAATGGAGGTATAAATATTTTGAGGATTAATTTGAGAAGCGGAGTTATTTGTGTTATTATGCTTATAATTATGTTAGGGAATATTTCATTTGCAAAAGATAATAAACAAGAAAAAACAGCTGATATTATTGAAGTTGTAGATAAAGGACATGGAGAATTTTCGACCAAAGATAAAAAAGATGCTCTTGGAGTAAAAAAAATTAGGCTAAAAAAGATTGATGAAGATATTTATGAAATCGATAAAAGTGAAAAAAAAGCAGTTAAAGTAGCGCTAGATAAATACATTGAAATGTATGAAGTCAAAATAGATTTATTAGATTATGAAGAATTGGAAAATGCTATAATAACGTATGGTATATCCGATAAACTTTCAGAAAAACTGAGAGATAATGCACAGAAATATAGTAACATGTCAAAAGAAGAATTGTCGGGCACAGATACAATTTTTACAGTTTATAGCCCAAGTAAGATTGTAAGCAAAAGTGAAATACTTGGGAAAAAAGAAGCTATCAATGAATTAATATTGAAAAATAGAGTAATTGCTTCTTTAGATGGAAATGTAGCAACTGATAGTTTGACATATTATAATACTTCATACTATACAATAAATGGAGTTAAGTATACTGATGAAATTCTTAAAACACCAACTCCGTTAGTTTCGAAGTATAAAGTGTTAACTTCAGGTTCGGGTACAAAAGCATATTTGTCAAAGGCTATTTCTTCTAGTGCGATATATTTTGTATCTTCAATAATTGACAAATATGCTCCGGTTACATTATTACTAAAACTTTATGGAGATAGTGTGCCAATTTCTACTACAAATAAGGACTTTCTTGAGGTAAAACTATATGAAGAGGGGTATTTAAAATACACGGGAATATATAAGTATATTCCGGGATACGGAAATGGTTATGATTATAAAGCAATTTCCGCAAGGTACCATTCAAAATTCAAATATGAATCAACTATTGCGGGCGTAGGTAAAAATTATATGGTTGACAATGGATGGAAACAAGGTCCCAATTATAGCACATTATATAAAAAAGCGTATGAATACAGGAATACATCAGCTACTTTTATGTATAAAGAAGCAGTTGATTATTATAAAGTTGGGAATTTGAAATTTAAATCAGAATTCTAGGAATAGTTTTTTAATAAGGAGTAATACTATGCTTGTAGGAATTAGATTAATTATGTTTTTTGCAGCACTAACGGGTATTATTTATATGTACAAAAATAAAAAGAGCAATACTTATGTTATTGCAGGCTTAATAGCAATTGCATTGTTCTTCTTTTTGGTTAGAGATTTAACAAAAATCTACACGGATTATACTCAAGCAGATATGATAAGAATAGAGCATTATTACCAAGATGTCTCTCATGAAAAATATTTGAAAGATAATAAAGATATAATCGATAGTCAAATGAAGGAATTAGGCAATCAAATTTATATCTTTATTCCTGACTGGACAAATGGTACGAGAGCAGGCGAAAGTATTCAAATCCGACTACAAAAGTATAATGTTTTAATTAGAAAAAGCAACGCGGTAATAACTGATAAAGGAGTATATATTCCAATTGGAAAGGTGTTTGGAGTATTTGAAGAGTTAAAAGAAATAGCTATGCAAGAATAATTAGATTGGGAAATCTTCGGATGTATATCAGACACCACCTAGGTATCAATATGAATGATTTTAGCCATTTTGAGACAAGCTATTTTTATATTGATAAATTAATGAATCTAGGATTTTTTTCAAGCATTAAGATGAATTTGCCCACTGTTTTTTGAATGGTGGGCAAATTACAAAATAAAACAAATAAATCAGAACTATCGAAAATTTGCGCTGTGACTCATGTTCAAAGCTAGGAATGGAGAAGTTTGAACTTCCAAATATAATTTTAGGTAGTCCTGTTTAGAACACAATCCTTGGGACTTTGACATTACATAGATTGTAATAGTGCAGAAATACATCCGTAGGACTTTAAATGTTGGCTATAGAAGATTCGGTTTGATAGATGTATTCAAGCAAAGAGTATTGAAGATGTAAAGGATTATAAAAAAGTAAAAGACCACCGTAAAGCTACTAAACTTTGAAGTGGTTTTATTTTTGAAGCTACGATTGAAGAGAACAAAAAACGGAAAAATTTACCAACGCTAGATTTTAAAGTAACGCTCCATCCACTGAAAAATTGGAAAGAACTTGATTAATTGCTAAACAAAAGGATGTGATTATCATTAAACAATTATTAGCTTTTTTAAAGCAAAATAGATTTCTTATAATATATGCAATAACGTTTACCATTTTAAATTCTATTTATTTGTTTTTTGAGATGAAGAAATTAAGGTATATACAAAAACATATGTTGAATGGGTTAATTGAGCCATCACAATACGAAGCTTTAAGTCATATAGCTAATAAAACCATTATTATTGAGTTTTTGATTATTGCTACGTTTATAATACTTGTGGGCTATCTTTTGCTAATTAAAAAAGAAAATACAATAACAAGGAGAACTTAGTGGTTTATTAAGCATAAAAGTCATTTTATACCTAGTTTTATATAATTTTGCACTTATAATCCCCTTAATTATTGTTATGTTTATTCTTTTTAAAGGAAAAGATATATTTACATTATCTGAATGGGTACGGAAACACTTGCCAATGATAAAGATTATCAATGTAGGATTTTTGGTTGTTATACTTGCGTTAATTTTATTTATGTAGGAGGCACACATATGCAAAGGTATATTTTGAAAGATGAGTTAGGCAAAGAACTTGCAAGCTATACTGTTTTTCAACTACCGATAAATGAAACTATAATTATTAAAAAAAGCATTGAATTTTTCAATGACAAAGAACCTTGTATTATTCACAAAAATTATATAAAGAAAAAGCTTATGTTAGAAATTAGTGATTATGTAGAAAACGTGAAAAATGAGAATAAGAATCATAAAATTATTGAAAAAGGACTTCTTTGGGACTATTTGTGTTTGCCAATTAATACGTCCTTTATAGAAGTCGTTGGATAGGTTTCATTTGGAAGAACCTTCAAAACCGCGTTTTGTTTAAATGGGAGAGAGGTATTGGTGAATAAAAAATATATGTAAATATGAAGTTTTCAAAAAACGAAAATTTTATTCGCATATGCTTTGCAATAGCAATTTTTTTTATTGTTTATTTAAGTAAAGTGTTCGAAATTTTGAATTTTGGGTGGCGTCTTGCTGTTTTTGTGCTGTTGGGCTTTTATATTCCTATTATTTTTGTTTTTATTCTAAGATTAGTAGAGAGCAAAAGTTAATTTATATTTTGATGCAGTATGAGTATTTATTGTATTGAATTTGAACATGTTAACACAGTTGAATTCGCAGTGGCGGTGAGGATAACGGCAAGTATAATCCCGATGGTTGAGATACTAAAATTTTTTCAATGAAGGCAAAGAATCTAAGTGTATAAAATTGTTTTAAGCATTGAAATTATAGGGATAATTTCACATAATTAATATATAAAAAAATTACTAATAGGGAGAAAATAATAATGAAATTATTTAGAAAGTGCATTACAATTATGTTAGTGTTAGCTATGGTAGGGAGCATTAACATTTCGGCTTTAGCAGCTACAAGTAACTTTTCGCTAGAAGAAACTCAAGTAATTGATGTAGCTAGCACAGCAGTTGAAGTGAGTGATAAAATGACTTTCAGGGAAGCTGTAAAAGAATTTGCTAAAAATGAAGGTGTATCTAAAAAAAAGGCGGAAAAGATTTTTTTTTTGCAAAACAAAAGGAGCAAAAATAAAACAAAGAGTAATGCTTCGGATGAGTAGCTAATTTTTTTTAATATTATTATAAAGAGGGCTATTATATTGTTAGATAAAGGGGAGAAAAATATATGAATAATAAGATGTTTACAATTGCTATTACTTTGCTAATTATATTAACACCTTTTGGGATTCAATATTATCTTGATAACTATTCGACTTCATCGGCAGGATATTTGGTTGTTAAGTATGCTGTAATGTCTATAGCGATTATAACGGGATTGTTGTTTTTCTATATGAACTACAATAAGCAAAACTGAAAGAATTATAGTTAATAATTCTACAAACAAGAGAGCTGTTATGACAACGGCTCTCTTGTTTCATTTATGTAATTTTATGTACAAGTATCTCTCCTGGTTTTAAGACGGAATATAATGGATTTATATTTAGACAAAATTTTGCGGGCGAAAAAGCGCTCGTTAAATTATGTGCGAGGTTACTTGCTAGCTAAAACAGTTTTTAGAATGGTGATTTCCAGAAAAAGTGAGTATGTAAATAAATTAGCAGGGGGTGCAAGGGTTTGTGATACTGGTAATTCAGAAATTTCAAGCAAGGGTTGCTATTTTAGAACTACGAGCAACAGAAGTTCATCGTGGTCAGGTATACTCAATCTTCACACTTTTTTAACAACAAATACAATAAAAGGACCTTTTGGCGTTTCAAATCCGTTTTCAACAATGAATTGTAAGAAGAATAAATCTAGTATATACTTATTTGTATAATTAAAGAAAGCTAAATACAAGAAAAATACAAGAAGATTGAAAGAAGATAGCATTTAATCTGGTGAAAAAACAATGAATAATCAAACAATAGTAATAAATGAATATTATCTGGATTTGCAATCAGCTATATATGATAATATAAAGGATTTTGAAAAAATTTATAATATGATTAAGGGCGTATTTGATATATATATTGCACCGGATTATTCGGCGGAGGGTATTAATAATTTTGAAGAATATATACAGCCTGTAAATATAGCCAAAAGGTTATCTGATAAAACAACAAAGCTAATAATTGCATGGGAAAGAAATGAGCCTGTAGGAGTGATTGAAATAAGAGGTAAATCCCATATATCTTTATTCTTTGTTAGTCAGAAATATCAAAAAAGGGGATTAGGAAAGCTTTTATTTAAGGAAGGCTTTAAAAATTATACAGATAGTATCTCGGTTAATTCCTCACCCTATGCTGTAACGATATATGAAAAGCTTGGATTTAAAAAGGTAGCGGGAGAGCTGATAAAAAACGGAATTACGTATATACCAATGCTTAAAGAATGATTATTGTATAATTTGACAATAAATCAGGAATATAAAGAGTGCTATTTGAACAAAAATAATATTGCATTATTATTAATTAAAATGTATAATTATAAAATAATTAAGAATATGAGGTGATTGTTATGATACAAGTTGGAATTGTTGGAGCAACAGGGTATGCAGGACAGGAGCTGGTAAGACTTTTAGTACAGCACCCGGAATGTCAGGTGAAATATATTACTAGTAGATCATATATAGATCAAAGGTTTAGTGCTGTTTATGGTAATTTTGTAAAAATTGTTGAAGATAAATGTATAGAAAAAGAAATGATAGAGCTGGCAAAGGAAGTAGATGTATTGTTTATAGCACTACCACACGGAATAGCGTCAGCTAATATAAGCAAAGAATTATTAAAGCATGCAAAGGTAATAGATTTAGGAGCAGATTACAGAATTAAGGATATAAAGGTTTATGATGAGTGGTACAAGACCGAGCATAAGAGTGCGGAGCTTTTAGAAGAGGCAGTATATGGCTTATGTGAGCTTAAAAGAGATGAGATTAAAGGAAAGCAGCTTATTGCAAATCCGGGATGCTATACAACCTGTAGTATATTGAGTTTGTTTCCGCTAGTAAAGGAAGGGCTTATTGACAACAGCAGTATTATAGTAGATGCAAAATCAGGAGTATCAGGTGCAGGAAGAAGTCTTGATATCGGAACACATTATACAGAATGTAACGAATCAATTAAGGCCTACAAAATTGCAGCACATAGACATACACCAGAAATAGAACAGGAGCTTTCTATTGCAGCGGGAGAGGAGATTGTAATTAATTTTACACCTCATCTTGTTCCAATGAATAGAGGAATATTGGTTACAGCTTATGCTAATTTGAAAAAATCAGCAAGCTATCAGGAAGTTAGAGAGGTATTTGAAAAATATTATAAGGATGAGCAATTCATTAGATTGCTGCCTGAAGGAATATATCCTGAAACCAAATGGGTTAAGGGCTCAAATTACTGCGATATAAACTTTAAAATTGATAAAAGAACAAACAGAATTATTGTAATGGGAACAATAGACAATGTATTTAAGGGCGCAGCAGGGCAGGCAGTACAAAATATGAATATACTATTTAATCTTCCGGAAAAAACAGGAATTGATTATATTCCGATGTTCCCGGTATAGAATTTCGAAAGGGATGATAAATATGAAAAAAATTGAAGGCGGAATTACAGCAGCTAAAGGTTTTGAAGCTTATGGAGATTACGTTGGAATTAAGAAATCAAGAAAAGATATGGCTATTATATATACTAAAAAACCTGCGGTATATGCAGGAACCTATACAACAAACCTAGTAAGAGCAGCTTGTGTGGATTGGAATAAGGAATGTCTTAATAAAGGAAGCTTGATTTCAGCAGTTGTTGTAAATAGCGGAAATGCAAATGCATGTACTGGAGAAATTGGTGATGCGAACAACAAAAAAATGGCAGAGCTTACAGCAGAGTTCTTCGGTGTTAATAGTGAAAATATATTAACGGCCTCCACTGGGGTAATTGGAAAGCAGCTGCCAATGGAAGTGATAATTTCTGGTATAGACAAGGTTGCAGGTCAGGTAGATGCCTCTGTAGAAGCGGGGTTTGAGGCTGCAAAGGCAATTATGACAACGGATACTTTTGTCAAGGAAATAGCTGTGGAGTTTCAAATAGATGGCAAAATAGCAAAAATAGGGGGAATGGCAAAAGGTTCGGGAATGATTCATCCTAATATGGCTACTATGCTATCTTTTGTAACTACGGATGTAAATATTAGCCAGGAAATGCTTAAAAAAGCAGTAAAGGCTGATGTGGATAATACCTATAATATGATATCGGTGGATGGAGATACCAGCACTAACGATATGAATATTGTTCTTGCAAACGGAATGTGCGAAAATAAATTGATTGATTGTGAGAATGAGGACTATCAGATATTTATTCAAGCCCTTAATATGGTAAATGTTTTTCTATCAAAACAAATTATACATGATGGAGAAGGAGTTACTAAGGTAATTGCGGTGTTTGTTGAAGGTGCAAAGGATGAAAAGGATGCAAAGCTGATATCAAAATCAGTTATAACCTCGAATCTTGTTAAAACCGCTTTTTTTGGAGAAGATGCCAACTGGGGAAGAGTGCTTTGTGCAATGGGGTATTCAGGTGCAGCCTTTGATCCAAAAAAGGTAACGCTTTTTTATAAAAGCAAGGCAGGAAAAATCAAGCTCTTAGAAAATGGATTACCTGAAAGCTTTGATGAGGAGGCTGCTCTAAAAATTCTTAAAGAAAAGGAAGTAACTGTACACATTATTTTACAAGAGGGTACTTCATCAGCAACAGCATGGGGCTGTGATTTGAGCTATGAATATGTGAAAATTAACGGAGAATACAGAACCTAAACGCAAGGGATACTAATAGAACATTATTTAGATAAATAGATTTTATGAGGTGAAAAATGGAAAGATATATTGAAAAGGCAAAAATATTAATAGAAGCATTACCCTATATTAAGGAATTTAACAGCAAGGTTTTTGTAATTAAATATGGCGGAAGTGCAATGATTGACGAAAAAATTAAAGAAACCGTAATTGAAGATATTGTACTGATGAAGCTTGTAGGTTTAAAACCGGTTGTTGTACATGGCGGTGGCAATGAAATAAGTGATACTTTAAAGCAAATGGGAAGAAAAAGTGAGTTTATTAATGGTTTAAGAGTTACCGATGCAGATACTGTTGAAGTGGTAGAAATGGTACTATCAGGTAAAATTAATAAAGGAATCGTTCAATTAATTCAAAATCATGGAATTAATGCAGTTGGGATTAGCGGAAAGGACGGAAAAACCTTAAAGGTTACGAAGATAGAAAATCAAACAGTTGATTATGGCTTTGTGGGTGAAATTGATCAGGTTGATACAACACTTATTAATTCTTTACTAGATAATGATTTTATACCTGTTATAGCTCCTTTAGGCACAGATGCAAATGGACAGACCTATAATATTAACGCAGATTATGCAGCTTCTGCAATTGCGGGAGCCCTAAATGCAGAAAAGCTATTGTTTTTAACAGATGTTGAAGGCGTACTAACAGATATTAAAGACAAGAATTCTGTAATATCAAGAATAAAGGTTAATGAAGTGGATGCATATATCTCAGACGGAATTATCTCCGGAGGCATGATACCAAAGGTAGAATGCTGTGTTGAGGGAATTCATGCAGGAGTAAAAAATGTCCATATTTTAGATGGTAGGGTTGAGCATTGCATGCTGCTTGAAATATTTACAAAAAGCGGCGTAGGAACTATGTTTGGTGAGAGCTTTGATATGGAAAACAAAAAATAAGATTTATGGATTTTAATTAAGAGAGGTGCTTGTATGGAAATGGAAAAATTAGTAGCAACAGGCAAAGAGGTTTTTATTAATAACTATCGACAGCTTCCAATTGTATTTGAGGAAGGAAAAGGTAATTCTTTAATTGATAAAGAGGGCAAGGAATATTTGGATTTTGTTGCAGGTATTGCTGTAAATGCTCTCGGCTATAAAAATACCAAATTAAATGAGGCCTTGAAAGCACAGATAGATAAATTCACACACTGTTCCAATTTGTATTATAATGAGCCAGCAATTGAAGCGGCACAAAAGCTAATTAAAGCCAGCGGCTTAGATAAAGTGTTTTTTTGTAATAGTGGAGCTGAGGCTAATGAAGCTGCAATTAAGCTGGCAAGAAAATATTCCAAGGAAAAATTCGGACAGGAAAAGTATGAAATAATTTCAATGAAAAACTCCTTCCATGGAAGAACTATTGCTACTATTACTGCTACAGGACAAGAAAAATATCAAAAAAACTTAAGCCCATTACTTCCAGGTGTTAAGTATTGTGAATATAATAATATTGAACAAATAGAAAATACAATTAGCGACAAGACCTGTGCGGTATTAATTGAGATTATTCAGGGAGAAGGCGGAATTGTATCAATTGAAAAGGATTATTTAATTAAATTAAGAGCATTATGTGACAAGCATAATGTGGTGCTGATATTTGATGAGGTTCAAACTGGAATAGGAAGAACAGGAGAGATATTTGCATATCAGCTATACGATATTAAGCCTGATATTTTATCCCTTGCAAAGGGGCTGGGCGCTGGGATACCAATTGGCGCGATTGTTGCTAATGACAAGGTTGCAATGGGCTTTGAGCCGGGTGATCATGCATCAACCTTCGGAGGTAATCCGCTTGCGTGTACTGCGGCAAATGTAGTGCTTTCAGAGCTTTTAGAGGGAGGATTATTAGCACATATTAAAGAAATGGGTGAATATTTAAAGAATAAGCTTGCAGAGCTAATGAATAAAAAAGATGTAATTGTTGATATTAGAGGTACAGGATTGATTCAAGGAATTGCACTAGAAGGTATTTCCATTATAGAAGTACTTACAAAATGTATGGAAAACGGATTATTATTAGTAGGTGCAGGAAGCAATGTTATACGTTTTGTTCCTCCGCTTACAATAACAAAAGAGGAAATAGATAAAGCTATTGATATTCTTGACAAAAGCTTGCTTTAGGTTAACTTCGTTAAGTAATTTATAGAAACAATTAGTGACAAGGAGGAATTAAATGAGGGCAAATATTATTTTAGAGGATGCCACGGTTATTGAGGGAAAAAGCTTTGGAGCAAGCGGAACCATATTAGGAGAGCTTGTATTTAATACCAGTATGACGGGCTATCAGGAGATATTAACAGACCCTTCATATGCGGGGCAGATTGTTACAATGACCTATCCGTTAATTGGCAATTATGGCATTAATTCCTCAGATGTTGAGTCAGAAAAGATTCAGGTATCAGGCTTTGTAGTTAAGGAGTTTGCCGGAATACCGAATCATTGGGAATGTGAAAAAACAATTGAACAGTACTTAAAGGAAAACAATATTATTGGAGTATATGGTGTAGATACCAGAATGCTGACTAAAAAAATAAGAACTAAGGGCGCAATGCGCTGTATGATAGTCACTGGTGAAATAAACCAAGAACAGGTTAAGGACTTTGTAGAAAGTGTAAATAGCTATGTGTTTCCAAAAAATATTGTAGCTGGTGTATCTACAGATAAGGTTCTTTTTCATAAAGGAAAAGGGAAAAAAATTGGAATATTAGACTTGGGATTAAAAAAGGGAATAGTAAAACAGTTCCTTAATTTAGAATGTGACGTAATTGTGTTTCCGCATAATACTACTGCTGAGATTATACTAGAAAGCAAAGTGGATGCGCTATTATTATCAAATGGACCTGGAGATCCTAAGGATGCAGTGATTCCTATAGAAACTACAAAAAAATTACTTGGCAAAATTCCGATTTTGGGCATTTGCCTTGGGCATCAAATATTAGCGCTTGCACTTGGAGCAGATACCTATAAGCTTAAGTTTGGGCATAGAGGAGCAAATCATCCTGTAATTGAAATAAAAACAAATAGGGTCTATATGTCTTCTCAAAATCATGGCTATGCGGTAGATGCTAATAATATTCCAAAGGATATGGAAATAACACATGTTAATATTAACGATCAAACAGTTGAGGGAATATCTAATGAAAAGCTAAATGCATATTCCGTACAATTTCATCCAGAAGAGGGTCCGGGTCCAGAGGATGCGCATTATCTCTTTGCAGAATGGCTAAAAAAATTAGAAAGGCTGGGTGAATAGTATGAAAAATCCTAATTTAAAAAAAGTACTAGTTGTTGGATCGGGACCGATTATTATTGGTCAGGCGGCAGAATTTGATTATGCGGGAACACAAGCGTGCCAGTCTCTTAAAGAGGAAGGAATAGAGGTTGTACTTGTAAATAGTAATCCGGCAACAATTATGACAGATGATAATATTGCAGATAAGGTTTATATTCAGCCAATTACCTTGGAAGCATTAACGTATATAATAGATAAGGAAAGACCGGATGGATTGCTACCTACACTAGGTGGACAAACTGGTCTAAATATGGCAGTTGAATTAAATGAAGCAGGAGTATTAGAGAAATTCAATGTAAAGCTATTAGGAACCTCCTTAGAGGCTATCAAAAAAGCAGAGGACAGAGAAAGCTTTAGAGAATTGATGCTGGAAATTAAAGAGCCAATTCCTAAAAGTGCAATTGTAACAAGCATGCAGGATGGAATTGATATTGCTGATGATATCGGATTTCCAATAATTGTAAGACCTGCATATACGTTGGGAGGACTTGGAGGAGGAATTGTAAATAACATTGAAGAACTCAAAGAGACACTTCATACAGGGCTATTGCACAGCAGAATTAATCAGGTACTATTAGAGCAATCTGTTGCTGGATGGAAAGAAGTAGAATATGAAGTAATGAGAGATAGTAATGACACCTGTATAATAATTTGTAATATGGAAAATCTCGATCCTGTCGGAATCCATACAGGAGATAGTATTGTTGTAGCACCTTCACAAACCCTTTCAGATGAAGAGTATCACATGCTTAGAACAGCTTCTTTAAAAATTATTAGAGCTTTGAAAATAGAAGGGGGATGCAATGTGCAATTTGCATTGAACCCATATAGCAGAGAATATATTGTAATTGAAGTAAATCCTAGAGTGAGCCGTTCTTCAGCACTAGCTTCAAAAGCGGCGGGATATCCTATTGCAAAAATTGCCTCAAAAATTGCTGTAGGGCTTAATTTGCATGAAATTCCAAATGCAGTTACTAAAAAAACAAAGGCATCCTTTGAACCTGCCCTCGATTATTTGGTTGTAAAAATACCAAAATGGCCCTTTGATAAATTCGATTATGCAAATAGGACGTTGGGTACACAAATGAAGGCAACAGGAGAGGTTATGGCAATTGACAGAACCTTTGAAAGTGCACTTTTAAAGGCAGTAATTTCTCTTGAGGGAAAAGAGACTGGTCTTAGGAAGGATTCATTAAAGCTTATTTCAAAAGAAGAAATAAAGGAAAAGCTTAATACTGTTGATGATGAAAGGATATTTTTAATTGCTGAGGCGTTAAGAAAAGGCATCAGTGTGGATGAAATAAATGAAATTACAAAGGTAGATATATGGTTTTTAGAAAAAATTAATAATATTATTCGTATTGAGCATAGATTAGAATCAGAACCTTTAACTGGAGAGCTCCTTGAAAGAGCAGAAAGAATGGGATTTTCAGATTATGAAATCCAATCACTTTCTGTAAGCAGTGATGATATGGTGGACACAATTAGAAGAGCACATGGTTTGTATCCGGTTTACAAAATGGTAGATACCTGCGCAGCAGAATTTGAATCAGAAACCCCTTATTACTACTCTACCTATGAAAAAGAAGAGGAAAATATAATAAGTAAAAAGGAAAAAATAATAGTAATCGGTTCTGGTCCTATCAGGATAGGGCAGGGAATAGAATTTGATTACTGCTCAGTACATGCCGTTTGGGCTATTCAGGAGCTTGGTTTAGAGTCAATTATTATTAATAATAATCCTGAGACAGTAAGTACGGATTTTGATATTTCAGACAAGCTGTATTTTGAACCATTGTTTATTGAGGATGTATACAATGTTATCAGAAAAGAAATGCCAAAGGGAGTAATTGTTCAGTTTGGAGGACAAACTGCAATTAATCTTGCGCCTAAGCTTGTTAAAAGAGGAGTTCAGATACTCGGAACCTCTATGAACTCAATTGATTTTGCTGAGGATAGAAAAAGCTTTGAAAGACTTTTAAGAGAGCTTAATATACCACAGCCAAAGGGGTGCGCTGTAACAAATATAAAAGAAGCTATTATGACTGCCAATGAAATAGGATATCCTGTACTTGTAAGACCTTCCTATGTAATTGGAGGAAGAGCTATGATGGTCGTAAAAAATGAAGAAGAGCTTAAATCGTATGTACATGAGGCTACTGCTTTGTCGAGTGAGCATCCGATATTAATTGACGAGTACATTGAAGGAACTGAGGTTGAGGTTGATGCTATAGCAGACAGAGATAATATATTAATTCCGGGAATTATGGAGCATATTGAAAGAACAGGAGTTCATTCAGGAGATAGCTTTTGTGTTTATCCACCACAAAATCTTTCAGAGGATATTATTAAGGTGCTTATTGATTATACTGAAAAAATTGCTAAGGCATTACAGGTTATTGGCTTAATGAATATTCAATTTGTTATTAAGGATGAAAAGGTATATATTATCGAGGTTAATCCTAGAGCATCAAGAACAGTGCCGATTTTAAGCAAGGTTACAAAAATTCCTATGGTAAAGATAGCGATGCAGGTTATTTTAGGAGATAAGCTAGCTGACCTTCCTTATGGAATAGGCTTGAGCGAAAGTACAAAGCTTATTGCAGTAAAAGCACCCGTGTTTTCCTTTGTAAAGCTTGCAGATGTAGATGTAGCCTTGACGCCTGAAATGAAATCAACAGGAGAAGTACTCGGAATTGACTGTGATTACAGCAAAGCCATGCTGAAGGCATTTTTGGGAGCTGGATATGTATTTAGAGAGGAAGGGAAGGTGCTCTTTTCTTTAAGCGACTCAGCAAAGCAAGAAGGTCTGCCTTTTGCAAAAATGCTGCAGAAAAAAGGCTTTGAAATTATTGCAAGCAAGCATACAAATGCGTTTTTGAATGCAAATGGCGTTAATTCAACAGAAATTGACAAAAATAACATAAGCGGCATTTATGACATGATGAAAAACAAAGAGCTTGCAATGGTTATCAACCTTCCTACAAAAGGTAAAGATATCAGAAGAAGCGGATTCAAGATAAGAAATTTGGCAGAGCACTTGAAAGTACCTTGTTTTACATGTTATGATACAGTGAATGCTTATATTAAAGCTATGGATACATATTTGAAGAAAGATTCCATGACTTACGAGGGCATTGAATTTTATAGGTAGATGGAGGTACAAAATGTCTATTAAGGAAATGGCAAAAAATGCAAAGCATGCATCTATACAAATGGCGGGCTTGAATTCCCAGCAAAAGAATAATGCGCTCAAGCTAATAGCAGAAGCGCTAATTGAGAAGAAAAACGCTATTTTGAAGGCAAATACTATAGATTTAGAAAGAAGTGAAAAGGAAAATCTTGAGCTTCCACTGCTGAAAAGATTGAAATTCGACTTGGATAAAATCAATTTGGTTGTAGAGGGTATTAATAGCCTTATATTACTTGAAGAGCCAGTAGGAAAAACCTTGCTTTCAACTGAAATAGATACAGGGCTAGAACTATATAAGGTAAGCTGCCCGATTGGAGTAATAGGTATTATTTTTGAATCAAGACCAGATGCTTTAGTTCAGATAGCGGCATTATGTCTAAAAAGCGGTAATGCTGTGTTATTAAAGGGTGGAAGTGAAGCCAAAGAAACTAATAAAATACTAGCTGAAGTTATTGAGGAAGCATCATATAAGGCAGGAATACCAAGAGGATGGATACAGCTACTTGAAACCAGAGAGGATGTTTCGGCGATGCTTAAAGAGGATGAGTCGATTGACCTTATAATACCAAGGGGCTCCAATTCTTTTGTTAAGTACATAATGGAAAATTCTAACATACCAGTTATGGGACATGCTGATGGGATTTGTCATTGCTATGTTGATAGTCAGGCAGATATGCAAAAGGCACTAAATATTGTTCTAGATTCTAAAACTCAGTATGTAGCAGTATGCAATGCGACAGAAACTCTTTTGATTCATCAGGAAGCTGCAAAGCAATTTCTTCCTGCAATCAGAGATGAATTTATAAAATTTAATGTGGAAATATATGGATGTGAAAAAACAGCAGCAATTATTGATTGTAATTTAGCAGATGAAACAACCTATAAAACAGAATATCTGGACTATGGTATTTCAATTAAGGTTGTTGAAAGCATGGAAGAGGCAATAGAGCATATTAACAAATATGGTTCAGGACATACAGATGCTATTATTACTGAGAATATGGAAAAGGCAGAATTATTTATGACGCTGGTGGACTCAGGAAATGTGTTTTTGAATTGCTCAACCAGATTTAGTGACGGATTAAGATACGGATTCGGAGCAGAAGTAGGTGTAAGTACTAACAAAATTCATGCAAGGGGTCCGGTAGGATTAGAGGGCTTGCTGATTTACAAATATAAGCTTATTGGAAAAGGCCATATAGTCAAAGACTATGCAGAGGGAAGCAAACACTTTACACATAAAAGCTTAAATAAACCGTTTTCGCTATAATGATAAATACTTAGAGATACTATCTCTAAGTATTTTTTTTGAATACAAAATAATTTATTATACATAAAAATATCATAAAGGCTGCAATTTTGATTTTATTAGGAGAAACAGATAACAGGTTTGTTTTCCCAGGAGCAGAAATAAGAATTGTAGATACATGAATATCTGTGTCGCCATCATGCTGACGGCAAGATTCGTTATATATACCGGTTATTTTCACTAAATCTCCTTTGGATTTGTAGCTGCCAAAGGATTTGATTATTAAAGAGTCTTTTTTTGTTAACCACAAACCGATTGCACCTGTATCATCAGATATATTTACCCAAGAAAAATTACCGCGTTCGAGTGCTTCACCAATAACTTCGGCTACAAGAGTAATTGATTTGTTATTGTATAAAGTAGGATTATCGAGCAAATCTTTTATGTGTACCACAGGTGCATCATTTGCATAAGAAATGGTATTGCAGAAAACTAATGTGAATAAAATGAAGAAAAAAATTATCTTTTTTTCCATAGTTTAGTTACACCTCCTATAATATAGCCAATAAGAACAAAGACAGACAGAAACTCGAGCCTTCCAATAAACATTGTGAAAATATAATAGTATTTTAGCAATGAAGGAATGCTTGGAGAAATAATTCCAATACTAAGACCTACATTACCGGTTACTGAGGCTGATTCAAATGCTGATTCTAAAAAGGGATAGCCATAAAAAGTTGACAATAGTGTTCCGATTGTAAAGGTAGTTATATAACAAATTATTATTAAGGCAGAGGATTTTATAACCTTATCATCCAATACTTGATCTTTGAAATAGTGATATTTAAAAGAGTGAATGTTTCTTTCGGAAGCAAGGGCTTTTTTAATATCAGAAATCAACCCTTTTACTAAAATTCCAACTCTGAGACCTTTAAAACCTCCAGCGGTTGAACATGCAGAGCCTCCAATCAACATAGAAATAATCATAATTAATAAAGCAAAGCTTCCCCAATCACGAGCAAAATCCTGTGCATAAACTGATCCAAGACCAGTAGTAGTGTGTGCAGATAGTATATTAAAAACTACTCTTCGAAAGATAGTTAATGAATCTGTATATACACCTGAGCGGAAAAGAGAAATTGCAATCAAAGAACAAGCTAATACAGAGGTTATGAAAAAGCTTTGGATTTCAATGTTTTTATAAATTTCTTTTTTGTTGTTTTTAATTACAGCATAATGTATTCCAAAATTGAGAGAGCCAAGAATAAATAATAAAAGGGTAGCTGTTTCATATATAAAACTGTGATAATACATAATGTTTTGAGACATAGGAGAAAAACCGCCAGTGCTCCAAGAGGATACAAACATAAAAATAGCATGAAAAAATGAAGATAAAGGGTTAAGACCGATGAAAATTCCAATTATCCACAAAATAATAGTTCCTATTAGAAGATAGTATAAGCTAATTTTCCATATTATTCGTGCCGTATTTCTTACATTTGGTGCTAATTCAATATCTTTAGCTTCACCAACATATATTTTATAGCCTCCGCCAATTTGATGAACAAGAAAGGTTAAAGCTAGTACCACAACTCCTTGACCACCTATAAAGGTTAAAATATGACGCCAGGTATTTAAGCTTAAAGAAATGTGATCAATATCCTGAAGTAAAACAACTCCTGTAGTAGTCAGACCACTCATTACATCAAAGCATGCATCAAGATAGCTCATACTGTGACCACTAAGCCTATAAGGAATCGCTGAAAGCAAGGTTATAATCAACCAAGATAAGGCTACAATGATAAAACCATGTTTCCACTGAAGAGATTTCTTGTTGGGGAGAGCTTTAATTCCAATATTAACTAAGAGTAAACCTGAAAATAATGAACTGGTAAAAGCAATAATAAAGTCAAGCATTGGCTCGAATTCTCTGAATAAAAGTGCTACAATAACTGGAATTAACATCAAGAGAGCAGTTCCTATAACAATATATCCAGAATAATAACAAATGATTCTATAATTGTATTGCTTTGATGTTAAGGTATTCATAATATCATCTCCATACCGTTTGACCTATGCTTTGAATTTGAAAACTGATTTTTGAGTAACACAAGAGCATCAGTATTTGTTGTAACTAGCACCCTGTCATTTTCCAAAATAATTACATTGCCATTGGGATAAATGATTTTTTCGTTTCGAATTATCGAAACCAAAACACACTCTCGAGGTAATTTGAGCTCTTTGATTATTTTATTACACCAAGGTGAAGATTTTTCGATGATAACCTCTGATAGAATTAGATTTCCTCTTTCGAAGGTCTGAATAATTTTAAAATGATCTTTTTCAAATTCGGATTCAATTAAATTGGCGATAACCTCAGTGCTGCAGACAGTTAAATCGACGCCTAGCTCCCTGAAAATACATTTATTTTTAGGATTATTGATTCTTGCAATGGTTTTGTTGATATTATAATGAAATTTAGCGATTTGACATATAATAAAGTTTTCTTCATCATTTCCAGTAACTGCAGCAATTATTTCCGCTTCATCAATACCAGCATCATTTAAGACCTCTAAATCGGTTCCGTCTCCGTGAATAATAATAGCATTAAGATCATCTGCAATTTGATAGCATTTATTTTTATCACGTTCTATTAATACTACATCATATTTTTTTTCGGTTAGAGTTTTTAATAGAAAATAACCTACCTTGCCTCCGCCTATAATTATTGATTTCATTTTAGTTCATCTCCTATGACAATGCAGAAAATAGTTTTTCGGCATTCTTTTTTTCAAGCGTGCAAATTATTCGGTCACCCCTATTAACAATATCAGTTTTTTGAGGGATGAAAATGGTACTACTTTTTACTATTCCTGATATAACACATTTATAAGTATTTTCAATTTCACTAATTAAAAATGGTTTATTTTTGTTAAACGTCAATTCTATTATTTCATAGTCCTTATCTAATGTTGCAACAATATCAAGAGAGTTCATAGTCAATCGGTTTTTTATTATTTTTACACCGAGTTCTACAGGGTTAATTGTACTAATACAAAAATTATCATAGATATATTTTTTGTTTGGATCATTAACACGTGCAATAATATGAGGAACCTTATAAATTCTACTAGCAATAAGAGATACTGTAATATTAATATTATCATCTTGATGTACAGCAAGAAGCGAATCTGCTTCATTGATCCCAGCTTCAAGCAGATTATCATTATCAAATTCGACGCCTCTAATTGTTTTTCCATTAAAGCCTGAACCCAGTTGTTCAAGGTGTTCAGGTATATGGTCAATTATCGATATATTGTGGCCAAGATTAGATAGCTCTAAAGCCAGATTGCTTCCTAATCTGCCACAGCCAGCTATAATTATATTCATAAAATCACCTTCTTATAAAATTTATTCAAGAATTGTCAGCTTTTCGTTACCTAAATCAGGATGTATACGCTTGTGCTGAAATGAAAATGTTGTTAGTCTTCTGATATTTCTTATTGCTGGTAAATATGTAGGATCTAATGAATTAGCAGCAAGATAATGCCTTTCAGCATGGATATTATCGCCCTTAAGTTCATATATTGCACCTAGCAGGTTGTGTGCATCAGGAAGATTACAATCAATAGCAATTGCTTTAACAGCAAAAGCTTCAGCCTCATCATAATTATTATTGTTTAAAGAATCAATGGCGCTTGATATTAATTGTCGGTATAAATGATTTTTTGAGAGGGATTTAATGCTGTTTAACGGATTGTCCATAAATTTCACCTCGATTTCATAAAATAGGAATTGTTTTTCTATATTAATAATATCAAGAGGAATATAAATATAGTGTTAATAAGCTTGAGTAAAACATAAATATTCTGTTAAGATAAAATATGTTATAATAAAAAAGCTAGTGTATTAAACCAGCTAAATGAATGACAGTTGATTAAGTTATATTTGGGGAAAAATAATTTAATGAAAAGGATATTATTTGCTTTATGGCTAACAAATTGTTTGGTAAGATCTACTTGGAAGTTAGTAAAATCAAAGAAAAAACTCTCTTTCTCAAAGCAATTATAAATGTTATCATTTCTGTTTTGATAATTATTATAATTACTTTAGTAGGTGTTTTTTTTCGAGAAACAGGATTTGCAGAGTCGAATGTTATAATAATATATATTATTGGGGTTTTGCTAGTTTCAACACAAACCGATGGATATTTTTATGGAGTACTTTCTTCGGTATTAGGAGTGCTCTGCTTTAACTACTTCTTTACAGAACCTTATTACACATTTAGAGTGCATCGAGATGATTATCCAGTAACATTTTTGATTATGCTTATTGCTGCGCTGATTGCAAGCGGATTAACTGCAAAAATCAAGAAAGAATGTGCGATTTCAAGTCGAAAAGAAAGAGAAACGCAGCTTCTTTATCAAATAAACAAAAATTTATTGAAGATTAGAACCATGGAGCAGATTGCGACTGAAGGAAGCCGGGATATTGGACTTTTAATAAATGAAAAAGTTATTATTGTTATTGGAAATCCAGAGGAAAAAAACTTTTTTTGTAAAATAGAAGGCGAAGAATATGATAACACACTTAGCGAATATGAAAAAAATAGAATAAAAGATATATACAATAAGAAAGAAGCATATAATGAGCCTATTAAAAAAAGCACAGGAATTAGTAACTATTATATGCCTATTACTGGACAAAGAGATATGTTGGGGATAATTGGGATTGTTTCGGAAGATAAAATCATTAGTAATGAAAAAATTAAAATATTAGAAGCAGTTTCAACACAGGTAGCACTTGCTATAGAACGAGAGCTAATATGGGAAGAAAAACAAAAGGCAAAAACTGATATAGAAAAAGAGCGAATGAAAGGAAATATGTTAAGGGCAGTTTCTCATGATTTGAGGACGCCACTTACAAGTATTTTAGGGGCAACAACAACAATTTTAGATAATTACAGTATGTTAGAAGGAGAAACAGTTAGAGAGCTTTTAGGAAATATATACAGTGATACAAGCTGGATTATACATACGGTAGAGAACATATTGTATATTACAAGAATGGACGATGGAAAAATTGAGATTAATAAAACACTTGAAGCTGTTGAGGAGATAATTGGAGAAGCAGTTGCAAGAACCAGAATTCTTGTAAATCAGCATCCAATAAAAATTTCTATTCCAAAGGAGCTGGTTTTTCTGCCAATGGATGGAAGCTTAATTGAGCAGGTGCTGATTAACTTGATAGATAATGCGGCAAAATATTCAGAGCCTTTTGCTCCAATTGATATTAAATTTGAAATGAATAAAGAGGATGGGGTTTTTGAGGTTTCAGATTATGGCATAGGCTTACCAAAAGAAAATGTGGATAAATTGTTCGAAAGATTTTATATAGGTGATTCTAAAAACTATGAAGGAAGAAGAGGAACGGGATTGGGGTTAGCAATATGTAAGGCCATTATTACTGCACATGGAGGAGAAATTTCCGCATTCAATAAAAAAGATGGGGGAGCTACTTTTCGATTTGTGTTAAGGGGGGTAATAGAAAAAGATGAATAATCAAAAATTAATACTTATTGTCGAGGATGAAAAGCCTATATGTAAGTTTATTACAGTATCCTTAAAGGCACAAGGATATAAATGTATTGATACTCAGAATGGCAAAACAGCGATTTCAATGGTGGCCTCCTATAATCCAGATGTAATAATTTTGGACTTAGGGCTTCCAGATATTGATGGATTAGATGTTATTTCAGAGATAAGAGAATTTTCAAGAACTCCAATTATCATAGTATCTGCCAGAGGACAGGATAATGAAAAAGTAGAGGCTTTAGATATGGGAGCAGATGATTATCTGACAAAGCCCTTTAGCGTAGTAGAATTACTAGCTAGAATAAGAGTTGCGATCAGACATAGTGAAATGAGTGATCTTAGTCCGGATATTATCAGCAATTTTTTTGTAAATAGCGAGCTGAATATTAATTTTATTAACAGAGAAATTATCGTTAGAAATGAAGAAGTTCATTTAACGCCCTTAGAATTTAAAATTATGGAATTGATGATTAAGAACAGAGGGAAAGTGTTGACACATAATTATATTTTGAAAGAGGTTTGGGGAAATTATATAAATGATGACAAAAAATCACTTAGAGTATTTATGGCGAACTTAAGGAGGAAGATAGAAAAGGATCCAGCTGACCCCAAATTTATAATGACAGAGGTTGGAGTAGGATATAGATTTAAAGAGGAATAGTAAATCTCTATCTGATAAAAATAATTGACACTATTGAAATATATGCTAATATTATATAAGCTATAGATATTATTAAGTAACAACTCAGGAGGATAACATGAAAAGGATCGTTATTACCGGGCTGGCAATTGTACTAAGTGCTAATATGCTTTTTACGGGCTGTGATTTTGGGAAAAAACCTAAAGCATCTGATTTGCCACCTTTAACATTAAATTGGAATAAAACATTACAAGCAGATAACAGGATTAGTGTTTATATGCCTGTTGCGTATGAAAACAATGTAATACCATATGTAATAGATCAGGATTTATCCAATATCGAGAATATTGGGGATTTTAATAGTTTAACAGAGGAGCAAAAAAAATCCATAGCAAAGGATGGTTTTATTGTTAATCCATCAAATAATTTATTAATGCAGGATATATATTTTGATAATAATAAACAAAGTATACCAGGATTTGTTAGTTTAGACTCGGTAGTACATTTGTACAATCAATTTTACAATAATGCTCTATTATATTTGGAAGAGGAGCATCTAAGTGAAGCCTTGGAACAATTAACGGAAGGAATGCTTCTAAAGTCAATTAAAGTACAGGATTATATTACTGATTCCTACCTTATAGACATTGCAAAACGAAATACGGGATATTTTTTAACTGCAAAGATGATAATACAAGGAAGCTCCTTTACAGATAGCAGTTATTCAATTGACCCAGAAATAATTGCAAAGTCAAAAAATGAATATGAGCTTATTCAAAAAGCATCCGGAAAAGCAAGCTCTCCATTATTTGAAGAGTCAATTGATTATTCCCGCTATAAAACCAATGGTCATTACAATACCAATGAGAAATATGAAAGATACTATAAAGCAATTACATGGTATGGACAAATAAAAATGCCGCTACTTGCAAATGATGGAAAGGGCCTAGACATTGAAAATACACAAGCAGCCCTGTTAATGTCATATACAGCCTTTGTACAGGAAGGCAGTGTAGAAACGGCAAAGCTTTGGAAGGATATTTATGATGTTCAGAAGATATTAATAGGAGCAACGGACACGATAAATATATTTGAGCTTAGAGATGTAATACTTAATACGCTTGGAGAAGCACCTGATATGAATCAGGTAGGGAACAAGGATTTTTATGGAAAGCTTTTTGAAGAAATTATAAAACTAAGAGACCCTTCTGTAAATCAATATCTAACAGAAGAGAAGCTTTTAAAAAACAAAGATTTTAGTTTGTTTGGAGAAAGATATTTCTTAGATAATGATATTTTGA
This sequence comes from Clostridiales bacterium UBA4080, assembly GCA_002381865.1. Classification (GTDB taxonomy): domain Bacteria; phylum Bacillota; class Clostridia; order Lachnospirales; family Vallitaleaceae; genus UBA4080. The sequence goes on along the minus strand of DFYO01000022.1, from coordinate 4,876 downwards.
AAAATATGACAGACTCAGCTTTAAGACCTATTCCAAAAGGATTGGATATTATGGCAGCACTTGGCAGCAATAAAGCAAAGGAAATCCTAACACAGGATATTAAGGCTAATGAGCTATGGCCAAAATATAATGAAAATCTTAAAAAACAAGAAAACTTTTTTGCAAAGATGGATAATAGTATATGGCAGAGTAATTTGTATAGTAATGCTCTATGGATTAATAAAGCTGCATTAAGAGAATACGAGCGTAATGCTAAAGTACCTTATTTTATGAAATCTGAAGCATGGAAAACAAAAAACATCAACACAGCTTTAGCAAGCTACACAGAGCTTAAAAATGATAGTATTTTTCATAAAGAAGTGACTGCAAATGAAAAAGCTTTTGATAGTTCAAGAAGCCTTCACTATGTTGAACCTTGTGTAGAGGTTTATTCTAAAATATTGTGGTCGTTAGAGACCTCAGTGAAAATGCTTCAAGAAAAGCAACTCATAAATGAGTCCCTGCTAAATGCATCAGAAGAGTATATGAATTTACTAAGGTTGCTTATTAATTGCTCTAAAAAGGAATTAAACAATCAGCCATTAAGCGAGGAAGAAATTAAGAGCCTTAACAATATTGGATATACTTTAGATTCTGTGCAAGGGAGCTTGATTTCTTCAGCCTCAAGGATTAATAAGGGTAAATCCTCAATTAATACTTCTATTATTAATGCAGAGGTATTAAAAATAGGACAGCTTCAGTTAAATATGGCAACGGGATTATTTGATGAGATAATCGTAGTTGTTCCAATAAATGATAAGCTTTATCTAGCAAGAGGGCCTATTTATAATTACTACGAGTTTACAAGCGATATTAACTTGTCATCAAAAGAATGGCAGCAGATGAATGGAATTATTTTTCAAGACAACAGCAAAGCTATAATAATGGGTGAAAAGCTAGATACTATGCCCAAGCAGCTCGAGTGGAAAAACATATATAGAGATACAGAAGAAATAGATAACAACAAGTAATTTTACAGTGCAGGCGCAAAATGCAGGAGGCAGGTAATGAAAATTGTATTGTTAGACTCGAATTCTCTGGGTGAGGGATTAGACCTTACAGTATTTAATTCACTTGGAGAATTGATTAGTTATGGTTATACCGAAAAAAAAGAGGTTCCTTCGAGAATTAAGGATGCAGATGTAATAATTACAAATAAGGTAGCTCTTAACAGAAAAAACTTAATACATGCTGTTAATTTAAAGCTTATTTGTGTAACTGGAACGGGTACGGACAATATAGACAAGGAGTACCTTAATGAAACAGGCATTGTATTATCTAATGCAGTAAACTATTCAACAGAAAGTGTTGCACAGCATACATTTGCCATGCTTTTTTATCTTTATGAAAAGCTTGCATATTATGATAAGTATGTTAAATCAGGAAAGTATATAGACGATGATAAATTCAGTCATTATGAAACTACCTTTTCGGAGCTATATGGAAAAAAATGGGGTATTATAGGGCTGGGTACAATTGGTAAAAGGGTTGCAGAAATTGCTGAGGCTTTTGGATGCAATGTAAGCTTTTTTTCTGCATCGGGAAAAACCCAAAGCAATAAGTATGAACAAGTTGAGTTAAATACTTTGCTTTCAGAGTCAGATATTGTATCTATACATGCGCCTTTGAATAAACATACGGAAGGTCTATTATCTTATGATAATATGAGCGTAATGAAAAGCGACAGTATTTTGTTGAACCTTGGAAGAGGCGGAATAATTAATGAAGAGGATCTGGCTAGGATTCTTGAAGAGGATATTATAGGAGGAGCTGGACTAGATGTACTCAGTGAAGAGCCTATGAAGAGGTCTTGTCCTTTAGCAGGATTAAAAAGAAATTCACACAAGCTTTTTATTACACCTCATATAGGATGGGCAAGCTCAGAATCCAGACAAAGAGTTATTCAGGAAGTATATTATAATATTGCTGCTTATATCGAGGGAGATAAACGCAATGAAGTATTATAATTTTCTTCATACAAATGTAATAAAAAGTCTTTTGGGCTAATTAGAGGGCAAAAAATCATGTTATTAAGCTTAGCTATTATGTGTTTTGAGGAGAAAAAAATGAAAAAAACAATATTATTATTAACTGCTATTATATTAATTAGTTTAAGCGGATGCTCTAAAACACCTGCTTCAGAGCAAGAAAAAACAACAGAGACAGTAACTACACAAGCAGTAGCTACACAAACAGAAAAAAAAGACAATATTGATGGGAAAATAATTACAAATGAAGGCTTGCTAAATGAGCTTAACAAGTATGTCGAAGATTTTTATTTTAATTTTTTATTTTCGCCAAAATCAGAAACAGGAATAATTACAGAAGCAGATATGAAGATATTTGCTATTTCACACATATTTCAATTTGATAATAAGGATTTGAGATTTGATTCAGAAAAATTTGTTCTTTATATTCCGCAGGAAAAGGTTGCAAAAATAATAAAAACCTATTTTGATTATGAAATAAAAGAGCATAACAGTCCAGAGAATCCTAATATTACTTATGCAGAGGGCTATTATCAGATGAAGGCAATTAATAAGGAAATAAAAGGCAAGCCAGTAATTAAAGAAGCCTTTCAAATGGATAATGGCAAATACAAATTAAGAATATTTTCAACAGATACTTCAGTTAAGGAATACAGCGAAGCAGTAGTTGAAGAAAAAAATGGTAAATTCATCCTTGTTACCTATAAGAGAATCATACCAAAAAAATAATACAAATTTTGCTGAATAATTACTTGCAACACAAGATGTGATTTATGGCTTAAGCTCCAATAGCTTTGTTGGAAGCTTAAGCTTTAAATATATGCTTTTGTATTCTTCGGTACTAAGCTCTTCAATAAAGTTTCTGGGAAATTCCTTTGAACAAATTTTGTGTTTCTTTAAATAGTCAGCTGCTTTATTATAGGAGATGGCTGCATATACTGGATTTTTATATTTGCCTATAAGATAATTACCATGGATATGAATAGCAGCGCGGTATATAAAATCATTGTTATGCAATATCCTTTCTACACCATGATAGGGATTTACTATCTCAATGTTGTGGTATCTAAGATTATTAGGGTTTCCATCTTTTATAATATAGTCCCTTCCAGCAACTGCAAAGTTTTTTATCCCATAGCGGTTAAGTATATTCATTTGCGTGCCATAATGATTTACAAATAAATAACCATTTCTTTTGAAAATCTTATGTGTTGAATAAAAAAACAGATCCTCCGCATCAAATTCAAGCTCCTGGGAGGAGGATAAAAAATAAGAAAAATAGTATCTATGCATATATATAGGAGTTTTCATATAATAGCCATTGTCTCTGAAATTATGAAGAATAATCCATTTTTCAAAAGACAGAGGGCAAGATGAACGATATTGTCTGTATTCTGTTTTTGAAGGTGAAATTACTATTTTCTGAGCTACTTTATATGCTGAAGCAGCTTCTTTGTCCGAGAAAAAACTACCTAAGCTTATATGCTTGTTTTTATATGTAATGGAAGCTCTGTAATATGAGCTGCCATCTTTTTTTGTAGCTATATATACTCCTTTTTTGGCATCCATAAAATATCACCTTTCTAATAATTTAATGCTTTTTAAATCAAAAAACAGATCAAATCTACTGTTTTTATTATAACACAGTGAAGTTTTGTATAAAAGCACCATAATTATTCACAAATTTTGATTATGTAATAGTATACAAAAAAAATGAATACTATAAAAAATCTAACAAAAATTCAAAGAGACCTAAATGAAATTAGTATATATTTACAATCAAATATAATGAATTTTCTGAATACTTTATAAAGACTACCAAAAAAGCCTGGGACTTATTGACTATTAAGGCAGGGTCAATTATAATTTGAAAATCTTGTAGATTCAGGGAGTCTTGTTAATTTGATAGTGATTGGACTTTTTCTGCATTAAAAAGATATAAAAGGAGTTAAATTTATGAACAGATTAAAAGAACTTTTTGGAGAAATCTTTATGTTTTTAAAAGGTGTTTCCAGAAAGACCTATGCAAAAGGAATGGTACTTATATCATCAGGTATGGTTACAGTTCTTGTACTAGGAACAAATGGATTTATGGTTCAAAGCCAAATGGTTCAAGGCAAAACCACAGATTCGGAACAAATGGAATTTATTGATAAGGAAGAGCTTGAAGAAGTAATGTTTGCTGATAAGCTGGAGGAAAGCCAGTCGTATCAGTTGAAGAAGGAAGAAGAGGATGCAAATAAATCTTTTGAAACCTCAGCACTTCAAGAAAAAGAAAAAGCAGTTTTTTATACAGAAGAAGATTATATGACTTTAGTAGAAATTGTTGAAGCTGAAGCAACTGGAGAAGATATTGTTGGAAAGATAATGGTAGCTAATGTTGTTCTTAACAGAGTTAACAGCAATCGTTTTCCAAATACAATATATGAGGTTGTATATCAAAAAAACGCAAACGGACGGGCACAGTTTTCGCCGGTCAATGATGGCAGAATGGGGAGAATTCCGATTAAGGAGTCTACATATACAGCAGTTGAAAGAGCCTTGAAGGGAGAAGATTATTCAAATGGTGCATTATTCTTTGTTGCAAGAGCATTGTCATCAGAGAAAGCAGTAAGCTGGTTTGATACTCATCTTACAAAGGTAGCGGTTCACGGAGTACATGAATTTTATAGTTATTAGAAAACAGCCGGTTATCCGGCTTTTTTGTTTTTTTGTTATAGAATAGGAAAGTTCGTCTTGCTTGTAAGAGACCAAACTTTCCTATTCTACGAGAAACGCGTTCACCGAACGCTATTCTTGTTTCATAGGAAAGACCTTGCTATGGTAATGTGTAAAAGTATCTTTCCTAT
>DFYO01000025.1 GCA_002381865.1 Clostridiales bacterium UBA4080 | reverse complement strand
CTCTCTTACAACTGTCAAAGACAGGTTTTTATCTGCTTTGCTTCCTGTTAAGAATAACAGATTTCGGATGCTTTGTTAATAGGTTATACGTCATCGCTTTGTATGACATTCTTCAGTTACATTTGTCACACTTAAATCTTGCTTTGATTAAGGTACACAACATTGAATCATCAAATTTGGTCCAGCTTACACTTATAAAGTTAGCAAGGTATTGCATATTAAAAAACTACAAAAAGGATTAATATCCCCTTAAAACAAACCCCAAATCTCTAACTTCTCTCATACTCAAATCCAAAAAGCATTAATAATATCACCTCATATAATAGCTACAAATTGTATGAATTACCACAATGATAATAAATTATTAAATAACTCTAATAAAATATCTGTTAGGCAATTGTTTTACCGCACCCTTTAACTCAAGCTTTATTAGTAAGTAGCTTATTTCATCAATTGGCATTTTTGCCTTATTAATCAAGCTTTCATAATCAATTGGTTCCCACTGAATAATGTTATAAAGTTGTTTTTCTCTCTCCTCAAATTTTAAGCTTATATGTGAGCTTGTTTTAGTTGTTAGAAAAAATCTATCTTCATACTCCTCTAATATATCATCCGCACAGGTTACCAGCTTCGCTCCCATTTTTATAAGATTATTTGTGCCCTTGCTTAATTGTTCCTGGATTTTTCCTGGGACTGCAAAAACATCACGCCCCTGCTCTAAGGCATTATCCACTGTTATTAATGAACCGCTTCTTTCCTTTGCCTCTACTACTAATATTCCGTCGCATAAACCACTTATTATTCGATTTCTTTTTGGGAAATGACCCTTTGACGGCTGCTCATTTATTGCAAATTCAGATATTATTGTTCCCTTTTTAATTAGCTCCCTCCATAATCTGTTGTTTTCAGGAGGGTAGCATATATTTACTCCGCATCCCATTACTGCCACAGAGTATCCTCCATTTTCTAATGCTCCCCAATGTGCATTTGCATCAATTCCAAGTGCCATTCCGCTAACAATACTAACACCCTTTTCTGCAAGGCGAGCACCAAAGTCCTTTGCAATTACAGCCCCATAAGCTGTACATTTCCTTGCTCCTACAATTCCTATGCTAACTTTACTTTCAGGTATTATTCTGCCCTTGTAAAAAATCACAAATGGAGGGTCGTATATGCTTTTTAACCTAGACGGATAATTATTTGAATCAATTGTAATCACATTTATCTGATTATCCTCCATATTCTTACTCAGTTTTTCTATTACAGCTAAATCCTTTGATGCTCTGAACTCCGAATAATCATTTTTAACAAAGGGATAAACACTCATTATTTGTTTAATATCCTTTTCATCCGCCTCAAAAATATCTTTTGGTTTAAAATAGCTTTCCAGCAAAATCTTAATTTTTTTGTTACCAAATCCCTTAATTCCTGTTAGCCATAGCCAATAATCTTGTTCCTTCATTATAAAATCCCCCTTTAATACGTCCAATATTTTCTATCTAATGTTCTATAGCTAATTGCTTCTGCAATATGCTTTGCTCCTATTTCTTCACTTTCCTCCATATCTGCAATTGTCCTTGCTACCTTCAATATTCTATGGTATGCTCTTGCGCTAAGTCCCAGCTTTTCAAACGCATTTTTAATTAGCTCTAAAGCCTCTCCTTTTATTCTACAATACTTATTGATTTGAGAAATATTCAGGCCAGCATTAAAATATCCCAATCCATCTGTTATTCTTTTTCTTTGAATTTGATGTGTTTTTACTACTCTCTTTCTAATTTCTTCGGACTTTTCACTTTCTCTAGCCTCACTGATTTTATCAAATTCTATTTTATTAGCAGTAATATGTATGTCTATTCTATCCAGCAATGGTCCTGATACTTTTCCCAAGTAATTCTTAATCTGCAAAGGAGTACAAGTGCACCTGTTGTTGTCAGGATAATAACCGCAGGGACAAGGATTCATCGAGCATATAAGCATAAAATCAGCCGGATAGGTCAGAGATATTTTACTTCTTGAAAGAGTAATCTCATTATCCTCTAACGGCTGTCTTAAAACCTCTATTACACTTTTTTGAAATTCCGGCAGCTCATCTAAAAACAGTACACCTTTATGTGCAAGACTAATCTCTCCCGGCTTAGGAATTGACCCTCCTCCTGTCAGCGCAGTTTGACTAATAGTATGATGCGGTGATCTGAAGGGTCTTTTTACAATCATTGCTTGATTTTTTTTCATCTGCCCTGCAACACTATAAATTTTTGTAATTTCAAAGCTTTCTTCAAATGAAAGATCTGGTAAAATCGAAGGAATACACTTAGCCATAACAGTTTTACCTGAACCAGGTTCTCCAATTATCACAACATTATGCATACCTGCAGCTGCAACTTCAAGTGCTCTTTTTACACTTTCCTGCCCCATAATATCCTTGAAATTATTCTCATGTGATTTAAATATTTCCTCTTGAAATCCAGTTTTTATTGTTTGTTTATCTTTTTCAAAAATACCCTGACCATTAATATAAGCTATAACTTCGCTAAGATTTGATGCTCCAACAATCGCAATTCCTTCAATAACCGAAGCCTCAGCAATATTTTCACAAGGAATAATACAGGATTTGTATCCCTCTTTACATGCGGCCTCCATCATTGGTAAAATTCCGTTCACCTTTCTTAATTCACCATTAAGAGATAGTTCTCCTAATACCAAGGTCTTTTCTAGGTTTTCCTCTTGAATCTCACCTATGCATGCCAAAATACCAAGAGCAATTGGCAAGTCAAAATACGAGCCCTCTTTTTTTACATCTGCTGGTGACAGATTTACAGTAATTCTTTTGTAGGGAAATGTAATAGAAGTGTTTTTAACAGATGTTCTTACTCTCTCAATAGCCTCTTTTATTGATGAATCTGGCAATCCAACAAGATTAAAGCTTGGAAACCCCTCTGAAACATCAACCTCGACCGCAACTAAATAACCATCAATACCTCTTAAGGAGGCACTAGTTACCTTTTTATACATATTTAATTATCCCCCTCCGAAATTCGGATTTTTGATAATATTATACCACAGCAATATTTATAATCAACGTTTTTTACAAAATTTTTCGTGCTTGTCTGACTCACATATGATAATGTCCT
>DFYO01000036.1 GCA_002381865.1 Clostridiales bacterium UBA4080 | reverse complement strand
GGACATTTTCAAAAATGGTTGACACTCTATCGAGGTTCATTTTTATTAATAGTTTGTATTTCTAGATTCAGCAAAAACAGTTTTTTATCCAATCCCCCAGAATACCCAACCATAGAACCATTTGTCCCAATAACTCTGTGACATGGGATAATAATTGCAATCGGATTTTTATTATTTGCTCCTCCTACTGCTCTTGTTGCTTTTTCATTTCCTGTTTTTAAAGCTATCTCTTTGTAGGAAGCAGTTTTGCCATAATCTATCTTTTCTAGCTCCTGCCAGACTCTTTGTTGAAAGCAAGTACCCTTAGGCTGAAGCGGCAGATAGAAGTCCCTTCTCTTTCCTTGAAAATATTCATTTAGCTGCAAAATTGTGTTCTTTATTATTTCAGAATAATTATTATCAAAATCATCAGCAAGCTGATTTACTTCTTTGACAAAGGCTAGCTCTTTAATATAATTATCTGATGCAACTATTTTTATAATACCTATTGGAGACTTATAATATCCATAATCTAATTTGTTTTCCATAAGCTTCTCCCTTATCTTATATACTTTCAAGCTCTGCTATCAATCAAAAAGCGCATCTGTAAATGTTTTTGGATTAAACTTCTGCAAATCTTCAATGCTCTCTCCTACTCCAATATACTTTACGGGAATATTAAGCTCTGACTGAATTGCAATAGTAATTCCACCCTTTGCTGTACCATCTAGCTTTGTAAGGACAATTCCAGTAATATCTGTTATTTCCTTAAATTGCTTTGCCTGCTGTAAGGCATTTTGTCCTGTTGTACTATCTAGAACTAATAAAATTTCTTTATATGCCTCTGGATATTCTCTGTTAATAATTTTAAAAATCTTTTTAAGCTCCTCCATAAGATTTTTCTTATTGTGAAGCCTTCCCGCTGTATCACAAATTAGCAGGTCAGCATTTCTAGCTTTGGCAGCTTTAATTGCATCAAATACTACAGCACCTGGGTCTGAGTTTTCCTGCTGTGCAATTATTTCAACATTTGCCCTGTTCGCCCATTCAGTTAGCTGGTCAATAGCGGCAGCTCTAAAGGTATCTGCTGCAGCAAGTACAACCTTTTTACCACTTTGCTTGTATTGAAAGGCTAGTTTTCCAATTGTAGTAGTTTTACCAACTCCATTAACACCTATTACCAGCACTACTGATTTTTTATCCACAAATTCATATTCGTTTTCGTGAAGAGTCATTATTTCTTCAATTTCTTCCTTTAGTAATGCTTTTACCTCTGCGGTATCCTTTGCTTTCTTTTCTTTAACCTTAGCTCTTAGATCTTCAATTATTTTCATTGATGTAGTTACACCAAGATCTGCCAATATAAGGGCCTCCTCCAGCTCTTCATAAAACTCTTCATCGATTTTTGAGAAAGCCGCAAAAACCTGTTCAACTGATCCCATCATATTTGCCTTGGTCTTTGAGAGTCCTGTTAAAAGCTTATTAAAAAATCCCTTTTTTTCATCTTCTTGTAATTCTTGTACCTCTTGTACTTTCTCTAATTCCTCTTGCACTTCCTCTAATTCTTCTTGCATTTCTTCTACTTCTTCTTGTACTTCCTCTAATTCTTCTTGTACTTCCTCTAATTCTTCTTGTACTTCCTCTAATTCTTCTTGTACTTCCTCTTCAATTACTGATTTGTCCAATTCTGTTTGCGCATAAGCTTCTTGAACTATTTTTTCAGTTTTTTCAGCATTTTTTCTTCCTAATAATTTTTTAAACATAGTTTATTCCTTTCGAAAAATAATATTATTCAAAATCCATAATTTTCACTGATACCTGCGTGGATACACCTTTCTCCTGCATGGTAATACCATATAAGCTGTCTGCAGCTTCCATTGTTCCTCTTCTATGCGTAATTATTATAAACTGCGTGTTTTCAGTAAGCTTATGAAGATAATTTGCAAACCTTGAAACATTCGAATCATCTAAGGCAGCTTCAATTTCATCCAGCACACAAAATGGAGAAGGTTTCAAGCTCTGTATTGCAAATAATAGAGCAATTGCTGTAAAGGCTTTTTCTCCTCCAGACAATAAATTCATGCTCTGCAGCTTTTTGCCAGGAGGCTGAGCTATTAATTCAATACCACATTCTAATATATCGCTTTCCTCCGTTAGTGTTAATACAGCCTTTCCTCCACCAAAAAGTTCTCTGAATACTTCATTAAATTTAATAGAAATTTCCTTGAATTTTTCATTAAATTGTTTTGTCATTTGTTCGTGAAGGTCTTCAATAACGCTTTTCAACATTTCCTCTGCCTTAATCAAATCTTCTTTTTGTTCCACTAAAAATGTATATCTTTCTGATACAGCTTTGAATTCTTCAATTGCATTCACATTTACATCCCCAAGGCTTTTAATGTTGCTTTTATTTTCAGTGATTAGTTTTTTTAGGTTTGACTGTGAACCCAAGGAATCGTCCTTATACTCTTCTGACTGATGTATAGTTAATTCATATTCATTCCACATATATTCAATTTGTGTTTCATTTTGCAACTCTAGCTTTTCTTTCGAAGCCTGAAGTCTTACACTATCCTTTTCTACAAGATTTATCTGCTCTGTATATTCTTCTCTTATTTTATAAAGCTTTTGCTGATTTTCAGACAAATCATGTTTTGTTTTTTGAAGTTCTTCAATTTGTTCAGAAATACTTATTAAATCATCCTCTTTTTCTTTAATCTGCTCCATTAAAGATATAACTGTTTTTTCTTTATCTGCAATTGCAGAATTATTAGTTTGAATTTCTTGCTGGTTTTTTTCTTTCAAATCTTGAAGTTCTGACAACTCCAGCATCATTCTTGATTCATTATTCTTTACATTTTCTTGTTGCTGCTTTAAGCTCGAAACCTCAACCCTTAATAGTGTCAATGTTTCTGCTAACTGTTCTTTAAAGAGCTTCTTGCTTTGAATTTCGTCATTCAGCTTTTTAACAAATTCTTCATCAGAGCTATTCTCAATTTCAGAGCCCTCAAGAAGCTTTGATTGTTCGTTATGAGAATCCCTAAGCTGTTTTTCTTGATAATTAAGCTGTTTTAGTTCTGTTTCAATATCCTCTGTTTCAGCTATATACTGATTGGTTTCCTTTTCTATTTCCTTAAGCTTAACATTAACCTCATTAAGAACAATACTAAGCTCGTGCTCTTTTATTCTAATGGTTTCAAGGTTCTTATTTTCTTTAATATATAAGTCTTCAAGCATTTCCAATTCTTTTTTGCATTTACTTAATATTATATCCTGCTCAGCTATCTGCTTTTCATAATCATCAATATCTGACTTCCTTGAAAGCAGGTGGCTATTGTTGCTTTTATTAGCACCACCTGTAAGCGAGCCTCCAGGATGTATCAGCTCTCCTGCGAGAGTTACAATTTTTAGTGTGTGATTGTATTTTTTTGCGAGAGCCAGAGCGTTGTCAATATTATCTGCTACTACTACTCTTCCTACTAAATGCTCTATTATATTTGAATATTTTTTTTCATAGTTAAGTAATTCTGATGCATAGCCTATAAATCCAATTTCTTTTTTGTTCAGTGTTTTAGCAGTTTCTCTGCTCTTAATGCTAGTCATTGGAAGAAAAGTTGCTCGACCGAATCTATTTGTTTTTAAGTATTCAATCAGTTTTTTTGCAGTGTTTTCGTCCTCTGTTACTAAATGCTGTACACTTCCACCCAGTGCAATTTCCATCGCAGTTTCATACTCTTTTTCAACCGATATAATATCTGCAACAACACCAATTATCCCTTTGAATTTTGTATTATCGGCTTTTTTAAGCTCCATAATTTTTTTAACACTAAAGCCATAGCCTTCATAATGCTCAGCCATTTCAGTTAGTGCTCTATGCTTTGAACGCAGTGTATTGTATTTTTCAGCCTTTTCTTTAATATTGATATTTAGAATTTTTATTTGATGACTATTATTTTCAATATTTTTTTGTGTTTCTTGTTTTTCTATAAGCAGTTCTTTTAAATCATTATCAGCCTTCTGCTTTTTGTTCTCTATTCTGTCAATTCTTTCCTGTCTTTCCTTATTAGCTTTTTCAATAAGCTCTTTTTTCTCTTCAACAGATATTTTTCTAGCCTGTAGGTTTTCGAGCATAGTATAAAATCTTTGAATTTTTGTTTTTACATTTGAAATTTCATTTAATCTTTCAATCCTATTAGTCTGAATGAGCTCTATTTGCATCTCATCCTTTATAATCTCTTCCGAAAATACATCTAACTCCTTTTGCTTTTGAACTAGTTGTTTTTCTTTTTCCTCTGAAAGCTTATTCACCGAGTCTAATTTATTCTTATACTCCGTCTGTTCCACATGAAATTTTTCTTGTTTTTCTTCAAGCTGTATTAAATAATTTTTTATTCGCTCAATATTACTAATAATATTGGCAATCTGCTCTCTTACTAAAAGAAGATTACTTTCCTTCTTTTCTTTTTCAACTGCAAGCTCAGTATACTCTTCTTTTTTTTCATTAATTTTATTATCTAATTGCTCTAGCGAATTATTTAATAATTCATACTCATTTTTAATTTTTTCAGTATTTCTTTTTAGCTCTTCTCCCTGAAGATAATTAATCTTCTCCTTATCTTTTATTTCTTCTATGTTTTTTTGAAGTTTTTCATATTCTACTATAAAAACATTTACCTCAAGCTTTTTCAACGCTTCTTTAAGGTCAAGATATTTCTTTGCTTTAATAGCCTGTTCTTGTAATGCATCCTGCTGTAGCGCAAGCTCTCTTACAATATCATTTATTCTTAAAAGATTTTGTTTTTCTTCTTCCAAATTTTTTTGTGCAATTTGTTTTCTTTTTTTGAATTTAACTATTCCTGTTGCCTCGTCAAATAATTCTCTTCTGTCATCAGGCTTTGTCGAAAGAATTTTATCAATTTGTCCTTGCCCAATAATAGAATAGCCTTCTTTTCCTACCCCTGTATCCATAAATAGCTCATGAATATCCTTTAGTCTACACTCAGTTCCATTAATAGAATATTCACTTTCTCCAGAACGGTATACCCTTCGTGAAATCTTAACCTCCTGAAATTCAATAGGCATTTTCATATCATGGTTATCTATGGTAAGGTCTACCTGACAGTATCCTAAGGGCTTTCTTGTTTCAGTTCCAGCGAAAATAACGTCCTGCATTTTTGCACCACGTAAATTTTTTGCACTTTGCTCTCCTAAAACCCACCTTACTGCATCTGCTACATTGCTTTTCCCACTTCCATTAGGACCTACAATTGCAGTAATTCCTTCGTCAAACCTAAATTCCATTTTTTGTGCAAAAGACTTAAAGCCATATAAATCTATGCTTTTTAAATACATTTATCTAACCTCTCAAAATTATTCTTATCTTAATTATAAAACTTCCTTCATTTATAAAAGAATATTCAAATTATACAAATATACCCCCGCCTATAAGACGGGGGCGAGTTTTTTTGGAATAAATATTGAAAAACCTGCAATTAATCAAATAATTATAAGTTATTCACTATTCATTACTTTTCATATTCTTTATTGCATTTGATGCTGCTTCTTGCTCTGCAGCTTTTTTACTTCTGCCTTTGCCATTTCCAATAATCTTATCCTTATGTTTAACGGCAACTTCAAATATTTTATTATGGTCCGGTCCTGTTTCAGATACAACAACATATTCTAATGGCTGTTCGCTATATTTTTGAATAAGCTCTTGTAAATGTGTTTTACTATCTACAAATAAATTTCTTTTTTCTACATCCTTAAGTAAGGTATTGTGAACAAATTCTGCCGTTGCTTCAAGCCCTCCATCTAAATATACTGCTCCAATTAGTGCTTCAACCGTATCCGAAAGAACTGATGCCCTATTTCTTCCTCCTGAGTTTTCTTCACCCTTTCCTAAACGAATATATTCACCCAGCCTGATTTCTTTTGAAAACTTAGCAAGCGTTGGCTCACATACAATACTTGCTCTAAGCTTAGTAAGTTCACCCTCAAGCATATCAGGATATTTCACAAACAAATAATAGCTTGTTACTATTTCAAGTACTGCATCTCCCAAAAATTCAAGTCTCTCATTATTTTCTTCTTTGGACATTTTGTTTTCATTTGCATAAGAGCTATGAATTAAAGCTTGCTCTAGCAACTGCATATTTTGAAATTGATAGCCTATGTTTTTCTGCAATTCATCTAATTTGTTTTCCACCAACATTCTGCTCCCGCCTTTTTCTCTATTAGTTAAATTTTTAACTTCTATCAAATAATTATATCACAATCTAATTATTTGGACAACACCTTGAGGGAAAAAGCTTCGATTGTTAAATAATTAATAAAGGCCGATGAGCATCTCATCAGCCTTTATACTAATCTTCTAATTCTTCAATTTTTTCTTTTAATAAATCTACTGCATTCCCAACTGTTTCAATTCCCTTTGCTAGGTCCTCGTCAGATATTTCAATTTTATATTCATCCTCAAGTGCTGATATTATATCTACTAGGTCAAGAGAATCAACTCCTAAATCATCTGCAAAGCTCATATCCTCAGTAATTTTTCCTTCATAGTTAGCATATTTAGCAATTACATCTAAAAACTTACTGTTATCCATATAATTTGCCCCTTTCTTAAATAATATATAATTTATATTGTAGGTATAGCATATATAATTTATGACTATCCTTCAACAGACAGCCTGTTTTTTATTTTTTCATTGATTTTTTCAGTATAAAAGGTATTACACTGTAAAACCGTGTTTTTTATTGCCTTAGCATCTGAGCTTCCATGAGTTTTTACAACAAGTCCATTTAAGCCCAATAAGGGTGCTCCGCCATACTCAGAATAATCTAAGGTTTTCATCATTTTTTTCAAAGAGCCTTTAATAAGCAGACCTCCAATTTTTGAAACTGTATTTGACATAATAGAGTTCTTTATCATTCCAAAAAGTGACATGGCAAAGCCTTCTGTATATTTCAAAATTACATTTCCTACGAACCCATCACATACTGCTACGTCAAAATCACCCTTGGGTATTTCCCTTGCTTCTAAATTGCCGCCAAAATTAATTGAAGCTTCATCTTTCAAGAGTGCATAGGCTTCTTTCGAAAGCATATCTCCCTTTTCTTCTTCTTCTCCAATATTTACAAGTCCAACCTTTGGGCTAGGCTTCTTCATAAAGCCTTCATAATATATTGAACCCATTTGAGCAAATTGTACCAGCTGAGTTGCTTTACAATCAACATTTGCACCACAATCTAATAATAGGGTGAACCCTTTTTCGTTAGGTATAAAAGACGCTAGTGCGGGTCTTTCAATTCCTTTAATTCTTCCTACAATAATAGTCCCGCCAGCTAGTACTGCGCCTGTGCTTCCTGCCGAAACAAAAGCCTCAGCCTGTTTTTCCTTAACTAGCTTTAGTCCTACCACAATAGATGAATTCTTCTTTCTTCTAATTGCCATAACTGGCGACTCACAGTTTTCTATAACCTCTTCAGCAGGTATTATCTTAATCTGCTCTTTTTGATAGGTATATTTGTTTAATTCCTTCAGAATAAGGGGCTCTTTCCCTACTAATAGTACCTGAATATTTTTTTCATTATTTATAGCATCAATACAGCCTTTTACAGTAGCCTCTGGGCCATTATCGCCACCCATTGCATCAACCGCAATTCTTAAATATTCCATAAATTGCCCCTTTCATTTCTTATACAGATAATATACTAAATTTCACATTACATTTCAACAAATATTTTGCTTTGCAGTAAAAATGCGCTACTCTTATGGCAACGCATCTCATTTGCTAGCTTATTCAGTTTCAACAACAACCTTGTTCTTGTATGTTCCACAAGCCTTACATGCTCTGTGTGCCATCACAAGTGCTCCACATTTACTACATTTTCCTAGGTTAGGAGCAGTTAGTTTCCAGTTTGCTCTTCTGCTATTTCTTCTTGCCTTTGATATTTTACGCTTTGGTAATGCCATTTATCCCTACACCTCCTTAAAATTCTCATCAAATAGGTCTTTTAATCCTGCAAATCTTAAATCAAAATTATCATCTGCACAATTACAACTACCCACATTCAGGTTTGCTCCGCAGCTTTTGCATATTCCTTTGCAATCTTCTGCACAAAGCACTTTCATCGGAAAATTAACATATATTTCATTTAATGCCATTTTCTCTAAATCAAGAATATAGCCTTCAATAAAATCTTCTTCCTCTTCAGTTGTTTTGTCCGGCCTAAATTGTTTGGTAAGCTCTGATTTAAAGTTATATTTAGCAGGTTCTCCACATCTGTCACAGTTAAATACCATGTCAGCTGTAATGCTGCCTTTTATCAATACTTCTTTACTCTCAAGCTTTTCCAACTCAATTTGCAGCTTGATACCATTATCAATTATGGCACTTGTGTTGCCAAACTTAACCTGGGTAACAGGAACTGTTTCATCGACTTTAGCAAAAAGATGATCTCCAGTAAATATTGTACTTAAATTCATTTCCACTAAAATCAACTCCATTCCAAAATACTTTCAATTACCACAAGTTATTATACATAGATAGAATTGTTTTGTCAATAGAAAAAAGTTGCCCTCACTGATACCGTGAGGGACTAACTTTATTAGTTTATACTAATTTAAGAGTTTCTCTTGCAATCATAAGTTCTTCGTTAGTTGGAATAACCAATGATTTAACCCTTGCCTTTGGTGCTGAAAAATCTCTTTCAGTACTTCTGCATTTATTAGCTTCCTCGTCAATCTCAACACCTAGATATTTAAGGTATTTACAAACATTTGCTCTCATATCAGCATTATTTTCACCTAAACCTGCTGTAAATACTACTGCATCTAAGCCATTCATAGCAGCAGCGTATGAGCCGATATATTTTGCAACTCTGTATTCAAACACATCCATAGCAAGTAGACATTGAGCATGTCCTTCTGCAATTGCATCTTCAATATCTCTAAAATCACTTGAGTATAATGATAATCCTAAAATTCCTGATTTTTTATTCAATAAATCGATTACTTCATCTAAAGAAATTCCTTCTTTTTTAGCAAGAAACTGAATAATTGCAGGGTCTAAATCCCCGCTTCTTGTTCCCATTAAAAGTCCTTCTAGCGGAGTAAAGCCCATGCTTGTATCAACTGATTTTCCACCATCAACTGCACAAATACTTGCTCCATTTCCTAAATGACAAACTACAATTTTCATATCCTCAATGTTTTTGCCTAAAAACTCTGCTGCTCTATGTGATACATATTTATGAGAAGTTCCATGAAAACCGTATCTTCTCAATTTGTATTTTTTATAGTACTCGTAATTAATCCCGTAAAGATAAGCTTTATCAGGCATAGTCTGATGGAAAGCAGTATCAAATACTCCAACCATTGGAACTGAAGGCATTAATTGCTCGAAAACTTCAATACCAATTAAATTTGCAGGATTATGTAATGGTGCAAGCTCGCAACACTCTTGTACTGCTTTTTTAACATCCTCTGTTATTAAAACAGAACCTGAGAAAAACTCGCCGCCATGAACTATACGATGTCCAACAGCATTAATTTCATCTGTGCTTTTAATAACTCCATACTCACTTGACATCAATGCATCTAAAACATAAGAGACTGCTTCTTTATGGTCTGCCATTGGTCCTTCAATTGTAATTGCTTTTCTTCCCTCTGGCTTATGTTTAATCTTTGAACCTTCGATTCCTATTCTGTCACAAATACCTACAGCTAATACCGCTTCATTACTCATATCTAATAACTGGTATTTCAAAGATGAACTTCCGCAATTGATAACTAATATATTCAAATCTATATCCTCCTTAAGGTAACAATCAAATTATTTAAGTGCCTGTGCCTGAACTGCTGTTATTGCAACTACACCAACAATATCTTCTGCTGAGCAGCCTCTTGATAGGTCGTTTACTGGTTTTGCAATACCCTGTGTAATTGGACCATAAGCTTCTGCTTTTGCAAGTCTTTCAACAATTTTATATGCTATATTACCTGCATCAAGGTCTGGAAAAACAAGTACATTTGCTTTTCCTGCAACTTCATTCCCCGGTGCTTTTGATGCGCCTACCGTTGGAACAATAGCTGCATCAAGCTGGAATTCACCATCTAATTTCACACTTGGATATGCTTCTTTTGCAAGTTGTGTAGCTAGCTTAACCTTGTCAACATCTGCATGTGCAGCACTTCCCATAGTAGAATGAGAAAGCATGGCTACAACAGCTTCTTGAGCAACTAGCTGCTCAAATGATTTTGCAGAGCTTCCTGCTATAGATGCAAGCTCTTCTGCATTTGGATTTTGTACTAATCCGCAATCAGAAAAAATAAAGGTTCCATTTGCTCCGTATTCACAATCTGGTACAACCATAACGAAGAATGAAGAAACTAGCTTAGTATTTGGTGCTGTTTTAAGAATTTGAAGAGATGGTCTCAATACATTTGCAGTAGAGTTAACTGCTCCTGCAACCATACCATCTGCCATTTCCATTTTCACCATCATAACACCTAAAAACAAAGCATCTTCCTTCAATAATTTATCTGCTTGTTCAACTGTCATTCCCTTGCTTTTTCTTAACTCAACTAATGCTGCTACGTATTCTTCCATTCTTTCAAAGCTTTTTGGATTTACAAAGGTAGCCTTACTTATATCCAAGCCATCGGCAACTTCACTTATGCCGTCCTTATCCCCAATTAGGATAATGTCTGCTAAATCTTCTTTAAGTATTTGATGTGCCGCCTCGACAGTTCTTCTTTCCATAGACTCAGGCAGTACAATCGTCTGTTTGTTTTTCTTTGCTCTTTCTTTAATAGTTTCTATAAAACTCACTAGAATACTCCTTTCAACTCTTGCAATATACTTTATTTGTTTTTTCCCGAACTAAACACCAATTATATTATAATAAACTTGTTCTTTGTATACAATACATATTTTGGTTTTTATTGTTCTTTTTTCAATACATAGAACTAAAAAATCAAAGCCTTGATAATTATTATCACTTGCAATAAAGTATGTTCTATCATATATTAGTATCATATATTGCTATTTGTTTAATTATAGAAACTGTATCGGATGGTGAATTATGAAAGTTGTAGGCTTAGTTACTGAATACAACCCTTTTCATAAGGGGCATTTATATCATATGGAAAAATCAAAGCAGCTTACAGGTGCTGATTACTGCATTTGTGTTATGAGCGGTAATTTTGTTCAAAGAGGAACTCCTGCAATAATTGACAAATGGAATAGAGCTAAAAGCGCTCTGTTATCTGGAATGGATATAGTAATTGAATTACCCATACATTATTCTGTATCAAGTGCAGAATTCTTTGCCAGTGCTGCTGTTTCTCTTTTGCACAACACGGGAGTTGTTGATAGCATTTGTTTTGGTAGCGAGCTTGGCAGCCTTGATAAATTAGATGCCCTGGCGGATATATTTATAGAAGAACCAAGAGATTATAAGATGCTTTTGCAAGCGCATCTAAAATCAGGGCATAACTTCCCCTCCGCTCGTTCACTTGCATTAAATGATTATGAGGGTGATTCTTATTCTGAAATAATTAATAATCCTAACAATATATTAGGGATAGAATACCTAAAAGCACTTAAACGTTTGAAGTCTCACATAAAGGCTTACACCATAGAGCGAATAGGTGCTGGCTATCATGATAATAGCTCTGATGTTAATATTGCCTCAGCTACTGCTATTAGAAATCAGATTCAAACCGCTTCCTCTCCTCAAAATGCTGATATTGAAAATATGCTGCCTAGCGAAAGCTATTCTATTTTAAAGGCAGGTATAAGCAACAAACAAGCTCCAGTATTTCCAGCAGATGTTTTCGCATTGCTGCGTTACAAGCTATTATGTACTCCAGAAAAACAGCTAGCAAATATATTAGATATATCTGAGGGACTTGAAAACAGGATAAAAACAGCAATTAAATCTGCTAATAGCTACGATGAGTTAATTGATATGTTAATGACAAGACGTTATCCCAAAACAAAACTGCATAGAGCTCTAATACATATACTATTAGATATTGATAAAAACAGCTTTGATGTTTTTTCAAATAATGGTTATTCACAGTATATAAGAGTTTTGGGCTTTAGAAAAGATGCTCAGGCATTAATGCGTAAAATAAAACACAATTCTTCTCTGCCTGTACTTGGAAAAATTAAAGGCTCAGAAAAAGCTCTTACTTCCCTTCAGCAAAAAATGCTTACTGACGAAATAAGAGCTACTGAAATCTACAATACTATTATTCTGAATAAATACAATATTAAAATGAAAAATGATTACTCAATTCCACTAATTATGGTTTAAGCTATCTTTTTTTGTTGTTTTTTCTAACCTGAAGCTCTTGACGGTTATTTTCAAGAGATGTAGCTTGTCTTTTCATATAATCTTCAAATCTTTCAAAATGCTGATGCGTTTGATTTAAGGTATCTCTTACTGCAGTTTCTAACTGAGCAATTAGTTCATCAACATATTCATATGCTCCTAGCTTGAGCTCGTCTGCTGTTTTATTAGCTTCCTCAATAATAGAACCTGCCTCTGCGTTAGCTTTTTGAACAATTTCATGCTCATTAACTAGCTTGCTTACCTTTATCTCTGCTTCTTTTGCTGTGTTATGTGCGATTTTTGTTGCATCTTGAATTATTTTTTCTTTCTCATCAACAATTCTCTCTGCTTTTTTAATTTCTTCTGGCAGCTTTAACCTTAAATCAGTCATAAACTCATAAATAACCTCAATATCAACCATCAGTTTATTAGATATCGGCACTTTTTTACACGTGTCAAAATAGCCCTCCATCTCATCAATCAAATTAAAAATACTATTCATTATTTCGCCTCCTATTAATACCATACTTTTCATATAAAGAATCTCCAACCACAGTTGGAACAAGCTTACTTACATCTCCGCCGAATTTTGCGACTTCTTTAACAATGCTAGAGCTCAGAAACGAGAACTCGTTTCTAGTAACTAAAAATATTGTTTCGATATCCTCCGCCAGACTATGGTTTGTTTGTGCTAACTGTATTTCATATTCATAATCTGATATAGCTCTAAATCCTCTAATAATAACATCAGCTTTTTTTCCTCTTACAAAATCAACAAGCAATCCTGAAAAACACTCAATTTCAACATTGTCAATCTCTTTCGTTACTTCCTTTAACAGTTTAACCCTTTCTTCCGTAGAAAACAATGGGGTTTTTTGTCCATTTTTCAAAACACCCACTATCAGATGGTCAACTAGCTTTGAACTTCTTGTTATTATATCTAAATGCCCATTAGTCGCTGGATCAAAGCTGCCCGGATATACTCCGATTCTCATGCTGTCATCTCTCCTTATCCTAAGTCTATTTTTTTATCAAAAAAGTAAATTTACTTGTTTTAAACTTTTTTTCTTTCCAAAGTGAAACCGTATCGATACCTTTAATAAAATCCCAAGAAGTATTAGTTCCACTCTCACATATTATTATACCACTATCATTAAGAATGCCACAATTAATAATTTGTAATATTGTCTTTTCTTCTAAATCCTTATAAAATGGAGGGTCGATAAATATTATATCCGGTTTAATCGCCTTAGTTTTCAGTTCTGAAATTGCTGCCATATAATCCATAGCTAAAATCTCCGACTTATCCTTAAGCTTTGTATACTCCAAATTCTCTCTAATAACAGACAGTGCATTTTTATCATTTTCAATAAAAAATGATTTTTTTGCTCCTCTGCTCAAGGCTTCAATTCCAATTGCTCCGCTGCCGCTAAATATATCCACAAATACGCAATCTGGTATATAGGATCCAAGCATATTGAAAAGGGTTTCCTTGGTTCTGTCTAAAGTAGGACGTACCTGCATACCTTCAGGAGCCTTTAGCTTTAAGCTTCTTGCAGTCCCTGCAATAACTCTCATCTTATCATTCCTTTTTAAGTTTCTTATTATATATATTAAACTATAGCATCTAATTGTCAATAATTAATTTGGTTTGAACACCTTTAGTCTTGATTGTAGCTTCTCAATAAGGCCGTATATACAAGAATAGCGTTCGGTGAACGCGTTTCTCGTATAATAGGAAAGTTTGGTCTCTTGCAAGCAAGACGAACTATCCTATTATAGAACAAAGTGTCTGACANNCTTTTACACATTACCATAGCAAGGTCTTTCCTATTATACAAGAATAGCGTTCGGTGAACGCGTTTCTCGTATAATAGGAAAGTTTGGTCTCTTGCAAGCAAGACGAACTTTCCTATTATATAAAAAAGCCCTTAATTAATAAGGGCTTTAGTTTTAATTATTTATGCTCTTGATAAGTATTCCCCTGTTCTTGTATCAATCTTGATTATATCGTCAATCTCAACAAATAAAGGTACATATACTGTAGCTCCCGTTTCTACAACAGCAGGCTTTGTAGCTCCTGTTGAAGTATCTCCTTTAAACCCAGGCTCAGTATGAGTAATCTTTAGCTCAGCAAATAGTGGAGGCTCAACACCAAATACTACACCATTGTGTGATAGAATTTTAACTACATTGTTTTCTTTAACAAACTTAAGTGCATCTCCAAGCTCTTCAGCTCTAAGTCCTACCTGCTCATAGGTTTCAGTATCCATAAAGTGGAAAATATCACCATCAGCATATAAATATTCCATATCTTTTCTGTCAATTCTTGCTTTTGGCATTTTTTCAGTAGGTCTGAAAGTTTTTTCAATTACAGCACCAGTTTTTAAATTTTTAAGCTTTGTACGAACAAATGCCGCACCTTTGCCAGGTTTAACATGTTGAAATTCTATGATTACATAAATATTCCCTTCGTATTCCATAGTAACACCATTTCTAAAATCACCAGCTGAAATCATAAAAATATATCCTCCTTACCCTATTGGGTATTTTCTATTCTTGTTTTGTAGCCCTTACCCTAATAAATTCTATACAAACAAAAAGAGTAGCTATGGCTTGTCAGACAATCCAATCTTTCTTGAATTTTGTCCTATAATAGTTTAAAACATATTATAAAATAATTCAAGCTTTTTTTATTCGTCTTGTATGTTTTTATAGCTCAATTAGTCTTTTTGATGAAATTGTATAATTTTCATAACCCTTTTCCTTAATGCAAACCAAATCCTCAATCCTTACTCCTCCAAAATCAGGAATATAAATTCCAGGCTCAATTGTTGCAATCATATTATGCGTAAGTATTCTGTCTTCATTATAGGATAATCTGGGACTTTCATGAATTTCTAAGCCAACACTATGACCCAAGCCATGTCCAAAATATTTTCCATAGCCTGCTTTTTCAATAATATTCCTTGCTATAGCATCAACCTCTTTGCCTGTAAGACCCGACTTCAATACGTTAAGTGCTTCAAGCTGAGCTTTGAGCACAGTATTATATATTTCTTTTTGTTTGTCATTTGCCTTGCCTACAACAATTGTTCTGGTCATATCTGAACAATAGCCTTTGTATGCACATCCAAAGTCCATTGTTAATAGGTCGCCTTTCTCAATTTTTTTATCTGAGGGCTTAGCATGGCAAAGCGAAGAGTTTTTACCGCTTGCAACTATAGTATCAAAGCTCAGACCCTCTGCTTTATTATTTTTCATATAGAATTCAAGCTCTAGACTTATTTTTCTTTCTGTAATACCAGGTCGTATTACAGTAAGAATATAGTTAAACGCATTATCTGCTATTCTTGCCGCCATCTTAATATTTTCAAGTTCGCAATCTTCCTTGACCATCCTGACTTCTTCAATCAGATTTTTTGTTCCTATTAGTTTCAAAGCTTCCAGCTCTTCTTTTATTTTAATATAATTAATATAAGAAATTGTAGCTTCTTCAAAGCCAATATTCAGTACATTATCTTTGATTATTATTTGTTTAAGAGTTGCAAACACAGAGAGTTTTGCTTGGTCAACAACTTCGTAGCCTGGGCATTGCTTTGTCGCCTGCTCGATATATCGAAAATCTGTTATAATAACTCTTGTATTATTACTTATATATAAAGCAGCAGAAGAACCAGTAAAGCCTGAAAGATATCTGATATTATACAAATTTGTAACTATAATTGCATCTAATGCTTCAATATTAAGTTTTTCTAATAATTTCTCTATTCTTCTGCTCATAACTCTCCTTATTTTGGTAAAGCCTTTACAACATAATCAATGGCTTCAATATATCCCTTGATGCCCTTTCCATATATCTGTTTTATTGCTACATCCTTTATAACAGATATCTTGCGAAAATCCTCTCTCTCATAAATATTTGAAATATGAATCTCCACTGTAGGAATCATTACTGACGCAATCGCATCTCTAATTGCATAGCTATAATGAGTGTATGCACCTGGGTTTATAATAATTGCATCAACCTCGTCAAAATAGCATTTTTGAATACGGTCAATTATTGCACCTTCCGAATTTGATTGAAAAACATCAAGCTCAACCTCTACTTTAGAAGCATAATCGCTAAGATAATCCACAAGCTCAACATAGTTCATTTTTCCATAAACACTTTTTTCTCTTATTCCTAAAAAATTCAAATTTGGTCCGTTAATAACTACAATCTTTTTCAATATAATTCTCCTCGTTACAATAGTGATATAATTTCATCTACTATGCTTTGAATATTTTTCCCATTCGTCTGAATAATAATATCTGAAGCTTCAAGATAAAGAGCTGCTCTTTCTCCCATAAGCTTGTTTACTTTTTCTTCTAGTTTTTCCCCCCTAAGCAAGGGACGCTTTTCGTCATTTTTTACATTTTCAATAATCTGGCTGCTTTCTGCGTTAAGAAATACCACTGTTCCAAGTTTTTTCATTGTTTCAATATTATCTTGCTTAAGGACTACTCCTCCACCCGTTGACACAACTCTATTCTCACAGCTTAATATTTTTTCTAGATACCTTGTCTCCAAATCTCTAAAATATTTTTCACCATCATTATCAAAAATACTTTGTATTGTTTTATTTTCTTGTTTTTCTATTTCATGGTCAATATCCACCCAGTCAAGATCAAGTTCTCTTGCTAATACCTTTCCAACTGTGGATTTTCCACTTCCCATAAATCCAATAAGTATAATATTTTTCATTATTCACCATCTTTCATAGTGTCTCTTTAAGAAAGAGCAGCTATAGTGTTAAATTAATTCTCATAAACTTTTTTGCAAAACTCATTATAGCATTTATCAAGCACAGCTTCTGGAATCTCTATCTCATTCCAAATCTCATAAGCCTTTGCTCCTTGATAAAACAGCATTCCCAGACCATTAAGGGTGTTACACCCTGAAGCTTTTGCCATTTTTAAAAACATTGTTTCTGCAGGGTTATAAATAATATCAATTGCCCACTTAATATTATCAAAAAATGATATATCCTTTACAATTGTATCCTCTGTATTAGGATACATTCCAATCGAGGTCGTTTGTATACACAGCTCAATATTTTTAATATCCATTAGCTGAGAATAAGACAAAGCTATTATTTCAGTATGTTTATAATATTTTGAAAAAACATCAGCTAAGGCTTGAGCTTTTTCTATTGTCCTATTTGCTATATATAACTTTGCGGCTGATTTTTCCAAGCATGCTGAAAGTATTGCGTTTGCAGCTCCTCCTGCCCCCAAAATTGCTACAGTTTTTTCTTTAAAATCAACATTGTTTATTTCGCAGGATTTTATAAAACCATCAACATCTGTATTATAACCATAAACCATATTGTCCTTATATAATAATGTATTTACAGCTCCAATCATTTCTGCTTTCTGATCTAATACGTCCACAAACTTCATAACATCAAGCTTATATGGAACAGTAATATTATTTCCAACAAGTCCCAATGCCTGTGCACCTATTACTGCTTCCTTAAGCTTGCCCTCCTTAATATGAAAGGGAAGATAAATAATATTTAATCCAAGCTCTCTGGTAAGGGCATTGTGAATAAATGGAGACATTGTATGCTCAATCGGATTTCCAAAAACTCCGATTAGTTTTGTTTTTCCGTTGATTCTATTCATCTCTACGCTCCTTTTTATATTTGTTAATAACGAATGCTTCGACATTTCTTTTTATTTTGGTAATCCATTGCTCCTTATTTTGAATAGGAGTAACTAAAATTGTATAAACTCCGATTCTATTACCCGCCCAAACATCTGTAAATATCTGGTCGCCAATAAAAGCACTTTCATATATATCTGTTCCCATCAACCTCATAGCCTTAAATAAATTTTTCCTTCTTGGCTTTGAAGCCTTTGGTATTGCAATAACCTTCAAGGCTTCATTGAAAGCAGCTACTCTTTTTTTGCTATTATTAGATACTAAAGAAAGCTTAAAGCCCATGTTTTTAAGCTTGCAAAAAAGCTCTTCTATTTCCTGTGTTGCCTCCATCTGATCAAAAGCAACCAATGTGTTATCTATGTCAAACATCAAACCTTTAATTCCTCTTGCAAGCAGCCTGTCATAATCTATCTCAAACACTGATTTATAATGCTGTTTTGGATATAATCTTTTTAACATATCTGACCTTCCTAATATTTATTTATTTCTAAAACTCACCTCTGTACCAAAGGATAGCTCTGATTTATTCTTATTTAGTGAAATATTAATACCCATGCTATCTGATTGTTCAAAGGTTAAATTAGCATTTACCATAGTTGTCTGGGGTGACATCTGGATATTGTCAACATACTTTGATAATACATTTGACTCTGTTTGAATAGACAAATCTTCTTCCACTGATTTGCTAAAAATAACAGTATTATCATCTCCTATAGTATATATTTCATATACCATCGAGCCGTCGCTAAGCTTTTTAGCAAAAGCAAAAAACTCATCTTTTGAATTAATCTCTATTTTAGCGTTGCTATCTATTTTATCTGAAATTACACCTGTATCATCCGCCTTACCAATTCTGTAAATGCCTGATGATTCCAGTGCAACTCTAGAAATATGATTAATCAGCATCTGGCCTTCATATTGAATATCCACAATATTCTCAGCAGTTTTATAGCTTTTAATATGACCAACAAAATAAGCTGACGCAACTGCTGTTATTATTCCTGCAATTAATATTGCTACCATTAATTCCGTCATTGTGAAACCATTATTATTCTTTACCGCAGAGAACATTTAATCAATCCTCCCCGTTTCCTTGAATATAATTACAGTCGATGTGTCCCCTGAAGAATTCATAAAAAGGTATTCTCCTGCTCCATTTAATCCCATAGCATCATCAATTACTTTCCCATCTAGTGAATCAAATAGTATTCTAGAACCTGAAACATTGCCTCCATCATGAGTTACATCAATTTCAGGGTGTAAATCAACTCTTTTTATTATATCAGAATCACTGTACAAAATATAGGCAAAATTTGTTCCCGTATCTTCCCAAAGAACAGAATAGGTTTTCCCATCCGATGAAATACTACTATCCTTTACATTTCTAATATCTGTTTTATATTGATCTGCAATAGTATCCACTCTTGTTTTGAAAATAATACTAATATTATATATAACCATACTCATAGCAATGCCAATTATAATCATTGCCACAATCATCTCTACCAAGGAAAAACCTTTATTATTCTTAATGTACTTCATTAAATTCCCCCCATTATTTAAGTCTCCAGAATTCCAGCTTGACCAATTTGTAAAACGCCGTTTTAATATTACTTATATCCTCAGAAGTATCAGGATCCTTTGCAGGTTCAACCTGTTCTTGTCTTACAAATCTAATAGGCTCACCTGATTCTCCTCTTTTTAAAATACTTCTTACTGAAGGATTGTTCCTAATAAATACAGCCAAAAACTCAATTGCTTCAAGCTGGCTATTATTTATCCTGCTAGTATTTGAACCATTTCTAAAAATGATATCCCCTCCAGCAATAATAGTACCTGCAAATTCTATATCACCATCAATGATTATATCCCCTTCGGTTACTAAAATACCTTGGTAAATACCCTCATCACTATCATTTTCTGATGTAATATCAATATAACCTTCTACCGCATCCCCATGATTTTTACCTATAAGGCGAATATTGTTTTTCTTATACCCAAAACCATCCTTATAATTCGAAATATAATAAAATTGAGTTGCTTTTTCTTGACCAGGATTTTCAGGCAAATCAAATAAATAATCTACCGTTTCTTTTGCTAAGGGATTATCCAGTATTCCACTTACCTCTTGATTATATCCAATAAATTCGCTTACAATATTATAAAAATCAGACGGATAATCTGGGAAATACAAATCATCTGAAATATTTTCTTCAGCTGGATAAACCGGCTTTACAGAAGGATTTTCATCATTTTTATAATTTTTCCCATTAATCAGATAATAAATATAGTCATGCCTGATTTCTTTTCTCAGTTGTGGATATTCTAGTAAATCCACTGCCTGATTTTGCGAATCAAAATCACCGTTATCTTTAACTTTTGCACCCAAAACATATCGATAATTCTTAATAGCTAAGGAGCTTGGCGTTCCTTTTTCAAATAGCTCAGGATACAAATCATAAGCCTTCATAAAATATGCAATTTTATCATTACTGTTAAAGTATTGAAGCCCTTCTAAGGTTGTCCCTGTTGCTAATTCAATTGCTTTCTCCTCATTGTACACAGGACCTATGCTTGCTTTATTAAATATTGTATGCCTGTTATCATACTTTAAAAACAAGAGTTCATCATCTGCAACAGTTAAAGGTATTGTATATGCAAGATAATTACCTTTTATAGAAACACTTTCGCCCGTCTGATAAGGCCAAAGCTTTGTATTGTCTAAAGAATCAGTCCCAACAAAATCGGCATAGGCAGTGCCAAAAACCCATACTCCTGGTTCTGCAAAGCTCTTTTTCGCCTCAAACAATTGAATTCCTGAAGGTATAAGGCTTGGGCTATTTCCTTCAATATTAATAGTGGCCGGTCTATTTTCATCAATCGGATCTCCCTCTTTATATAATGGAGCATTAATAATAACCGCACTGCTGTTATCATGCTCTGCAGCAAGTTCTATTCCATCTGAAAACCCATAATAGCTGCCATTCTCAATTAAAATATCACTTTTTAAAGCATTTAATTCAATATCATCCCTTGTAAACAAGCTGCTATTTTTTAAATAAATATTCGAATTGTCAGCTCCAGCTTTGGTTTCAAGTGTATCACAATAAACCAGACCATGAAAAACCTTTAGTTCATCTTCATTCCCTGTTGTCTGAATATAATTTTTTGAAATCAAATCACCTGTAATTTTTACATCTGCCCCCCCTTGAAGACTTATTCCCTTACCTTTAGTTCCATAGCCATATACATCGCCTGTAATTTCAACTTTTTTATCCTCACTGCCTTCAAAATAAATATCTCCGCCAGCAACTATTGCATTTTGCCATAATGGATTATTCTCAACCAATACTGTATCCTCAATTGTAATAAAGGGATACAGGTTTTCGGGTGCTTTAATAACAATATCCGTTACAATACTTCTTGAAGCCTTAATCTCTCCATTTTGAACAAGATTAAATTTTGACTCTAGATTTTTAAGTCTGAATATATTCTCAGCAGTTTGAGAAAAGCTTTGAACCTCACCTACATTAATCACACAATTTTCTAAGCCTTCAAGCATTTCAATAGAAGTATCTATATCCGTATAATTATCATCAAAATTTTTCTTAAAGGAATACTTATAATACCCATCCAATGCCTGCTTTAAAACCACATCATCTATAACCTTGTTTTTGTATGCAATATTCTTATCTTCGTCTTGAATATAAACCTTTACATATTGATTATCCTCAGTTTTAAGCTTTAATTCTTTTATTATAACTGCAGCATCCATGCTGCTAAAGCCTTTTGAAACAAAAAAATCCTCTCTCACCTCTCCGATATAATCCTCATATATATAATCTCCTTCAGCATCAAGCAAAGGCTCTCCAAATTCATCCGTTTTCACTACCACCGTTGCTTCCAGATAATCAAGCATATCCGACTTAAAAATATCAGTCTCGTCTTTTGCAAGCTCTAAAGTATCTTCTACCTTTGAACCTACAAATGCGTAAACCTGTTCAATTCCTGATTCAGAAAAATAAGCAGCTTTTTTATTACGTTCCTGATTATACTTAATATTCAAATTAAAAAAAGCCATAGAAATCAAGGCAGTTCCAGTAATTGTAAGAACTGCCGTAATAATTAATGTTAGTAATAAGGTTGAACCCCTTTTATCTGATATCAGCTTCATAAGAATCTCCTAATCATTAGCTATTTTACTGCTTTTGTAGTTCTAATCTGAGATAGCAGATTGTCATTTTCATCTAGAATCTTAACACCTATTTCATATATCTTGTGCGTAGCATCTACCTTCTCGTTCATGCTGTAATAGGTTTGTACTTTACCTTCTCTTGGTCCGTTCACATCATTTACAGAAAGCAGAACCGTTGAATTTATATTTTGATACACAAAAACATTAACTGGTGTAGATGTCTGATTTACAACATAAACCCTAGTATTATAGGCATCCGTAAGCTCACTTGTATCTCTGCAGTTTATCATTACATTATAATACTGCTTGTTTATTGTAAGGGGATTCAAATCCTCTGCATAAAAGCTTGTTAATGTACCTTGAGAATTATCCTGAATTAACACAGAGCCATTATCATACTGATAGGTTATTACGATTACTCTGTCCTCTTGAATTATCTGCTGAGTAAAAATATCTTCATCCCCATCTGCATTTTGAATTAAAAATGACTTATCCATACCGCTTTCAAAAATTATTCGGGCATCATAATTTATTTCTTCGGACTGATTGGTAATCTGGTATTCAGGCAAGTCAAATGCTGACTTGTTATAGCTTAATACTGCCTTATATTTTTGTGGAATTTGATTAAAGCCATTGTTTTCTCCATCATCTGAAGTAATTACTTTTATTACCTCACCCTCAGAATCTGCTTCAATTGCCTCCAAACTTCCGTCGCCATCAGAATCCTCATAAAAAATTCCCATAAGCTCACCTTCATCTCTAGCCTTCATGCTTTCAATATACATTTGAGCTAGCTGAGTGGCTTTAAGCTTTTGTTTGGCTTCTTCAGTATTATTTAAAGCTCCTAAAAAAATCATAGTAATGGGAACAGTAATAATACCAATAATAACTATTGTTACAATCCCTTCTATTAAAGAAAATCCCTTCGAATTGATAAGCTTTAAATATTTATCCATTGTCACCCCGTCCTAATTGCCTGTTATCGTCCCCGTCTTGCTTACCAGCTTAAATCTTGGATTGTTTTTATCATCGCCGGTTCTGACAATATTAAAAGGCATGTCGGTATTATTGATAATTTTCACATTAGCACCGCTTTTATCCTCGCTACCATTTCTTGTATTACTAATAACCTTTAAATCAAGACTTTTGCCCGGTATAAAGGATACTGCCGTATTATCCTTAGGGTATTTATCATTCCCAGCAGAATATTTATAAAAATAGGCGCCATTGTTTTTAAAAACCTCAAAGGTTACATTTACAAAGCTATTTGCATCCGAATAAACAAAGGCAGAGGAATTAGCTCCAGATGCCTTTCCAGCAACAGCAGAGGTCTGATCCGCTGAAGTCGGACTCAGCATTAAAAAGAAATCCGGTGTTTCGCTCTGAGTGCCTGAATTACCCTGAGCTGGAGAAGAATTAGCCCCAGAGCCTTCAAAAGGAACAAATATTCCATTTTTACCAATTGGAAATTCCCCAAGATTAATTACTTCTTTTTTACGTTCATTTGAGTGAATTCCGTAAAAAACCAAGCCAAAGTCTGCTTTAAGAAGTCCGTTATCATTATTTAGTGATAATGAAAGATTTTCCATTACAATTCTCTTTTTCGCAGAGTCCACAATTGGCTCTGTACCATAAATATATCTAATAAAATCCTTTAACTGAGCATAACTCATAGAAGCACTAGTAACCATATTCCTTTTTATTATTATTTCTTTATTTTCTGTTTTTTGCTCTGCTACAGTAGCCTCTGATTGCTGTGCAGATGTCTCGGCTTGTGTTGCTTCGGTATCTGTTTGATTAGAATTTTTATCCTTTTTATTTTTATCAAATACCGCTTCCTCCACAATTCCAATATTTACCCCTGGAAATTTAATAGAAAGAGTTTTCTCCATATCAGTAAGCACATAAATCAGATATTCCTGAGATAGCTCTGCCGGAAAGCTTTTATTAAGTATTTCTGCTCTTTTCCCAAGCTCTGTTATACCTTTTTTATAAAATTCCTTTTTATCTTCATCTACCTTTAAAATATCATACACTGACTGAAGCTCGTTAACCTCTTTTTTCAAGGAATCCTTTTTATTATCCAGCATTTTATAAGGCAGAAAATAAAATATAAGAATCATTAACAAAACTCCAAGTATTGTAAGATATTGTAGATTTTTATCCGTAATTTTCATCTTTGTTCTGCCCCCCTAGTATTTACAGATTACTGAAAAGTTGACAAAGGTCTGTCCGCCTTCAGTTCCTGTTTCAGTGATGCTTGGGACATATACTTCTGTAAAGCCCATAGTCTTTAAGGTTTCAATAAATTTTGCAACAGTTATTTTATCAATCGCTGTGCAATTAAGCTCAAGACCTGCTCCATTGTCTGATAGATTTTTACAAAATACCTTTGAAGGCATCCTGTTTTCCATTACCTCTAAAATCTGTAAAAACTTTTCTGAAGAATTAGAGGTTGCTTCTAATGCACCCGTTCTTAAATCAACCTGTGCCTTAAGCTTATTATATTCCTTTTTTATTATCTGAACCTCTTCAGCCTTTGCAATATTAGCTTTTAGCTGATCCTTTTTATTTTCAAGGGACATATTGGCAATTCCCATTGATACTGCCCATATTAACATTATAAAAAAGGTTGTTCCTAAAACAATTGAAGATATTTTTTTCCAAGATCTGCTTGATGCTTCTTCTCCTGTAAGCCTAGGAATAAGATTAATAGTAGAAACTACAGCTCCAATACAATTTGCATAAAAATAATTAGATTTTTTAAAGCTTTCATCACAGGAAAGCTGATTGAATTCCTTGATTATTTTGACCGGTATTTCAAAATGCTTTTCTATATATTCTGAAACTCCATAAATACTTGCACCGCCTCCGACTAAATAAATGCAATCGATTTTATTTTTATTCCTGGAAGTATAAAACTCAATCATTCTGCCGATTCCATTTATTACCGTATTTATTGCTGTAAATACGTTTTCGCCTGTATATTCTGGAGTATCCTTTTCTTCATCTAAAAAATTGCCCTCTTTTGTAATCCTTATTGCTTCTTGCTTTGTAATGCTTCTGTCCTGCATCAGATATTCAATCAATACATTTGTTCCAAAATTCAAGTTTCTGTTAAACTTAAGAACCTTATTAGAAACAATAGATACCATAACATTATTGCTTCCAAGATTTGCTAACAAACAGGTGTCTTCTATTTGCTCTCTTATAAAAAAGTTATACAAGCTATTACCTGCATAATCTATACCTACTAAATTCATATTAATCATTTTAGAGAGGGTAACATATTCTTCCATAAGCAAATTGGCTGCTGCCACAATATTGACCTTAACAAACTCTTCTTCATCCTTCTTAAATATCTCCGACACAAAAAAATCAAGTGTATACTCCTTTAGATCTACTGGGAAATAATCACCTGCATTGTTTTCAACAATTGGTCTTAGCTTATTTAATTTAAGGTTGGGAAATTCAACCTCTCTGGTAATAATCTTATTGCTTGATACTGTAAATACAAGCTTTTTATTCTTAATAGCATTTTCATATAGTGCAACCCTTATTGCTTCAGCAATTAATTCCTTTTCCAGCAGCATCCCATCTGAAAAACTGTTTTCTGGCGTTGCAATAATAGCATGCTTATTAACCTTAATTGTGCTTTTGGATTTTGAAATATCTGCAATCTNNTCCCCTCTTTCATTATATATTCTCAAAAACAGACATCCTGCTGCTAGCCCTGCAACAGGATATCTATACTTTTAATTACTTATTTCCATAAATATCTGCAGGTGTTGGGAATAAATCAGCTGTGCCACCGTCAGCATTTCTAGCAACAACTGTTATTGCGCCACTAGTAGCATTAATTGTCAAACGAAAGTGAGTTGCTGAAGGGGTTGTAGCGGCAATATATTTAGGTACAATTCTTGCATTATTAAGCTCTGTTGAAATTGCAGTAGCAAAACCTGTTGAAGCATTATCAACCACAGCTACACCAGTAGAAGAAAAATCATAGATACCAGAAACATCCCCTAAAGTTGCATCTCTTGCCTTTACAGCTGCTGCTGCATTAGCAATCATTTTTGCATTTGCTACATCCGCTGTTTTTCTAGAGTTATCCACTGCAGTCATAATATTAGGAACTGCAATAGCAGCAATTACTGCTAAAATAACAATAACAATAATTAATTCAATAAGCGTAAAACCCTTTTCATTCTTAAGTGCTTGATTTAATCTTTTTTTCATATCCTTCTCCTTTTATTTTGTTTTATTTCAACCGTTCAGTTAGTATGCCCCAAGGCTCTTATACATACCGAACATAGGCTGCACAATTGATATAACTACAAATCCAACCACCACTGCAAGTACTACAATAATAATCGGCTCTAGCAATGTAGTCATTTGTGAAACTGCTGTTTCAACCTCAGAATCATAAAAGTCTGCTACTTTGTTAAGGATAGGCTCGAGCTGTCCGGTTNNGTATTTTCTCCGATTTTCACCATATGTGTAATCATTGGCGGGAAAATACCCATATCCTCAACAGGCTTTGAAAGAGCCTCACCCTTACTTACCTGTTCTCTTGCATGCATCAGCCCCTTTTCAAGCTTATAATTATCAACCACTCTTGATACAATTTCTATTGCCTCTAAAAGTGGCAAGCCTGAGGCTAAAAGTGTACTTAGGGTTCTTGAAAATCTTGAGGCGGCAATTTTAACATTCACCTTTCCTATTACTGGCAGTTTAAGCTTAATTCCGCTTAAGGAAATTTTACCCTGCTCTGACTTCATATACCATATAAAGCTTGAGATACTTGCAAATAAAACCAATAATATTATATACCATTTTTTAACTACAAAATTACTTATTCCAATAAGTGCCTTAGTAGTTGCTGGAAGCTCCGCTCCTATGCTGTCAAACATTTCTACAAAGGTAGGAACTACCGCTGTAAGTAAAATAATAATTACACCAACTGCAATAACTGATACCACCATCGGATACATAGTAGCTTTTTTTATATTTTGTTTAAGCTTATGCTCTTTTTCAAAATGCTCTGCCATTCTTTTGAATGCAATTTCTAGATTCCCGCTGGCTTCTCCTGCAGCAATCATATTAATTAAAATATTAGGAAATACTTTTTGCTGCTTTTTCATAGATTCACTTAAGGTTTCTCCCGATTCGACGCTTTCGTATACTTTTGCTATAATTTTAGAAAAGTATTTATTCTCAGTCTGCTGCTCTAAAAGAGCAAGTCCCTCTAACACGCTAACTCCTGAGGTAAGTATTGCTTCAAATTGCTGGCAAAATACTGTAATATCCTTAAGCTTAACTGAATTGCCAAAGCTGATTTCCTTTTGAAGCCCTGTTTCTTCAGTCATTTCAACGGGATATAAACCGCCCTCCTTAAGGAGTCTTGAAGCAATTTCCTTATCCTTTGCCTGTAATTTTCCTTTTTGAGTTTTTCCTTGCTTGGTAATTGCAGTATATGAATAATTAGGCACGCTTTACCTCCAGAGAAGCTATAATTGGTAATTTTAACTAATACTATAGGATAATATTACCATATGTTTGTTGTTTTTTCAAGTGAAACCGTGTAAACTCAAGCTTTTATTTGTTAATAATAATCACCCATTAAGTCTTCTTTCCATTCCAGCTGTATCTGTAGAAAAGCTAAGGGCATCCTCTTTAGTAATCATATCTTCTCTTAGAAGCTCAAGAATTGCATCCTCCATTGTCTGCATTCCAATTCTTTTATTGGTCTGCATAACTGATAATATCTGATGTGATTTTTGCTCTCTTATAAGATTTCTTACTGCCTGGTTAATATGCAGTACCTCAAAGGCTGCAACTCTTCCCAAATTATCCTTTGTAGGTATTAGCTGTTGTGATACAACTGCCTGCAAAACTCCAGATAGCTGAATTCTGATTTGCTGCTGCTGATGAGGTGGAAATACATCAATAATTCTGTCAATAGTACTAACTGCACCCGTAGTATGTAAGGTGGATAATACAAGATGTCCAGTCTCTGCCGCGGTAATTGCAATAGAAATTGTTTCAAGATCTCTCATTTCTCCAACTAAAATAACATCAGGGTCCTGCCTTAGTACTGCTCGCAGAGCTTGTGCGTAGCCCTGTGAGTCCAAGCCCATTTCTCTTTGATTAACTATGCTTTTTTTATGTGAATGCAGGTATTCAATAGGGTCCTCTAAGGTTATAATATGGGAGCTTCTATTTCTATTAATCTCTCCAATTAAGGATGCCAGCGTAGTTGATTTACCGCTACCAGTAGGTCCTGTTACTAGTATAAGACCTCTTTTTTTCATATAAAGCTGTCTGACTGAGGGAGGTAATCCGATTTTTTCTGGGTCAGGTATTACAGAATCCACCAGTCTAAAGGCTGCCGCCAATGAACCCCTCTGTTTAAAAGCATTTACTCTGAATCTTCCAACCGTAGATATCGAAAAGGAAAAGTCAATTTCTCCATGCTTTTCAAAATGATTTTTTTGTTTTTCGGACATAATAGAATTAACAATTTCACTGGTTTTTTCTGGAAGCATTTTTTCTGCCTCCAAATGCTGCAGCTCACCATTAATCCTTAGTATCGGCGGCACCCCCACAGTAATATGCAAATCAGAGGCACCCATTTGCTTTGCTTGCTTTAGAAGCTCTTCCATATATAGCATTTGTGTTCCTCCTTAGTCGTTACCGTAGGCTATTCTCAGCATTTCCTCAAGGGTAGTAGTACCTTCTAGCACAAGTCTTGACGCATTAGTTTTAATGGTTCTTAATCCATCAGCTACTGCCTGTTTTTTAATCTGGTCAGTTGTTCCATCTTCATTTATTATTGTTCTGATATTTTCAGTAATAGGCATTATTTCATAAACACCAATTCTGCCGCTATAGCCTAACCCATTACAAAAATGACAACCGTTCTTATTATATATAGTAATTTCTTCCTTTAAATCAACTCCAAGAATCCTCTTATCATTATCCGTTGCTAAAGCTTCCTTTTTACATCTAGGACAAAGCACTCTCACTAGTCTTTGAGCAATTACTCCAACAACAGAGGCTCCTATAAGAAATGGCTCAACCCCCATATCTATTAGCCTTGTAATAGAGCTGGGCGCATCATTAGTATGTAATGTGCTTACAACTAAATGACCTGTTATTGAAGCCTTAACAGCTATTTCTGCTGTTTCAGCATCACGTATCTCACCAATCATAATTACATCCGGGTCCTGTCTTAAAATAGACCTTAATGCAGTTGCAAAGGTAAGACCTGCTTTTACATTAACCTGTACCTGATTTATACCCTTGATTTGAGACTCTACAGGGTCTTCAACTGTTACAATATTAATATCCTCTTTATTTATCTCTGATAGCGCGGTATAAAGGGTCGTTGATTTTCCGCTTCCAGTAGGTCCTGTTACCAGAATTATACCATGGGGATTTGAAAGAATACCTTCGAATTTTTCCATATCCTCCTCAAACATCCCAAGCTGAGCCTTGCCCTTATTAAAGCTATCCTTGCTATTAACACGCATTACAACCTTTTCGCCAAATACTGTCGGAAGTGTTGATACACGCACATCATATTCCTTTTTATCTACAAGAATTGATATCCTTCCGTCCTGAGGCTTTCTTTTCTCAGCAATATCCATTGTCCCGATAATTTTTATTCTTGCAACTATTGCACTTAACAGCTCCGTTTCGTATTCATACATATTTTGAAGTCTTCCATCAATTCTATACCTTACTCTAATTAATTTTTCATAGGGCTCGATATGAATATCTGAAGCTCTGTGTCTGACTGCTTGCTCAAGCATTGTGTTAACAAGCTTAACAATCGGTGCGCTTTTTAAAATATCACTTTCTATATCTTCCTCTGTAATTGAATTATCAAGGTCTAGCGCTCTTTCCTGCTTAAATTGTTCAGCAGCAAGCATGGCTTTTTGCGTGCCATAATACATCTCAATTGCTCTTTTTATCGCTGCTTCATCCGCAAAAAAAGGGACTGCCTCTTTTCCCGAAAATATTTTGACATCATCGATTGCAAGAAGATTCAAAGGGTCTGCCATAGCAACATGTACCTCTATTTCCGACTGTTTTATCGGAATAAGCAAATGCTTTCTCGCCATGTCCTCAGTAATCGTCTTAGTTGCAGCCGCATCAATCCTATATTCTTCAAGATTTATGTACGGTATCCCTAATTGAAATTCTAGAACTTCATTAATATTCTGTTTTGTTACAAAGCCAGCCTGAATCAGTATTTCACCGATTTTGCCACCCATGCTTTTTTGCAGTTCTAATGCTTCCTTTAACTGTTCTTCTGTAATAACCCCATAGCTAATCAGTAAATCTCCAAGCTTTAGTTTATTGCTGAAGCTGAAACTTCTCAATTTAATCACCCTCTTATAATATAATTAGTTATCTTCTTTTTTTCTGATAATCAGGTTCTTTTCTAAGTATTCACTTACAGGTATCTTCAATAGCTGTTTTGGATGTGGCGCCTCTGTTTGCGGATTATTATCCATATCAAATATTTTCTCTGGCTTGATAATAAGGTTTTCCCCATTAGTTTTCATTACTTCAAGCTCATCACCAACTACAAACTTATTTCTTTGCTCTATAATTGCCATTTTTTCTTCTTCAATATAATCAATTACCTTAGCAACATAGGTATAGCTTCTAATATATGTATTGCTGTCATATATTTGTTCTTCTTCGCTCGGCTTTCCAAAATAAAAGCCTGTTGTAAACTTTCTATGACTGCATTTTCTAATCTCAGAATTATAATGCTGCAGCTTTCTTTCGTATAGCGCAGGATCCTTGAAAAAATCATCAATTGCTTCTCTGTATGTTCTTGTAACTGTTGCTACATAAAGCTGAGTTTTCATTCTGCCTTCAATTTTAAGGCTTGATATTCCAACTCTTACCAACTCATCAATGTGCTCAATCATACACAAATCCTTGGAATTGAAAATATAAGTGCCTCTTTCATCTTCAATTACAGGCATATACTCTCCAGGTCTAGTTTCCTCCACTAAATGATAGGTCCATCTGCAAGGGTGAGTGCATTCTCCTTTATTGGCATCCTTTTCGTTCATATAGTTGCTTAAAAGGCATCTTCCAGAGTAAGAAATACACATAGCTCCATGTACAAATGCCTCTAGCTCTAAATCCTTAGGGGTTCTAAGTCTTATAGTAGATATTTCATTTAGAGAAAGCTCTCTTGCAACTACCACCCTTTTTACGCCCTGCTTGTGCCAAAAATTCAACGAAGCGTAATTAGTATTATTTGCCTGCGTACTTAAATGTATCTCAATTTCAGGTATAATTGCTCTTGCAATATCTAATATGCCTGGGTCAGCAACAATTATTCCATCTGGTTTAAGCTCTTTTAAAAACTCAAAATATTCCAGTACATTTTCTAAATCGTCATTATGGGCAATAATATTAACTGTTACATATACCTTTACCCCTCTCTCATGTGCGTACTCTACACCCTTGAGCATATCCTCATTGCTAAAGTTTTTAGCTTTAGCTCTTAATCCAAATTCTTCTCCGCCCACATAAACTGCATCTGCTCCATATTCAACAGCTATTATTAAGTTTTCCAGACTGCCCGCCGGTATTAATAGCTCGGGTTTATTCATCTGTATTATCCTCCTCTGTCTTATAGCTTAAGGTAATTCCGTCAGCTATTGGCAAAATTGCCGTTTTCAGTGCGCTATTATGATTTAACTCCCACAAATATTGTCTCATTCTTCTGTGAATAGTTCTTTGTCTTCTTGGAATACTCCATCTTGACTTTGCAATATAACCATCCTGCAAAACATTGTCAGATATTAATATACCGCCTTTTTTTAAAAGTCTTAAGCAATGGGGCAAAAATGTAATATATTGTCCCTTTGCTGCATCCATAAATATCAAGTCGAATTGACCTTCTAATTCTTCTAATGTTTTTTCGGCATCTCCGATACATATCTTTATTATACTATTTTTTTCAGCATTAGTAATATTTTTTCCCGCAATTTTTATCATTTCTTCAGATTTCTCAAGCGTAATAATTTGTTTTACACTTTCAGAAGAATTTGACATTATTATTGAAGAATATCCAATTGCTGTTCCTATTTCCAATATTTTTACAGGCTTTACAGCCGCAATAATAACTTGTAGAAAATCCTTCATTTCATCCTTGATTATCGGAACATTATTATCAAGGGCATATCTTCTTATCTGCTCTATTATTAAAGTATCCTTACCTCTGATTGCTTTAAGGTAATCAAGAATATTCTGGTTATTAATATGACTCATTGTTTTTCCACCATCGCAATGCTAATTTCTGTTTTTTGCCGCATTATGTCCTTCCAGCGTTTTATTAAACTCATGCTCACCCGTTTGTTCATTCACCAATACAAAAAACAGATAATCGTGTTTTTCAGGATATAAAGCTGCCTCCAAGGAAGCCTTTCCGGGATTTGCAATCGGTCCTTTAGGAAGCCCTGCATATAAATAGGTGTTATAAGGAGAATCTACCTCAAGATCTGAATATAATAGCTTATCCTTGCTAAAATCTCTGGGCTTATCCAGTGCATAAATTACTGTAGAACACATTTCAAGCTTCATCCCAATATTAAGTCTATTATAGATAACTCCTGCAACTTTATTTCTTTCTTTTTCTGATTTAACTTCTCTTTCAATTATGGAAGCCATTGTAACTATTTCATCAACAGACATTCCTAGCTCTTTGGCCTTTGCCTTGTATTCCTCATTAAAAACCTTATCAAACTCGCTTAATAGCAAATCAACAATCTGTTTTGCAGTAGCAGTTTTATATATCTCGTATGTATTAGGAAATAAATACCCCTGCAGCTTAATCTCTCTATTTGGTATCTGTTGTATAAAAGCATAATTATAATCAGTGCTGTTAGCTGCCTCAATAAACTCTTCAGCTGTAACAACTCCTTCTTTTTCCAGCTTTTCACCAATTTGCTTTATTGTGTAGCCCTCAGGAATTGTAATTCTGATTGTATCCTTGTTTGCAGTTTTTTTCATTAATTCCTGCATTATAGTATCCTGGTCCATATTTTTTGCCAGCAAAAATGTTCCATGCTGATATTTCCCATCATACTCTGAAAGCTTAGACATAATACGGAAATGAGTAACACTTTTTATCAAACCCTTTTCCTTAAGTATTTTAGCTATTTTTTCTGTAGATGAGCCTTCTGGTATTTCAACCTCAACTATTGAAGCATCATTTGAAACTGGAGCTTTACCCATAAAATCATATCCCGTTTT
Organism: Clostridiales bacterium UBA4080; assembly: GCA_002381865.1. Lineage (GTDB taxonomy): Bacteria > Bacillota > Clostridia > Lachnospirales > Vallitaleaceae > UBA4080. Next base: position 14,821 of record DFYO01000036.1, on the reverse strand, counting down.
AAAAGCAAGCTTTCCTCCAGCATATACTGCAATAATTATTGTGACTAAAAATAACAGACTTGTTATTAATTTTTTAAATGATTTTTTCTTTTTTGCCATGTGTCCACCCTTATTCTAAAAAGTCAATATTAAAGTCAACCTCTTCAATCAGTAAAGTAAAAATCTTCCATAGCATATTGGTCATTTTATATTCATTTTCCATAAATTCTTTTACAATAGGATTGCTTAATAGCTCATCATTAAGATTCTTCAGATTAACAAGCTGTTCATAGCAGTTATAATAACCATAATTATGATCAACTTGTATTTCAAAGCATTTTTTTCTGAATTCATCATATTGAGCCATTAGCTCTGCTTTTTTCTCAATAGTATCTTTTGCTTCCATATATTTATTATATGCTTCAGATTTTTTTATTGAATCAGCTAGAGTTTTAGCTTCTAGAAACAATTCTTCCATAGCTCTGCACACTCCTTTGTAATAAAGTAATAAGCTATATCATTATACTTCCATAATAATAGGCAATATCATCGGACTTCTTTTAATTTGCTGCCATAAAAACTCATTCAAATCTTCTTTTATAACATTTTTAATTTTTGACCAATCACTAATATTCTTTTTCTCACAATTTAATAGCGCTTCTTTTACAACTGCCTTTGCATCAACCATCAAATCGCCAGATTCTCTTACATAAACAAATCCTCTTGAAACTATATCTGGCCCTGCCAAAATCTGTCCGGTAATCTTTTTCAATGTAAGTACAACTATAATTAATCCGTCCTGGGATAGCTTTTGTCTGTCTCTAAGTACAATATTGCCTACATCTCCTACTCCAAGTCCATCTACAAGTATTTGATTGGTAGGAACCTTGCCTGTAATTGCTCCACCCCTATTATCTAGCTCTAGTACATCTCCTGAGCTTAAAATAAAAATATTTTCTTTTTTCATACCCATTTGCTCAGCAATTTCAGCATGCTTTTTCAAGTGTCTGTATTCTCCATGAACTGGCACGAAAAACTTAGGTCTTACCAATGTATGTAACAGCTTTAATTCCTCCTGACAAGCATGTCCCGAAACATGCGCCTCGTCAAAAACAACCTCTGCTCCTTTTCTAAAAAGATCATTGATAACTCTTGAAACAGTTTTTTCATTTCCTGGAATTGGCTTTGAGCTAAGTATTACCTTGTCGCCTGAAGTTATCTGAATTTTTCTATGTGTTGATGAAGCCATTCTTGAAAGTGCAGCCATCGGCTCTCCCTGACTTCCCGTTGTTATTATTACTAAATCCTTACCTTCATAATTATTCATTTCTTCAACCGCAATCATCATATTGTCAGGCATTTTTAGATATCCCAGCTCCATAGCAGTTGAACACACATTTACCATACTTCGCCCTTCAACAATAACCTTCCTGTTGTTTTTTTCAGCTGCATTCACAATTTGCTGAACTCTGTCAACATTTGATGCAAAGGTTGCTACAATTATCCTATTATCCTTAGAATCCGCAAAAATATCATCCAATGCTTTTCCTACAGAGCTTTCAGACATTGTATAGCCTTTTCTTTCAGCATTAGTACTGTCTGCCATAAGAAGTAAAACTCCCTCTTTACCCAACTCAGCAAATCTTTGCAAATCAATTGGTGAACCATGAATAGGGGTGTAATCCACTTTAAAATCGCCACTATGAACTACAATTCCTGCCGGTGTGCGAATCGCAAGCGCCAAAGCATCTGAAATACTATGATTTGTACCTATACATTCTACTGACATTGCTCCAAAATCAATTATCGTTCCTGGCTTAATGCTTTTTCTCGTAGTTGTTTTTAAAATATTATGCTCTTTTAACTTATTTTCTACCAATCCAATAGTAAGTCTGGTTCCATAAATAGGCACATTGAGTTCTTTCAATACATAAGGTAATGCTCCTATATGGTCTTCATGCCCATGAGTAAGTACAATTCCCTTGACCTTTGCTGCATTTCTCTTTAGATATGTTACATCCGGAATTACAAGGTCTATTCCCAGCATTTCGTCCTCTGGAAAAGCTATCCCACAGTCCACTACAATTATTTCTCCGTCGTATTCAAACGCAGTTATATTCATACCAATTTGCTCTAATCCGCCCAATGGTATTATTTTTAATTTTGATTTTTTTGATGACAAAAAAACACCTCCATATTTTTTTAAATTAATTTATTTAATTATTGTTATTATTTGTAGTTATTTTTCGCTGCATTTATTACATATTCCATAAAATTTCACTACATGATTTGTTACTTTAAAATCGTATTTTTTTCTACAGGTTTCTTCTATAAGATCAAGCAAATCATCCTCTGCTTCAATGACTCTTCCGCAAATTTCACATATCAAATGATGATGGTTATGCTTTCCTCCATCAAATTTTCCAATCTCATATCTTATAAATCCATCATTTAATTCAAGCTTATCTACTAGCTTTAACTCACTTAGAAGCTGTATAGTTCTGTATACAGTTGCAAGACCTATTTCCGGACTTAGGGTTTTAACCTTTTCGTAGATTTCTTCAACCGTCAAATGATTTCCTTCGTGATTTTTCAACACTTCAAGAACACTTTCTCTTTGAGCTGTAATCTTTAAACCTTTTTGTTTAAGGAGCTCCTTGAAAGCATCACATTTTATTGAAGACATAATTTATCCTCCACACACTAGCTTATTCTTGATCGAAATCGTAGTTTTCCAGATATTCTTCAAAAAGCTCTGTTACTACGCTTAATTCCTCTTCATCATCTACTATTTCATAAATAACCTCTTCCTCATCTACCTCAATTGCTTTCAAAATATATGCTGTCATATCCTCTTCGTCAAGCTCTTCCTCTTCAACAACCATTAAATATACATTTTCATCATGTTCTACACTTCCAATAACTGCAAAATTCACTTCCTCATTTGTTTCGTCAAAATAAAATTTAATTATATCCATTATGTTCACCTTTCTTTTTATGGCCTTTGCCTATTTTTTTATAATACACTACAAGATTTATTAAAGTATTGTAATCCTCTGCTTTTTTCCTTACAAAAAAATCTTCCTTGTAATTTATTCTTATAGAACAATAAATCATGGACTATTCCATGCAATTCGATTTTTTCTGTGCTATAACAAAGAATGCTCGTTTTATTGTTCAAAGAATTTTTATGGGTTTTTAGAATTGTAATATGCTTATTTTTTTAATTAGTATTATTGCTTTTATTAGCATCCAGAAATCCCTGAAGAAAAAATACTGCTGCCATTTTATCAATGACCTGTTTCTGCTTTTTTCTTCCTATGTCAGCTTCAAGTAATATTCTTTGAGCTCCGATAGTACTTAATCTCTCATCCCAAACAACAACCTCTACATCAAATTCACGCTCTAATCTTTTTTTGAATAATAGTGTTTTTTCTACTCTTTCACCTTCAGTATTATTCATGTTTTTAGGAAATCCTAAAACAATTTTATCTACTTGATAGGATTCAATAATCTCGCGTAATCTGCTAATTGTATTAACCAGATTGTTTTCCTCTTTTCTTCTGATTGTTTCAATTCCCTGTGCCGTCCAGCCAAAAGGATCGCTTACTGCAACCCCGACTGTTTTACTGCCGTAATCCAAACCAAGTATTCTCATTTTACACATCCTTAATTTCCTTACAATTCTAAAAAAACTGTAGAACATGATTAATAAATTCTACAGCCTGCATATATTTATTTTAATCTTGTATTGATATAGCAATCTAATAGTTCCTGTAATAGTTCATCTCTTTCAATTTTTCCAATTAGTGTTCTTGCATTATTATAGCTAGTTATATAAGTAGGATCTCCTGATAATATATAACCTGCAATTTGATAGGATGGATTATAGCCCTTTTCTGTAAGCGCTTCATAAACCTTTGCAATGATTTCTTTTACTTCATTTTCGTGGTCATTTTCATTTTTCTTAAAAAACTGTGTGTAATTTAACTTTCCCATAATCATCACATCCTTTTCTTAATCTTGCTTATATATATTACTATATTAATACATATCCTTGAAAATATCAACGTATTTTTGTACTGCTGTTTTATTTGTTAGGTTAACTCACAAATATCACCCTCTAGAAATTCATTACTTATACCTGTAATTTTAACATTAAAAAGCTTATTAGCAACAGCTTTATCTTTTTTCATAACACATATTTTCAGATAATTATCCGTATGCCCTATTATATATTCCTTGTTATCCTTTATAACTATTGTGTCTTCAAACAAAACCTCCATGGTTTTTCCAATAAATGACTCAAGGTAATTTTTATAAAGCTCAAGCTTTACTTCACTAAGCTCTTTGCTTCGCTGGTTTTTAATCATATCATCTACTTGATTATTCATTTCTGCAGCTCTTGTTCCCTTGCGCTTAGAATATTTGAAAATGTGAATATCTGCAAAGCCTATCCTATTGGCAAAGCTGCATGTTTTGTTAAATTCTTCCTCGGATTCACCCGGAAAGCCAACAATAATATCTGTTGTGATTGAAGGGTTAGAAAAACTATTTCTTAATCTTTTAACCGCATCGCTATATTCTTTAGTGCTATATTTTCTATTCATTCTTTTTAAGGTTTCATCACAACCACTTTGAAGTGACAAATGAAAATGAGGACATATTTTTTCTAATCTGCCTATTCTATAAGCAAAGTCATCATTAACCAGGGTTGGCTCTAAGGAGCCTAATCGTATTCTTGCCAGACCTTCTATTTGATTTATATCTTCAAGCAAGTCAATTAGTCTGTAGTCTTTTAGATCAACTCCGTATGAAGCCATATGAATTCCTGTTAACACTACCTCTTTATACCCGTTCAAAACCAATTGATGTATTTCTCTTAATACCAATTCAGGCTTTCTGCTTCTTACCCTGCCTCTTGTAATGGGTATAATACAGTAAGAGCAAAACTGATTGCAGCCATCCTGAATTTTAATATGCGCTCTGGTTTTTTCTTCAGAAAATGATATTTCCATATCTTCAAAATCATTTTCAAACTGCATATCCTTTACAAAGGTATTAATATTCTTTTCTTCTATATAATCTTCAAGGATTTTAACAATCTGATTTTTTTTGTTATTACCTATAATTAAATCCAAATTCTTGTTCTCTTTTAGCTGTTCTTTAGATGCTTGTGCATAACAGCCAACTGCTGCCACTATCGCTGCAGGATTATTTTTTTTTGCCTTAGAGAAAATTTTCCTGGATTTTTTATCAGCCTCATTTGTGACAGTACAGGTATTGATAATATATATATCTGCTGCCTCTTCAAAATCAACAACATCATAGCCGCTATTTTTGAAAAGCTCTAGCATTGCTTCAGTTTCGTATTGGTTTACCTTGCAGCCTAATGTATAAAAGCTTACTGTTGCCATATTTAATTCCTTTCAAAACTTGACATAATTTACAAAAAGATTTATTATATTGTTGTTAGAAGTATAACAATATAAGGGGGTAACAAAACTTGAAAACCATCAAAGTGTCACTAGATTCAATCGATAAGGTAAAGCTTTTTGTTAATCTTATCTCAAAATATGATTCCGACTTTGATTTAATCTCCGGGAGATATGTTATTGATGCAAAATCAATTATGGGAATATTCAGCTTGGATCTGAGCAAGCCTATCGAACTTAATATCCACGATGAATCCATTGTTGAAGAAGTTATAAATAGTTTAGGTTCCTATGTTATAGGATAATGCAAATCCACTTTTATAGTGGATTTTTTTATAGAATAGGAAAGTTCGTCTTGCTTGCAAGAGACCAAACTTTTCTATTCTACAAGAAACGCGTTCACCGAACGCTATTCTTGTAGCAAAAAACTCTATTTACTTTAATAGGCTTATACTTATCATTAAATAAGAAGCACTTTCAAAGAACACACTTTTTAAGCTCTAATTACCATGATTTCCCTATCCTTTATTGCCTTTTCCATCATTTCTTCAATGTTTGGAAGCTTTCTTTCGGATTTTTCTATTGACTCGAGGTTTGGCTTTGTTACGGGATGCTTTGCCACAAATACTGTACAGCAATCCTCATAAGGTAAAATAGAAGTTTCAAAGGTTCCAATCTGCTCAGAAATTGTAATTATATCTTGTTTGTCAAAACCAATTAATGGTCTGAAAACAGGAATATTACATACTGCATTAGTCGCCGCAAGGCTTTGAATTGTCTGACTTGCAACCTGTCCAATGCTCTCTCCCGTAACAAGGGCCTGTGCATCGCTATTTAAAGCTATTTTTTCTGCTATTCTCATCATTATTCTTCTCATAATAATTGTAAGCTGCTCATGTGGCGTATTTTCATAAATATACATTTGAATTTCTGTAAAAGGCACAATATTCAAGTGGATTTTTCCTGTATAAACAGACACAAGCCTAGCCAGTTCAATTACCTTTTCCTTGGCTCTGTCAGTTGTGTATGGATGAGAATGAAAATATACAGCATCAAGTCTAACTCCTCTTTTTGAAATCATCCATCCCGCAACAGGGCTGTCAATTCCTCCCGATAGCAAAAGCATTGCTTTTCCATTAGTTCCTACTGGCATTCCTCCCAGTCCTTTTACAACTCTTGAATAAATATATGTATTGTTTCTAATTTCAACCCAAAGTCTGACCTGTGGCTTGTGTACATCAACTTTTAAATCTGGCATTTTATCAAGTACATAAGCTCCAACCTCTTTACAAATCTCCATAGAATTTAAAAAATAGGATTTTACAGCTCTTTTTGCTTCAACCTTAAAGGTATAATTGTCTTCCTTATACTCTGCTTTCAAAAATGCAACCGCTTGTTCTTTGATATGTTCAAAATCAGAAGAATCCAATACTAAAACAGGACATATACCTACCAGCCCAAAAATTCTAGTAAGCACCTTCATTACATCCTCTTCATCAATTTCCTCCTGTGGTTCAACAAAAACTCTGCCTTGTTCCTTTGTAACCTTAAATTTGCCAATTTTAGATAGCCTTCCTTTAATCTGATCTAATAACGCATTTTCAAATAAATATCTGTTGTTTCCCTTAATTGCTATTTCTCCATACTTAACCAAATAAGCTCTTCTCATTTTTTTCTCCTGATATAATAAATCTATTTTTTGACAAACTTTCTTAGTGTTGGTACTATTTGTTTTAATTGTTCTACAAGATAATCCATTTCCTCAATAGTGTTATCCAAAGAAAAACTAAATCTAATTGAGCTGTCTACCTGTGCTGAAGTATATCCTAACGCAAGAAGTGTACTGCTCAGTTCGGTTTTTTTAGAAGAACACGCAGAGCCTGTTGACACATAAATGCCTTTTTCCTCAAGCGAATGCAAAAGCACTTCTCCCTTTACATCCTCAAATCGTATATTTAATATATGGTTTCCTGTAATCTCATCACTTGGACTGTTTTGATATGTATTTTCTATTTCATTTAAAATTCTGTCTCTTAAATATTTTTTTATATGCCCAAGCTTTTCATAGTTTTCTGATAGATTAGCATATAATTGCTCTGCAACTGTTCCTAACGCCGCTATTGCCGGTGTATTTTCAGTGCCTGGCCTTACTCCTTCTTGATGACCGCCGCCATAAAATAACGGCTTTAATCTCAAACCCTTTTTTATATAAAGAATACCGATTCCTTTGGGAGCATATAATTTATGTCCGCTAACACTCATATAATCAATCAAGTATTTTTTTGGAAAAATTTCTAGCTTACCGAAGGATTGTACTGCATCAACATGAAATAAGGTATTTTGATTTTTTTTCTTTATTAATTTCCCTATCTTTTCAATTGGTGCAATTGTTCCTACTTCATTATTTACATGCATAATAGAAACAAGTATTGTATCCTCTCGGATTAATTTTTCCAGCTCCTCCAGCAAAAAACTCCCATCCTTTTGAACCTTAAGAATTGAAACCTCAAATCCTTCTTCTTCAAGTGACATAGCTGTTTTCAAAACTGAAGGATGCTCGTAGGCTGAAACAATAATATGCTTGCCTCTTCTATGATATATTCTTGCAGCTCCAAGTATTGCCATATTGTTCGATTCTGTGCCACCCGATGTAAAATATAATTCGTTCGGCTCTATTTTCAATATGCCTGCAAGTATCTTTTTAGAATGTATAACTTCCTTTTCTGCCTCCATGCCTTTCTTGTGCATTGATGCTGAATTTCCATAATTTAAATTAAAAACAAGAGCAGTTTTTTCAACTGCCTTGTCCATTACTTTCGTTGTAGCTGCATTGTCTAAATATACTTCCACACTTATTCACCTCTGAAAAAATATAAAAAGGCAGGGATACCCCTACCTTAAAAATCGCATCTATTATACTGGGATTAATATTATTTTGACATAATATTTTCAATAGCCTGAAGTACTCTTGCTTTTTGAAAGGGCTTAACAATAAAATCCTTCGCACCTTTTTTAATAGCTTCAACTACCATTGGCTGTTGTCCCATTGCAGAACACATAATAACTTTTGTATTTGGGCTTTCCTTTAAAATTTCGGGGAGTGCTGTAACCCCATCCATTTCCGGCATTGTTATATCAAGTGTAACTACATCCGGAGTCAATTCTTTGGCTTTTTTAATAGCTTCAATTCCGTTGCTGGCTTCACCAACAATTTCAAAATTCTCTTCTTCTAACATTTTCTTTAGAACCGTTCTCATAAACACTGCATCGTCAACAATTAGTATTCTGATGGCGCTCATAATTACCCCACCTCCATGTTAAACATTATTATAGATAATACCACTAATCCAGCTGTTTCAGTTCTTAGAATTCTTTTTCCCAAGGTTACAATTGATGCTCCAAGGTCTTCTATTTCTGAAATCTCTTGCTTGGCAAATCCGCCTTCAGGGCCAATAAAAATTCCTATACTATTAAAATTATTAAGTTTGGAAAATACTTCCTTCGAATATTGAGCTTGATTTGCTTTTTCATAAGGTACTATGATTGTATCTAGCTCTTTAGCATATTTCATAGCTTCTTTAAAGGATAAAGGCTCATGAACTCTTGGAATAATACCTCTGTGAGATTGTTTTGCCGCGGATTCTGCAATTTTTTGCCATCTGTCAGCCTTCTTATCTTTTTTTGAACTATTCAGCTTAACAATTGACCTTTCCATTGCAACGGGAACAATTTCATAAACACCAAGCTCTATGCTTTTTTGTATTATAAGCTCCATCTTATCCTGTTTAGGCAAACCTTGAAACAGGTAAATTTTAGCAGGAAGCTCTTGATTAGATTCTTCAATAGATAAAATTTTACAATTAATAAAATCCTTATCTATTGAATCTATTATACAACAGTATTCAAGACCTTGTCTATTACTAATTAAAATTTCTTCCTGTAACGGAAGTCTTAAAACCTTAGAAATATGGTTAACATCCGCACCAGTTATTCGAATAAATTCACTTTCAATCTGATTTTCATCCACAAAAAACAAATGCATATTGTAGCTCCTATTGGTTTTGTGCTGTAACTGCTACCCATTCACTCATATCAGTTTTATCCAACACACTAAAACCCTTTTCCAGTAATTTTTTCTCTATTTCCGGATAACGGTCACGTATTATTCCTGAAGCTATAAACAGACCGCCTTTTTTTAGTACTTTTTCAATATCTTCCATTAAAATCAAAATAACATCTGCCATTATATTTGCAACTGCTATATCAACCTTCTCATTTTCCTGGCCAATCAAATCTCCATGATATATAGAAACAGTATCTTCAAGCCTGTTTAATTCAACATTTTCCTTACTTACCTTAACTGCCGCCTTATCCAAATCAATTCCCGTAACCTTTTTTGCCCCTAGCTTTGCAGCTACAATAGATAATATACCGCTTCCGCACCCAATATCTAAAACAGTGTCGTCTTTTTTAATATTTTTTTCAATATGCTCAATGCACATGGATGTGGTTTCATGAGTTCCACAACCAAATGCCATTCCTGGATCAATTTCAATAATTATTTCTTCATTATTTTCTTTTTGATATTCCTCCCAGGTTGGCTTTACAACAATAGAGCTGCCAACTTTAAAAGGCTTATAGTATTTCTTCCAATTGTTAGCCCAGTCCTCTTCACTTGTCGTACCAAGTGTAATTGAGCATTCACCTATATCTATAAATTGTGCTATATTCTCCAAACCCTTCTTAATTAATTCTATTTTTTCGTCAATATCTTCTTGATCAGAAAAATAGCATATAATTTTTACTACATCTGAAGGAATAATCCTGTCATCTATATAATCTACAATCAGCTTTTCCTTTTCAGAATCACTTAATTTATTATCAATAATTTCTATTCCTTTTACCTCTAAGGAGTAAAGCATATCAGCAATTGCTTCAATTGCCTCCTCCTTTGTTTCAATAACCAAGCTATGCCATTCCATGTATTCACCTTGTCTTATTCAAAGACATCCTTTACTTTATCGTACCATTTTTTCTTTTTATCAGAATTGTCATTGTTATTTTCCTTTGAAATGGCAGCAAATTCCTTGAGCAGCTCTACCTGTCTTTCTGTAAGATTTTGTGGTACATCTACAATTACAGTGATATATTGGTCTCCTCTTATTTTAGGATTATTAATCCTTGGAACGCCCTTTCCTTTAAGTCTGAACCTTGTATTCGTCTGAGTACCTGGCTTTATTTCATACTTTACATTTCCATCAATAGTAGGAACCTCAAGCTCAGCACCTAATGCCGCTTGTGTAAAGTTTATAGGCATTGTATAGAAAATATCCGTATCCTGTCTTTCAAAAAACGGATGAGGCTCAACATATACTGTTAAAAGAATATCTCCTCTTGGTCCTCCGTTTTTACCCGGTTCACCTTTTCCCTTTAATCTTATGCTTTGACCATTGTCAATTCCCTCTGGAATTGCAACAGACATTTTTTTATTCTTTCTTACAAAGCCGCTTCCTTGGCAATCAGAACATTTTTCTTTGATAATTTTACCTGTCCCCTGACAATGATTACAGGTTTTAACGCTTGACATTGTTCCAAATAAGGTTTGCTGATTGTATCTTACCTGTCCTGCTCCTTGGCAAGTAGGACACTGCTCTGGCTGTGTACCCGCCTTTGCACCTGTTCCATTACAGGTTTCACATGGGTCAGCAATATTCATTTGAATTTCCTTTTCAACTCCAAAAACTGCTTCTTCAAATTTTAGTCTTATATTAGCTCTAATATTAACTCCCTTTTGAGGTGCATTTGAGCTTTGTCTTCTTCCTCCGCCAAACATATCACCGAAAATATCGCCAAAAATATCGCCCATATCTCCGCCAAAATCAAAGCCTCCTCTAAAACCACCTGCACCTCCGCCATTTTCAAATGCCGCATGTCCAAACTGGTCATACTGAGCTCTTTTATTGCTGTCACTCAAAACCTCATAGGCTTCTGTTGCCTCTTTAAATTTATGCTCTGAAACACTATCTCCTGGGTTAGTATCAGGATGATATTGCTTTGCTAGCTTTCTATATGCTTTTTTAATTTCAGTATCTGATGCACCCTTTTGGACACCAAGGGTCTCATAGTAATCTCTTTTTTCTGCCATATTTTCACCTCATTTATTCTCTATTGCTCATTATACTACATGGAATTTTGTTTTTCAATAAAACTATAGCTATTGAATTACGGTCAAAAACACCATGCAACCGCCTTCGCTGTTGTATGGCATTTCTTTTTTGCTTTTATTTTTTACTCTAAGTGCTGTCATTAGACATTCCTTAAGCGAATACTTCTTAATATCAATCTTTTTAGTTGATTGTATTTGTTAAGTTGTCTTTTATTTTATACTGTTTGTTCTATAAGTCACCCCCGCCAAATAGACGGGGGCTTTAATATTTTTTTAGTTTTCTTCTTTAAAATCAACATCTACAAAATCATCAGGCCCTTGCTGACTTTGCTGCTCTGCTTCTTGTCCTTGCTGTTGATGTTCTGCGCCAGCTGCCTCGTATAATTTAGCTGAGAATTCCTGAAGCATTGTAGTTAATGATTCTTTTGCAGCCTTTAATTCAGCCGCTTCTGAATCACTGATATTTTCTGCATTAACCTTTGAGCTTAACTCCTTTAATTTATTTAGCTGAGCTTCAATTCCTGCTTTTTCGTCACCACTAATTTTGTCTCCAAGATCAGTAATTGTCTTTTCTGTTTGAAACACAAGTGAATCCACTTCATTTTTCAAATCCACATTTTCCTTGCGTTTTTTATCTTCAGCTTCAAATCTTTTAGCCTCTTCAACTGCTTTTTCAATCTCATCATCAGATAAATTTGTGCTTGCAGTAATTGTAATATGTTGCTCTTTTCCTGTTCCTAAATCTTTAGCATGTACATTTACAATACCATTTGCATCAATATCAAAACTAACCTCTATTTGAGGAATACCTCTTCTTGCTGGTGCAATTCCATCTAATCTAAATCTTCCAAGAGTTTTATTGTCTCTTGCAAATTCTCTTTCACCTTGAACTACGTGAATATCAACCGCTGTCTGATTATCCTCTGCTGTAGAGAAAACCTGGCTTTTCTTTGTAGGAATTGTAGTATTTCTTTCAATTAGCTTGGTAGCAACTCCTCCCATTGTTTCAATTCCTAGGCTTAGAGGTGTTACGTCTAATAAAAGAATGTCTCCTGCTCCGGCATCTCCTGCAAGCTTTCCTCCTTGAATTGCCGCACCTACTGCTACACATTCATCAGGATTTATTCCTTTAAATGCATCCTTACCTGTAATATTTTTTACTGCATCTTGAACAGCTGGTATTCTTGTTGAACCACCCACAAGTAAAATTTTATCTAATTGTGAAGCTGCCAATCCAGCATCCTTTAAGGCATTATTAACAGGTCCTAAGGTACTGTCAACAAGGTCATGAGTAAGCTCATCAAACTTAGCCCTAGTAAGGGTAACATCTAAATGCTTTGCTCCGTCTTGGCTGGCAGTAATAAATGGCAAATTAATATTAGTAGTTGTTGTATTTGAAAGCTCTTTTTTTGCATTTTCTGCAGCATCTCTTAATCTCTGCATTGCCATTTTGTCTGATGAAAGATCAATACCTTCTGCGTTCTTAAATTCTCTTACAAGATAGTCAATAACTCTTTTATCAAAGTCATCTCCGCCAAGTCTGTTGTTTCCGCTTGTTGCAAGAACTTCAAGTACTCCGTCACCAATCTCTATAATAGATACGTCGAAGGTTCCTCCTCCTAAATCGTATACCATAATCTTTTGTTCATGCTCGTTGTCAAGTCCATATGCAAGTGCTGCTGCTGTAGGCTCGTTAATAATTCTTTTTACATCTAATCCAGCAATTTTTCCTGCATCCTTAGTAGCCTGTCTTTGACTATCATTAAAGTATGCTGGAACAGTTATTACTGCTTCTGTTACCGCTTCTCCTAGGTAGCTTTCTGCATCTGCCTTTAGCTTTTGTAAAATCATTGCTGATATTTCCTGTGGTGAGTAATCTTTATCATCAATTTTTGTTTTATGGTTTGTTCCCATTTCTCTTTTAATAGACATTACAGTTTTATCTGGATTAGTAATTGATTGTCTTTTTGCAGGATCACCTACTAATCTTTCACCATTTTTTGCAAACGCAACTATAGATGGTGTTGTTCTTGCTCCCTCTGTATTTGATATAACTACTGGTTTTCCAGCCTCCATAACAGATACACATGAGTTTGTTGTTCCTAAGTCAATACCAATAACTTTGCCCATAATAATCTTCCTCCAGTCTTAATCTATCCGTTTTGGATCGTTATTGTTTCTTTATTCATACCGCGAACAAGCCGCAGGTATTTGCATTGGGATGAATTATTGTTCTTTGGTGACCTTGACCATGCTGGGCCGGATCAGGCGTTCGCGATAAGTGTATCCTTTGCGCAGGACCATCACCACCTGATTATCCGCCTGGCCTTCTTCAGGCGCTGCATGGATCACCGCCTCATGGAAATTGGGATCGAAGGGCTGGTTCAAGGCCTGGATCTCTTTGAGACCTTCCTGCTGCAGGATGTCCGAGAACTGTTTGTGGATCATCAGGAATCCGTCCAGCACCTTTTGGGTTTCCGGGCCGGCGCTGCCAACTGCCGCGATGGCGTTGTCCAGTCCATCCAGGATCGGCAGGAACTTCTCCAGCAAATTCTGAACAGCATAATGGCTCCAGTCTTCTTTGTCTTTTTGGGTCCGTTTGCGGAAATTATCAAAATCTGCCGAAAGTCTTAAAAGCTGGTCTTTGGTCTGTGCCAATTCCAGGGCGGTTTGTTCAGCCTGGCCGGCAGCGGCTCCGGATGCCCCAGCTTCCGCTGCGGTTCCATCCGCCTTGTTCTTCTGGTCCTGGGCCAGAATCTCTTCCTCGGTCATGACTTGACCGGCTACCGCCTTTTCAGCGGCCGCCGATGCTTTGTCGGATTTGTGTTTTGGATTCATAATGATTGCCTCCTCATTGATCATACGGAATGTCCGTGACTAATTTCCCAAACCATCCGACAAGGTTTTTGCCAGATATTCCAGCAAGCCGGCAGTTCGGGAATAATCCATCCGGGTTGGTCCCAGCACCCCAACGGTGCCGATGACCTTGCCGTTCATCTGATAAGTTGCCGTCACCATACTGTAGGAGGAAAGTCCCTTGTGGGGATTCTCCGTGCCGATCCGGATGGCAACGCCGTGATTCTTTTCTTTGAAGCTGGCCAGCATGAGTTCCTGCATGATTTGATGCTCTTCCAGCAGGGCCAGCACATCCCTGACCTTGTCCACATTGCGGAATTCAGGCTGGTTCATGATGTTCAGCGCGCCGCTCAAATACATTTTGTGCTCATATTCCACCGTCAGG
>DFYO01000013.1 GCA_002381865.1 Clostridiales bacterium UBA4080 | reverse complement strand
GTTTATGCAAGTGTCAAAGACCCGTTTTTTATTTCCTAGGGATATAATTTATTTATTATGAAAACTATATATTAGGAGGTATTATTATGACAAATGAATTCAGTGTATCATCCTTTGACCAAACAAAACTTTTCGCAAAAAAGGATATACCACTAAATCCAAAGGCTGTTGTACTCGTTGTTCATGGTCTTTGTGAGCATCTTGGAAGATACAATTACTTTACTCAAAGGCTATTTGAAAATGATTTTGCTGTTTATCGCTTTGACCATAGGGGTCACGGACGTTCAGAGGGCAACCGAGTATTTTATCAGGATTTTAATGAAATCCTTGATGATGTAAACGCTATGGCTGAGCTGGCAAAGGAAGAAAATCCCGGATTACCTATTTTTGTATTTGGGCACAGCATGGGGGGCTTTGCTGTTACTAATTACGGAATCAAATATCCTGATAAGGTAAGTGGAATAATAACTTCTGGCGCTTTAACCAGAAATAATTTTGGAATTGGAAGCGACCTTCCGCCTTCTCTTCCTCTTGACACTTATTTTCCAAATGAGCTTGGTGCGGGAGTCTGTTCAGATGCAAGGGTTGTTGAAGCCTATGCTAATGACCCTTTAGTTGAAAAGCAAGTATCTGCTGGCCTTTTTTACTCACTATTTAATGGCGTAAGCTGGGGAACAGATAATTCTTCAAGCTTCAAATACCCAGTTCTTATATTACATGGGGCTAATGATGGTATTGTAAGTGAAAAGGATTCAAGAGATTTTTTTGGTGATATTGCCTCTTCAGATAAATCACTTATAATCTATCCTCATCTATTCCATGAGATTTTGAACGAGTCTGTAAAAGATGAAATAATTAGCGATATTATTAGATGGATTAGCAAACGTATATAAATAATATGGCGCCAGCGCTTCCAACCTTTATTAATATTATTGAATTATTTAATTATCCGGATAAAATATAATTACTGCTACATTTTTTCTTAAAAATATGATATAATCCTTTTGATTATAAATATCTTTTATTATATAAAAACAAAAGATTGAAAGGGGCGTATATATGGAACTAAAATGGATGCAGAATCACCGTGATTTTGTTGAAAAGTTAATTAGATATGGTAATACCTATGCTGCACATTACAGAATTCAAGCCGATTTTGATACCGGAGTATCTTTTTCTCCTTCTCAAATCCAGACCCTTGAATATATTCTGGAAAACGAAGATAAAAACGAAAAGATGTCTAAAATGGCACAGCGTTTGGGAGTAAAGAACAGTGCTTTTTCCAAAAACGTAAGTAAGCTTATGGATAAAGGGCTTCTTGAAAAATATCAATATAGCGACAACCAGAAGAATATCTATCTCAAGGCAACTGATAAAGGTCGAAAAGTATATAATGAATATTCACAATATGTTTATCAAGAATTGTTCAAGCCTATTTTTGATATTGCAGATGAACTTGACCCCGAAACAGTTAATAAATTCGGTAAAATGCTCGATATATTCTCTGATACTCTAATATGGTATGGAGTTAATAAGCCTGAACCTAGAAAGCTAGTAAAACTCGAAAAAAATAATTATTAATAAAAGCCCGGACAATAACTTGTCTGGGCTTTGTAATAATTTTTCACTTGTAAATACCTATACTTCTTTATTCTCTAAATAAGTCAATTCCTTCAGATAGCTAATCGAATAATCTATAGCTTTTTTATGTTTTGCTATTTTATTTATTTCTATTTTAATTATTTATATCTTCTAATTGTATTCCTGCTTCCACTTCGAAAAATCAATTGGAATTTTCAAGTCTTCTATTTGCTCTATTGCATTTTCTAGATTGTTTTTATCTTCAGGCAAACCAAAATCATATATGCCAATTGAATTATATGGCTTCCACATCATCTCTGCAATATCCGGTGCAAAAATTCCCCATGTCTCGTCATATATTACAAAGCCTTTTTTTGTAACCTCAAACAAGCACTCCTCCATATTATCATCAAAAAACTTTTTAACAGAAACCTCTTTGGCACTCTGAATCAACGCCGCAACCTGGTCTAATTCATTGGCTATGGATAGCTTTATCTTTTTCTCTTCTGAGCCATCTTCATGAGATAGCACTGCTACTAATCTTTTCATAATATACCTCCTAGTACAATTAGCTAGATTGTACCATCTAAGGCAAAAAAAAGTCAATAAATTAAAAATACTTAAATCATAATCCTTTTGTGGGGCGTTAATTTTTATTGAAACTTTCCATTTTTCAGCATTCGAAAAGTTAATTTTACTATAAGCAAGGGCTTTTTTTATATCTAAATTGGTGTTTTAATTGTTTATCTACTTTAATTATTTTTTAGTTATGTCTGAATAAAATTATTGTTATACTGTATTTAACTGAATATTCATTTGTTGTTCATTATTTTTTCATATTAAGCTATTGTTTTTATATATCCATTTGCTATTCACTGATTTTTCATATCAAAAAGCTATTATCCTATATTCTTATTCTATTCATTAGTTTTTCTTAATTAAGTAATTATATTCATATATTTATCTATGGAGGTGGAGAGCTTTGAAATTGTTGATGAAATCGGAAAGCTTACAGGCGATACTGTAACTATTTTCCAAAATGATACAAGGGTTAACACTAATGTAATCAATGAAAAAAAGAACGCGCCATCAACACAAAGGCATCCGATATTGTAATTGAAACTGTTTTAAAGCAAGGCAAGCCGTATATTGGTAAAGCTAATGTTGTTGGTACTTGGAATCAGACCGTTTACGAGCCTATCAAGGATGCCTCCGGAGAAATAATTGGTATCTGGTACGTAGGTGTTCCCAACACCCCTTATGACCTCCTCTCCAAAGAATTTCAGGATAAGATAATAATCTTTACACTCCTAGGAACAATAATCTCTTCATTAATTGTATGGTTTGTAACTGATAGATTAACAAAACCTTTACAAGCTTTAGAGAATGGCACAAAAAAAATGGCTACTGGAGATTTTTCTGAAACCATTAGTATTTCTACATCTGATGAAATAGGTTCCTTAGCAAAGGCCTTTAATCATCTTCAGGATAATATGAATATAGTTTTACGCCAAATATCAAACGCTTCAGATCAGGTAGCCGCTGGCTCAAATCAGTTATCAGCTTCTAGCATTAGTCTTTCTCAGGGTGCGACTGAGCAGGCTAGTACAATCCAAGAGCTTACAGCATTATTATCTGAAATTTCTTCTCAGACAAATCAAAATGCAAAAAATGCTGATAATGCAAACCAACTAACTGACCAAGCTAAACTAAATGCCTCCGCTGGAAACCAGCAAATGCAGGAAATGCTTCTTGCTATGAATAATATTAATACCTCTTCAAAGGATATACACAAGATAATAAAGGTTATTGATTCTATCGCCTTTCAAACCAATATCCTTGCTCTTAATGCTGCTGTCGAAGCGGCAAAAGCAGGCTCTCGTGGAAAAAGCTTTGCTGTAGTAGCTGAAGAGGTTAGAAATTTGGCGGCAAGATCCGCAGCAGCAGTAAAAGATTCTGCAGAAATGATTGAAAGCTCAATTAGAACTGTAAATGACGGAACAAGTATTGCTAATAAAACAGCTAAGGCGCTAGAAGAAATATCTTCAAATGTAGCTTCTGTTTCTTCACTTGTTAATCAAATTTCTATAGCCTCAAGGGAGCAATCACAGCAGGTAGAGCAGATAAATTATGGAATAAATCAGCTTTCAAGTGTTGTACAAAACACCTCTGCAACCTCCGAAGAAACAGCATCAGCAAGTGAAGAGCTTGCAGAACTGGCAGATTCTCTTAACAAAGAGATACGCAAGTTCAAGCTTCGCTAAAATTCCAAGCAATATTTAAGTCCTGCTCTTTATTAACTGTTTATTTTGTTTTAAATATTGAATTATTAGATTTCGGTTGAAATTTTTCCTCTTTTATAGTATAATATTATAGAGGTGGTATCTATGAAACATAGTTTTTATATTATTGGTGGTGTCATATATGTTGATAAGTTCCTTTTTCATGAATCACAATACAATGACAATCACCTAAGCAAATTAGTCGGAAGCTATACCTTGAACTTATTTAAACCAAGACCTCGAATTATTACTGGTATCCATAGTGTTACTATCGATTACTCAAATATAGAGTCACTTGAAATAAATTATGATGACCCTCAAAGATTTATTAACGAGCTAAGAGATTCTTATAAATCTGATATCAGAGGGCATATTATAATTCTTCAAGAAGCTGAAAAGCCACAGGATCTATTAATAAATACATATTAATAAAAAGGAGATCTGTATTAGATTAAAGCGCAGATCTCTCTTTTTTGTGATTGATTAATTTTTATACTAATAATTATATTATTCGGCAATGCTATTATTGTATTATTGCTTTTCTAATTGTAGTTTTCAAATAAAACCTTATATTTTTTAATGTATTATTTTTGAAAAATTATTTTCAAAAGCTTCAGCTTCATTGAATACAAATCTGCCATTCCCTTATTTGTAATAATTATTACCTCTGTACCGGTATCCGGGAAAAGTCCATTATAGGAGGTAAATCCCATTGTGTTTCCACTATGAGAAATTTCTGTTCCATAGCCCTCGCTCAATCTAATCCAGCCGTACTTATTTGTCATTTGAAGTAATGCGTTCTCCTGACTAATGATTTTTCCATTTAAAAATGCAGTATTCCACAAATGTATTTCTTCCGCTGTAGAGCATAAAAATCCTGCTCCATAGGCATTTTTAACGTATATCGCATCCAAATAATCCGGTTTTAAATCTGTTGAACCTTTGTAGCCCTTAGCTACAACGTTTTTACCGCTTGCATCATAGGAGGGCTTTGTTAAGACCATATTTGCTGGAGAAAAAATATTTTTCATCAGATATATCTCTAGTGGCATTTCAGATACCTGCTCAATTATCTCCCCTAGAACCAGATAACCAGTATTTGAATATTTTTCTTGTGTTCCAGGAGTAAATTCGAGCGGTTTGTCTTTAATTCTGTTCATAATATAATCAAAGCTCACAAAACCTCCGCCATTCATCATAAGCTCAAGTGCCAGATTTGAATAGTCATATAGCCCCGAAGTATGATTTAAGAGCTGGTGAATTGAGATTTCATTTCCATGGGGCACATTTGAAAGGTATTTTGAAACTTTGTCCTCTAAACCGAGCTTATTCTCTTGATAAAGCTTCATAATTGCAGCTGCCGTCATCTGCTTTGTAATTGAGCCCACCGAAAATGTTGTTTT
The DNA here is from genome assembly GCA_002381865.1 of Clostridiales bacterium UBA4080. Lineage (GTDB taxonomy): Bacteria > Bacillota > Clostridia > Lachnospirales > Vallitaleaceae > UBA4080. The sequence continues at coordinate 16,329 of DFYO01000013.1, read as the reverse complement.
TGTTTCAGCTTTAATTTTATTTTCATAGTCAGCATATCCATAGGCTCTGTCTATAAGAACTTTATTGTCCTTAACTATAACAACCTGTCCTGAAAAACCATTTTTAAATTCTAACTCTGTTAAAAAGGCAGCTAGCTTGTTCCTAGTGTTAATATTATCCTCTGTCAGGCTCTTATCTTCGATTGAACTTGAAGGATTGTTGAATTTCAAAACTCTATTAGCTGAATCCCTTGTCGTTTTGACCGATAAAATTTCCTTGAAAAATGCAAAGCTTGCAAATATTCTAGAATCCTTAATCATTACCGGATGCTCTGACTCTATTAAGACATTATTAAGCATAATTTTTTTAGTGTTAGGATAAATAATATACTTATTATGGTTATACTCAAGCACAGCTGCCTTTTGAACATTATCCCAGCCAATTGTACCACCCAGTCTTTCTGTGATAAGCCTTAACGGACACATTTCAGTATAAGCATCTAGTAAATATACCGAATCCTTGCCTGTTAATACAGAAATTCCTTCTATTTCAATATATATTGGCTTATTTCCTTCAACTATAGTCCCTTCGATATGTGACGCAAAAACCGAAGATGATCCCAATATAATTATCATCATAACGATAATCCATATGCTTTTTCTCATAATATTTCCTCCCTTTTAGTGCTCTTTGCTTCTATACTCTTATATCTTTTTTGCTTTTATCAGCTTACCCTTAACCTTTGTAATCTCAAATTCCTTAAGCACAATACTTGCCTTATTATTAAAAATATCTACATAGGTACAGGTGTCTAGTATATCAATTATACCAATATCCTCGGCGTTAATACCATTCATATTACTGATTGCACCAAGCACATCACCTGCTCTCATCTTTCTGTTCTTTCCTGCATTTAATCTTATTCGGGTGATATCCTTATGAGTTTTTTCGGGTCTTTCCCTTTTTTTTATCTGACGTTTTTCTGCTTTTGGAGCATTCTTAATAATATTATCCTTATCTTCTTTTGGGACCTTAAATTCAATATATTCCTGAATTTCCTCCCACTTTTTTTTATCATATTCAGATACAAGCGATATCGCAACTCCCTCTTCGCCGCATCTTCCTGTTCTTCCAATTCGGTGAACATAATTTTCATTGTCCATAGGAATCCCGTAATTAATAACCAAATCCAGCTTATCAATATGAATTCCTCTTGCTGCTAAATCTGTTGCAATAAGATATGTAATCTGCTTATTTTTAAATGCTGAAATTGCTCGCAATCTATCTTTTTGCGGTATACCTCCATGCAATGCTATACAATCATATTTGCTGTTTTTTAGTTTCTCTGTCAAGCGATCAACCTTAGACCTTGTATTGCAGAATATCATACAGCTTTTTGGGCTCCAGGTATCCATTAGCTTAGTTAATAGCAAAAATTTCCAATCCTCAGCAACCTCATACCATATCTGCTTAATCTGGTCTATTGGCTCCTTTTCTGTTTCAAGCTCAATCCTTGTAGGCTCTTTTAAATATCTTGAACAGATGCTCTCTATTTTGTCGGGCATTGTTGCTGAAAACAGGAGAGTATTTCTAGTATCTGGTGTCCTATTAATTATACCCTCTACCTCTTCAAGAAATCCTCTTTTTAGAAGTTCATCTGCTTCATCGATAACAAGATATTTCAATTTTTCTAAATCAAGATTCTTTTTCTTTATAAGGTCTGCAATTCTGCCCGGAGTACCAACTATTACATGTACTCTCTGTTTAAGCTGGCGCAGCTGAATATGAATCGGCTGTTTTCCATAAACTGGCAGGCAGCGTATTTTCTTATATTTACCTATGCTGGCAATTTCTTCGCACACCTGAACCGCAAGCTCTCTTGTTGGTGTTAGCACAAGCACCTGTGGTAAGTTCTCCTCAGTATCAATTTTTTCGACTATAGGTATACCAAAGGCTGCTGTTTTTCCGCTTCCTGTCTTTGCTTGGACAATTAAGTCCTTACCTTCTAAAATATATGGTATTACTTGACTTTGTACAGGTAATGCATCCTGATAGCCTATTGCCTCCAGCCCTTTTTCAATATCACTGCTTAAACCAAAGTTATTACTAAGCTTATTATTAATTATGTTTTTCACTATTTTTCCTTTCAAACCTGCTCTATTTAAAGATACAAGCCTGCTCTTTTGAATCGAAGAGCATTTCACTAAGTTAAATGTATAAAGCTTGCATCCTATCCTTATTTTATCATATAAACTAATTATATCCAACTGCTCATATTTTACACCAATTTAGCCTGTAGCATATTCTCTTTCAGAATTTGCTACAGGCTTATTTTGAAACCATAATCCTTTGTTTAAAAACAATACCCTTTTTTCTTAATAAAATTCAAAATCCAACTTTGAGTAAATCTTTTTTTTAATATGCCTCTACTATTTATATAAATTCAATACCTGTATAAACATCTTGCCTTTTTTATTTGTTCCTGTTTCCAACAACCCCGAAATCGAGCTTTTCTCTTTATTAATTGTTCCTGTCATTTTCTGATAAAGAATATCTGCTTCATCGGGATTTGGAATTGGAGCTTCTTGATAGGATGAAATTTGTTCTCCCTGAATATCTACTATAAATGTTTGCTTATTGTCAGGATTGTAAAAGCTCCATTTTACTTCACTAAGCTTTGATACCTGATATTCAACACTTATTTTCTGCCCCATCATGGCGTCTCTTTGTTCTTTTGTCAGACCTGACCCTTCAAAAATCTGTTTAAAGCTTATAGTTCCTTTCCAATTTTCTATAGCTTGTGTTTTTTCTGTGGTCGCCTCAGTTGTAGCTTCAATCGTTTCTTCTGTAGTATTTTCATCCTGCTGTTTTTGCCATTCTTCAATTAACATAGCTCTAACTCTATCTCTTTCCCTATTCTCCCATTCAGTTAATTCCCCATATAATCTTATTAGCTCCTCTCTAATTTGTTCAATTCGTCTTCTTCTTTCTGCATTGTTTTTTGTAGATTCAAGCAAAATATCATCAATGCCTCTTGCTTCAATATGCAGGTATCTCAATACCAATAATTCACTTTCTGTTAAAGGACGAGTAGGTTTTGAATTCTCTGCTTGACTTTCCTGTCTTAGCATAGGTTTCTCTTAAGGCTTTTTCTATTTCAATTTTTGCATATTCATATGCTTCTGAAGGATTGCTTGCAAAATACTTGGAGCCTTTAATTACTAGCTGGATACTTTTAATAGTATCAGGAATAGTATTAATAACAGCTTTTCCAGTATCATATACAACATTGCCTATCTTTTCAAGTAGCTCTACGCTTTTATTCCAATTCTCTTCACCTAAATCCTTTGCAGTGTTTAAATCCTTCTTCCCCTCTTCAATTTTTTTGTTCCAGCTATCTATTGTCTCATCATATCCTTGTTTAAGTGCCTGATAAGCCTCATTAAAATATTTTGTTGGGTTTTTTATAACCGCAATAGGTAATTCAACATATCCGTAAACGATTTCATCATAAATATTACCCATATCTTCATATCCGCTTTTTAAAAGGTCTGCCGAATCATATAATAGTTGCCAATAGGAAGCTCCCGTCTGGATAACATCTCCCTTAAGAAGATCTCGTTTATACTCTATTAGATTTGTTCTAAGAAATTTATCCATTTCTTCTTGAGATTCAAGGTCGAATAGTTCTATTTCAAGCTTTTCAATTTTATCAAGTATTTCCAGATAATTTTTTGCTTCGTTACTGGCATTTTTTTGATTTGTATCTAAACTAATTGCTGAATAGTCTATCCAGTTTTTTTCAAATAACTCTTCATTTATCTCACCATTTTCCTTAATGATTTCTTTTGCGCTCGCTGTACTAAAATAAGGCAGGGTAATACAAAGTGCCAGCAAAAAAACTATACATTTTTTATTCATTAAAAGTAGTACAGTTATAAATATCAGAGGCAAAACTGGAAGTATAACTCGTAAAAGCATATCTTTAAAACCATATTGAAGCTCGGTAAATTTCAACTCTTCTATTTGCATTTCATTTTTGTCAATAAAAACAATATTATCAATTTCACCGTTAAAATCAAAATCATAGGCTTCCTGGTCTACATATGCATTTTCTATATATGAAAACCACTGATCTTGCTTTTTATCATTATTATTATCCCAAGAAGCAAGTACAATGCTGCCTTCATTATAGTATGAAAATCTGTCAATAATCCCGTCTTTATCTGTATCATCTCCATATATCTTATCGTATTTAATATTGCGTTTTCCGACTAAAATACTATCTTTTACTTCTATTCCCGTTTCTGTTGCATTAACAATATTATTTTCCTTTACCTGCAGGCTTGGCCCTGCAAAATAAATCCCAAATGAAATAATACAGTAAATTGCTACACCTATTAGCAACGCAAAAAACACCCAATTGCTCAGCTTTTGTTTTTGAAATAATTTTTCCATACACAGTCCTCCTAATAAAAAAATTTTCGTGCTTCTTTTTTAGCCTTTTTGTTTATTCCATATTTTTATACTTTCCTTTACACTGCTAAAAAAAAATATGCCTAAAATAGTTGCCCGACTACAGACTATACTTTTTGCATAAAAAACCCGTCCCTATCACTAGGTTTTTTTGGTTAACATAAGTTTAGGTTTTTGTGCTTATTTGTGTTATAATAGGTATAGTTGTAAAAAACAGTTACCCTTAATTCATTATGATTTTTTGATTGGAGTTGAAGTAGAAATTATGTATCAAGAAAATGATTTGATTTTTTATGGAACTATTGGAATATGTAAGATTAGGTCCGTATGTTGTCCTGACAATATATCAGGCACGCAAAAAGGTCAGCTTTATTATGTTTTAAATCCTGTTCACCGTGATGGAACTACTTATGCTCCTGTAAATACAAAGGTTTTCAACCGTCCTCTTATTTCCTCTAAGGAGGCTCGTGAATTAATTGATATAATCCCTACAATTGAAATAAACACAGATAACGGTAATTTCAAAGCTCTTGAAGACAGCTACAAGGCTGCTTTGCAGACTCATAAATGTATAGATTTAATCCGTATAATTAAAACCGTATCTGCTAAAAACAAAATCGCTGTATCAAAAGGTAAAAAACTTAGCCAAATTGATATGCGTTATATGAAAAAAGCCGAAGAGCTGCTATATGACGAATTTGCAGCTGTATTAGATATACCAAAAGAACAAATAAGACACAATATCGAATCAAAAATTGATGTTTAAAGGCTTTATATAAGCCTTTTTTATTTTGATTTGCATTTTCTTAAATTAGCCTTATTGTTTTTTAAAACCCGCTCAAATATAATCTCCCTGTAGCTGCTGTATTGATCTTTTTGCATCGTGGTTTTGTATACCTTTCTTGTCTTTAAGGTAATTATTATGTATTAATAAAAGCTGCTCAATCTCTTCTGCTTTCATAGGCTTGTAAAAATAATAGCCCTGGATTTCATCACATCTGTATTTATTTAAAAAGTCTAGCTGTTCAATAGTTTCAACACCCTCAGCAATTATATTCAGCTTTAAGCTTTTTGCCAGATCAATTATTGCTTTGGTTATTGCTTCGTCCTTTTCACTTATATTAATTCCCCTAATAAAGCACATATCAATCTTTATTCTATCAATTGGCAAATCCTTTATTCTGCTAAGCGACGAATATTCTGTTCCAAAATCATCAATTGAAATACTTACTCCCAGCTCCTTAATCTTTTGTAGCGTTTTATTAACTGTGTCATTAATATCCATTGCAATGCTTTCTGTAATTTCAATCTCCAGCAATGCAGCATCTAAATCAAATTCTTCTAAGCATTTTTTTATCTGATTAACTATATCAGGGCTGTTTATCTGATGAATAGATAGGTTTACAGCCATTCTTATTGGTGGAATTCCCATATCAATCCACTCTCTGCATTGCTTGCAGGCAGATCTTAGCACCCATTCCCCAATCGGAAGAATCTGTCTTGTTTTTTCTGCAATTGGAATAAACTTTGCAGGTGATAAAAATCCTTTTTCAGGATGGTTCCACCTTATCAAAGCTTCAACTCCAATAATTTCTCCCGTCAAGCCATTAACCTGTGGCTGATAATGCAAAATCATTTCTTCTCTGTCAATTGCATTATAGAGACTATTGGTTATCTCCATTGTATCTTTTACCGCTTCTTTAATTAATGGCGTACATAATACAAATTGATTTTTACCCTTATCCTTTGCCTGATACATAGCTATATCAGCATTTTTAAGCAATGATTTGACATCCTCTCCATCTTCTGGGAAAATAGCAACTCCAACACTTCCCGTAACATAAAATTCTTGATCTTTTAAAGCAAAAGGTTTGGTAAAGCAATCCACTATTTTTTGTGCAATACTCTCTACCTTTCTTAATCCTCTTTTGTAATGGGCTGTTACTATGAATTCATCCCCACCAATCCTGCACACCGAATCACTTTCTTCTATTACTACCGAAAGCCTCTCTCCAACCTCTCTAAGCAGGATGTCTCCTTGATCATGTCCCATTGTATCGTTTATTATTTTAAAGGAATCCAAATCAATAAATAAAACAGCGATTTCAATATTTTCCCTTTGGGCATCAACAATACTTTTATTAAGCTCATCCATAAAATACATTCTGTTTGGAAGGTCCGTTAAAAAATCATGATATGCAAGGTTAAGAATTTCTTCCTGTATTTTTCTGTTAACTTCAATTTCTGCCTCTAACTGAATGTTAGCCATCATTAATTCCTTAGTTCTATCTTTAACCTGAAGCTCAAGGGTGTCATTATTTTTTTGTACCTTGTCATTAATATCTTCAATTACATATATCATATTATTAATTTCTTTTGATAATTCAAATATCTCATCATTATCACCCTCCAGGCTAACCCTGTTTGACAAAACCTTTTCGCTGCTTATTTGCTTTACATCCTTATGCAGCTTAAGTATTCTTGATAAAATAGTGGCATCAATAACATATAAAAGCACTAAAAAAATTGCAAAGAAAATTGTAATAATAGTTAGCATCATCATTACAATACCAGCTTTTGCAGACTGATACATACTCCTTGGCATTTCAATTGTTGCTTTGTATTTTGAGACACCAAAGGCATCTGCTACTAACATACTTCCTTGAATTTTTTGTTCATTCAATCGAACTATTTCAGTAGGATCTCCCTTTTTAATCATCTGCAAAATATAGTCTAAGGTGTAAATATTGGTATCTGCCTTCTGAATACTAATATCAAGCTTAAGACTTTCAGAGATTTGATCAATAAGCTCTTGATTTAAATATTTTCCGAATATAATATTTCCTTTAGCTGGACCTTTATTAAGGCTAGTTAGCACGGGATGTGTTCCTATAAGCATCGGGCCCTCTTTACCTTCGATTATTCCGCTAAAATTCTTATTTACATCTTTATTATTCAATACTCCTGTTTTTTCCACCTCATTATATAATTGGGTAGAAATCTCTTCTGTTATTTCTTCTTTAGAATTCCATTCTTTTGCATATAGTATTTTACCGTTTTCATCTGCTATTGCAATAAAATGAACTCCAAGATTAATAAAGCTTTCGTCCTGATAATTGCTTTCAATATAGTCGCGATTATTATTTTGGGTAAAAAAATAAGTGTCATCCCAGCCTCCCCAATCCGCAGCAATAATCTCTAAATAAGAAATGTTCTCTTTTATAGAGTTTTGTACTCTGGAAAGATTTTCGTTTACACTTATCTCTTCAAATTCCTTTATAGAATTCATCATAGTCCATTCTAAGATGCCATACCCGATGCCAACCATAACAATAAAACAAAAAATATAAATTATCGCAATTTTTCTTTGTAAGCCAATCCTTTTTTTCTCTAATATCATAGGGCACTCTCCCTTCAATTAATCAGCAGTATGCCTATCCCAGTTGCATTAATTGAACATTTTTTCCCCGTCCTCTTTGAGTTGCTACTCAATTTGATTTTTTATATTATTAATTCTATCATATTTTTTTCTAAAAGTATATCCTTCTATTTGTCCAAACTGTGGTAATTATTTGTTCTTTAATGCTTAATTCGAGTTTAAGAAAAACCCCATTTTTGAATTTACATATATCTATTCTTAATTGCCAGACCCTTAAGGAAATTTCTTATGTACTTATCACCACATTCCTTATAATTACGATGCCCTTCCTTTCTAAGCACAGCACTGAGCTCTCCCTTAGAAATAGTAGCTCCAGCTAGCTCCATTATTTCAATAATATCTTCGCTGGTGAGAGACAATGCAATCTTAAGCATTTTCAAAAAAACATTATTAACTGATTTGTTGTCCTTGATTGCTTTTTCCTTTTTGTGTAAGGTTCCTTCTTTTTGGTCCTGCTTGCCCCTTTTAAATATAATAAAACCATCTAAAAATGCTTCCAGCATCGAATTGCTACAGCTGATAATACTGTTTTCATCAGCATTATCTATTTCTTCCTCTGTTGAAGTATCCTCAAGTGCTTCAAGCTTATTATCCTCATCAGCTTTTGTCCTCTTTACAAGAATTTTCAACAGCTCCTCTTTTGAAACTTCCATGCCTCCTAGCTTAAATATCTCCAGCATATCCTTGTCTTTAATATCAAGTGCATATCTAAGGCGCAGTAATAAATCATTATTTGTCATAATTTCATCTCCAAGCTCAATTATTAATTATCTTCTTTAAAGGAAAGAATTTCATTCCACTCTGAAATAGCATCCTTATCGTTATTTATACATTTTACGGAAATATTATCTCCAAATTTCTTAAGCTTTGAATTAGTAATTCCAGAAAGCTTAATCAATTCGCCGTTCTTCATTACATAGGTTCCCCTGATTTGCTCATTCAAGGCTCCGTCATTAATTATTATTGTAATTTCCTGCCCTTTATATGCCTCCATAGCATTTAAAAGCGTAATAAGCGATACCTGTCCAACTACTAAAGGCTTTCTGTAATCTAGGAATTCTCGCTTTTTCAAAATCAATACATCATCCTTATAAATCGCGTATCTTACCTCAATATCCTCACCCTCTTGAAATACAGAAATACCTGCTAAATATGCTTTTATCATTTTATTCTCCTATTGATTTTTCTTTGAGAAGCTGTAAAACTTCCTCTTCTGTTCCTTGAAACAATATATCAGTTTTAGTGTTTTTAATTTGATATTGATACATAGGGTCGTAATAATCCCTAAGCAAAAATTCAATCCAGACTTCATGTCCTTCAATTGTATCCGTCTTAAGCTGTTTTTCTATTGCATCCTCGAAAAGCTTATTCACTAGTACAAAGCGATCTCCGCCAAGACGGTTTTTGATTCTTTTAATGCTTCCGCCAATATAGTCTTTCCATTTTTCAATTCCCTGTTCAAAGCCATATACTGAAATATAATCCTTTTGAGAATCCACAACATATTCCTTCATAGTATTTTGAACTCGTTTTTCCATTGAAGCTTCTAATACTATTAGCTCTCCTGCTTTAAAAAATTCAGCAAGCTCTTTGGGAATCATACATCTTCCTACATTCCTGCCCTCATCTTCAACCAGCATATATTTGTAATTTTTATTTTCATTTTGAATTATTCTATATGCCAGGTCATTCTCAAATTGAATTTGTGGCGGCTGAGCAGATATTTTGTTGCCAAATGAAGAGCCTCTGTGATTTGCTAAAGCTTCAAGATCAATTGCATTGTTAAGCTTGTTTAATAAAATAGTTTTTCCAGCTCCTGTACAGCCTCCTATAAGTATCGGCTTCGCCTTAATATTTTCCGGCTTCAATGCCTCAAATAGATAATTTCTAAAGGCTTTAAAGCCTCCTTCGATTCTAGCAATTTCATTGCCGGTTGCTTGAAAAATCCATTCTTGAGTAATCTGAGATCTAAGCCCCCCTCTAAAGCAATATACAATACTATCCGGTTTATTAATTAAATGGTTTTTCCATGCCTGAACTCTTTGTTCTTTTACTTCTCCAGCTACCAATCTATGCCCTAGCTTTACTGCCTTTTCATTTCCATGCTCCTTATAGCATATACCAACCTTTTTTCGTTCTTCATCTGTCATGAGAGGAAGGTTTACAGCATTTATAAATGCACCCTTTTCAAATTCTATTGGAGCCCTTACGTCAATAAGAGGTATTTCTTCAATAACAATTTTTTTAAAATCATTCCATGTTTTCATATACAAATCTATTTCCCTTCGGATTTATCTTACAGTAATCAGCTTGTCATTTCTGCTACAGGTGTAGCCAATAGGCTTAAGCTCAAGTCCTTCCCTTTCAGTTGTTTTCAAAAATTCCTCTACACCTTCTTTTCTTACAATAGCTAGAAGCCCTCCCGAGGTTTGTGCATCACATAATATCAGCTTTTGCTCTTCTGTCATTTCTGAAATAGTATGCCCATAGCTTTTAAAATTGTTTCTTGTCCCTCCCGGAACACAATCCATTTCCAGATATTTTTTTGTATTTGGCAAAAGAGGTACCTTTTCAAATTCAATTACCGCAGAAATATCACTTCCCTCACAAACCTCGCCCAAATGTCCTAGTAAGCCAAAGCCTGTAATATCAGTTAATGCCACAACATCCTTAAGCTGTGAAATCTCGCTGCCAATTTTATTCAATGTTGTCATTGCCTCAATTGCAGGTTCAATATGTCCCTCTTCTATTTTTTTTCTTTTTTGTGCGGTTGTTAGTATTCCAATTCCAAGTGGCTTTGTTAAAAAAATCTCGCAATCTGCCTCTGCTTTATTGTTTTGCTTTAGCATACTGTTGTCTACTAAGCCCGTTACCGCAAGCCCAAAAATAGGCTCCGGAGAGTCAATGGAATGACCTCCTGCAAGCGGAATCCCTGCTTCCTCACAAACAGAACGACCTCCCTCAATTACCTCTCCTGCAATCTCAGGAGAAAGTACATTAACAGGCCATCCAAGTATTGCAATTGCCATAAGCGGCTTGCCTCCCATTGCGTAAATATCACTTAACGCATTCGTTGCTGCAATTCTTCCAAAGGTATAAGGGTCGTCCACTATTGGCATAAAAAAATCCGTTGTGCTAAGTACTGCTGTTCCATTTCCAAGATCATAGGCAGCTGCATCATCCTTACTGCTGTTACCCACTAACAAATTGGGATAGCTCTTTTCTTTTCCCTGATTTATTTTTAAAATGCTTTCAAGTATTGCAGGCGATATTTTACATCCACAACCTGCTCCATGACTGTATTCTGTTAATTTAATTTTTTCCATTATTACCTACCTCTTTCAAAAAATAATTTATAGTTAATATTATATCACAAGATTGCAGAAAAAAAGTGTCCTTGCGGACACTTTTTTACAAATACTGTGCATTCTGATATATTCTTTCTCTTTCTTCTTTTTTTGTAGCCTTTGAGAGTAAAAATGCAATAATAATTATCCCCGGAATATCCACCAATAGTCTAGTAAGCATAAATTCCCAGCCCAGTGAGGACATTTCAAAAAGTAGCATAGGTATCTTTGTTGTTGACCATGCTCCAATAAAAATCATAATATTACTGAATTTAACACCTTTTTTCATAAACACTGCAGCCACTGGAAATGCTCCATACAACGGTCCTGCTGCTGATGAACCAATAATAAATGCTAAAATTACACCCTTGATACCCGAGTCTTCCCCCATATATCTAATCATAGTGTCTCTTGAAACCCATACATCTAATAAGCCAAGCAAAATAAAAACTGGTGGTATCACTAGTAACATTTCTTTAAAGCTAAAGCCAATAACCTTATTAGCCTCTTTAGCAATTTCCGGATAAAAAATCCACATTGCTGTTAATATTAAGATCATTACAACAAAAAGCTTATATCTAATTATCAATTTTTTCATAATCCACCCACCACCAATCCTATAGCAATCGCAACAACAAATGAAAACAAGTAAGCAAAAACATTCCTTAGAATAGTAACTTTTTTACCAAAGTACTGAATTTCAACTGGTATAGTTACTACTCCTACCATCATAAGGCTCGAAACAAAGGCCCCTATCTGCATTAATCCTGCTCCCGAGTCTAAAAGCATATCTGCAGTTGGAAAAGCAATAAATCCCGGTATAAGGGTAATAGCTCCTACTAAGCTTCCTAGAACTACTCCTAACCATCCAGATTCTTTTCCGATTATCTGAGAAATAAAATCAGTATCTACTATTGAAAGGATAATACCAATCATTATTATTATACCTAAAAACTGGGGCATTATATTTTCAAACGCCTTCCATGCTTTTTTTAAAGCTTTTTTTGTTTTTTCTTTGCTTTTAACAAAAGAAATAATCAACAAAAATACTGTTATCGAATATAAAACTATATTACTCATACGAACTCCTTTTCTCTAATAATATATTAGCTTCTATTAATATAGCATCCGTATTATAAATTGTCAATCTGTATATTGTAATTTTACGATATACTTTTTTCCTGTTTACATGCTATTCTGTGTTATAATAATAGTATAAAATAACTATTAATCATCTTTTTAAGGAGGGCTATTTATGCAACAATTTATAAACAATATTATGAATTCGGCTTCAAAATACACTGTTTGGGATTTTGCTTTTTTCAAAACAGCCCTGTTAACCCTTGGAATAATAATAGGGGCTCAATTTTCAAAGCTTTTCAAAAAACTTGCACCTTTATTATGGATTATTTATATATTATGTTATATATGGATTGCGTACAAAACCTTTGTTGAATACTGGGAAGATTAACAAGAATAGCGTTCGGTGAACGCGTTTCTTGTATAATAGAAAAGTTTGGTCTCTTGCAAGCAAGACGAACTTTCCTATTATATTAAAAAAGGAAATCCTTATCGGATTTCCTTTTTAATTTTAGAACTCATATCTATTAATAGTTTTTTACAGGATAGATTTCTATTGATTGAATTGGCTGGTTTTCTGCATCCATTCCAAGATGAATCCAGTAATTATTTATTTCATAATCCATTCCCCAGTCAAAGCCCTCACCTGATAAATCCTCTCCCTCTGATTTAGGATTTCCTAATATCGATTTGATTTCTGGCGGATACATTCCCTGCATAATACCAAATGCAGTAGATTTTCCTCCCATCATTACTCCAACAACCTTTGCATCCTCCTTGATTTTGTCAGTATCAAAGTCTATCTCATTAAATAATAGCGCAACATTACTTTCCTTAAAGGAAACATACTTTGCTCCATTATAATAATCTTCTGTATATTCCCCTTTGAAAACATCAAATATTTCTTTGTATTTAAGCTTAAATAATGCTTCAATATTGTCTTGATCTACTTGAAGCTTTCCATTCTCAAGCTCTAAAGCCCCTTTTTTTTCTTTTGCTGGCTCTGTTATTTTTTCCTGACTTGCCTCTTTTTTTTCATTTGTTGCTTCCGTTGTAATCTCTTCGTTAGTTTCCTTCTCTTTTTTAAGCTTATCAACTAATTTGCAAGAAGAAAGTGTCAAGCTCATTACCAAAACCATTCCAATTACTAATATTCTTTTCTTCATAAAGCCCCTCCTGAATTATTATTCGCTCTCTTACTTAAATATGCTTTTTTGCAGTATTTAAAAAAGTAAGTTAGCCTCTTTTATTGTATAATTATAGAGCCACTTTAACAAGTAGTATTGTAATATAATTTATAATTAACTGTATTTTTAGCTTTAACTTGTTATTATTATTCGAAAAATTTTGTAGAACTTTTTTTCACTCCATGATACAATATTTTAAGTTAACATAATATATCTATGGAGGATTATTCATGAAACAAAAAAATATCACGAAATGGCTAGTAGTTGCTGGTACAATTTTGCTTCAAATATGTCTTGGTGCTATTTATACCTGGAGCCTTTTTAACCAGCCCCTTGTAGACAAATTTGGCTGGGAGGCATCAGCTGTTGTAAAAACCTTTTCAATTACCATTTTTGTATTTGCCTTTACTACAATTATTTCAGGTAAAATGCAGGATAAATTCGGCCCGCGTATTGTTGCAACTGTCGGCGGATTAATGCTTGGTACTGGTCTTATCTTGGCAAGCAAGGCAACTACCTTAACTCAGCTATATCTGTTTTATGGAGTTATCGGAGGTGCCGGAGTAGGAACTGCTTATGTATGTCCTCTTTCCACCTGCGTAAAATGGTTTCCTAAAAATCGTGGTTTAATAACCGGTATTGCAGTTGGAGCCTTTGGTCTTGGAAGTCTTGTTTTTAAGGGAATTATTGTAAACCTGTTGGCTTCAAAGGGAGTTTCTGAAACCTTTTTATATTTGGGTATTATTTTCGGAGTATTGGTTGTTGCAGGTGCGCAGCTGCTTGTACTTCCGGCTCCTGAGGATACTATTCAAGCCAGCTCCACCAAAACATCCCTTTCTGCTGATTTCACCTCTTCTCAAATGATTAAAACTCTTCCGTTTTATCTGCTTTGGGTTACTTATTTTTTTGCATGTATTAGCGGTTTGCTTGTAATCGGACTTGCTAAGGATATAGGTGTTGAAATGGCAAAGCTTACTCCTCTTGCCGCTGCAAATGCAGTAACTGTGCTTGCACTCTTCAATGCAGGAGGAAGATTATCCTGGGGAGTCATTTCAGACAAGCTTGGACGTGTTAAATCAATCCTTATAATGTTTATAATTACTGCAATAGCAATGGCTCTTCTTGCCATAATTCCTCTAACCTATATTAGCTTCTTTATTTTATTGGCATTGATTGCATTTTGCTTTGGCGGCTTTTTAGCAGTTTATCCGGTAATCTGTGCAGATTTCTTTGGAACCAAAAATCTTGGTGCTAATTATGGCTTGATCTTTATTGCCTACGGTTGTGCAGCGTTAGCCGGACCAATACTTAGAGATGCAACTACCTTAATTACTGCCTTCTATATATCATCAGGCTGCGCAGTATTTTCAGCTCTATTGATGCTTATGGTTAAAAAACCGAGTTCTCCTGCGGAAATCATCTCCATAGATTAACAAAAACACTTTAGCATCTATATCATATAAAAAATATAGAAAGTTTGAAGAAAACGCTCCCTTCTCTGCTCTGTTGTAGCTAAGGGAAGTCGGTATTTCAGGCAAATTTACAAGGTCTTCCTAGCTTCAAGGAACTCTTCCTCAAAGGCTACTATAGTGTGTTTGTTCTAGTTTGTATTTTTTCTAATTGACCTTTCTGTGAAGTTAAGAACTCTATTCTGTTTTTGCCAATCTTTCCATAGAAGCTACAGCGAGTAACGATGCAAATGGTACAAGCAGCATATTCAGTATCATTTTTAAAAAAGAATAGCCAAGTTGAACTCCAATGCTTGTTGTATCCAAATATCGGTAAAAATCGCACACATTTGCCGGAGCCATGATTGCAATAGGTATTAATATAAGTATAAACACTTTAAAAAAATTACCTTTTACTAGTTGTTTGCTATATGTAAACACGCTTGTTTCTTTAGGACACAATACGGCAGCATAGGTGGAGAAATAAAATATTGTAACCAAATAAACTGTTGGCAACAACCCGAAAGTTAAAAGCCCCACTCTAATCACCCATGGTATATCCCCAGAAATTCCACTATAAGTCAGCAGTATCGGTATAAATAATATCAGTCCGAATAAAATTGATATCCCAATATACCTCCACGTCCTATTCTTTGCCTCCTTATAGCTTTGAGATAATCTTATCTCTTCATCCCTTAACGAATTACTTGATGCGATTACCATAGTTACAAATAACCTAGCTGTAAAGTATATACTAATTATCATTAAGGCCAGATAAACAATCATCAATAAAATTTGTAGCGATGATATTTCCATTGAGGTGACAATAATTCCGAATATCTCAACAAAGGCAGAAATAATTGTACTAATTATACTTACCAAAAGTAGTATCTTCCATCTTTTTTTATATGTATCAATAGAAATTCTCAGTATATCTCCTATTCTAAAATCGTTCATATCAAATCCTCCAAAAATATTTTTTATTTAACCATAAATCGTCAATTTACTCTTCAAACAACTTTGCGAAGTAATTATTCCATCCCATTTATCAACCCTATCAACTCAATCTTGCTCACTTGAATATAGAACCAAAGCTCTGCATAAAACTGATAAGTGACAGCACTAATACCGGCATCGCTAACGTAATAATAATATTATATTTCTTTCTCATCATTACCCATATGACGCCCCCAATAATAAACGGAAAAACAAATTCCCCAATCATATTACCCACTACATAGCTAGTATATACCTCATCATTAATACTGTGCTTCATAATAATACCTAAAATATTAATTGGTATAGAAATCACAATGAATGCAGTTGCCAATATACCTATCCATTTGCCAGTTGTGAAAGGTAAATCTCTTTT
>DFYO01000042.1:3346-3474 GCA_002381865.1 Clostridiales bacterium UBA4080 | reverse complement strand
TGGCCGAGCGCTTCCTCGATGGCCAATGCCTTCTGGTGCATCTCCTCTGCCCGATCAAGCTCCCCGCGGATCTTATATAAGGTTCCAAGGTTGCCATAGTCAGCTGCCATGCCCTCTTTGTGGCCGAG
>DFYO01000042.1:145-3257 GCA_002381865.1 Clostridiales bacterium UBA4080 | reverse complement strand
GGTTGGCATAGTCAGATGCCATGCCTTCTTTGTGGCCGAGCGCTTCCTCGATGGCCAGCGACTTCTGGTACATCTCCTCTGCCCGATCAAGCTCCCCGCGGGTATGATACAAGGTTCCGAGGTTACCCAAGGCAATTGCGGTTGCTTCGGTCTTGTTTTCATCGCCACTTAAACTTAGCCATTTTTTAAGAACTTTAATAGCAGAATCCAAATCACCGGTGCGGTAAAAAAATTCAAAACCAAGATTCAATATGTGCAAATTCGTAGTCTCTGTAACAAGCTTTGTTAGCTTTTCTCTTGCAAACTCAATCTTTCCTTCCTTTGAAAATTTAGCAGCATCATCAGCAATCTCCAGCTGCATAGATTCCAATTGATGGAGCGCCTGCTCTGCTGCATCCTTCGCTTTCTTTGCTTCCTCAGTTTTCTGTAAGGCTATCTCTTTGGCTTTCTCGACTTCCTGAAGTACAGACATTGGGAGTACAACCACATCTCGACGATTATCTGGTTTTGGTAGCTCATCTTTCGCAAAGGCCCTAAGGTGCCAATCAACTAAGTCTATGAAAGATTGGGGTGAGTCAAAATATTTATATAGCACCTGATGTGTTTTCTCCAAATGCTTCCTGAAATCCATCACTTTACGCAATTGAGGCCCAGGATCAGCTTCAGATTCCGCATCAACTCGTTTGAAGAAAACAAAAATTTCAGGCGCTGAAGTTCGTTCCCAACGATCTAATGCCCTATAAAACTCTTCTTCAGTATAGCTTGAATATGGAAATGCGTCAGGAGAATCCTGTCCCCAGCGCCTATACAATGCAAGAATAAATACATCGCAAATATCGATTTTATCATTTATTACGCTTTGAGCTCGCCGCCCAGTGGAGGCTAATGAATATTCCCAGCCAAAAGGCTCAAATTCAACATTAGCGCCATCACCAAAACCCACATTTAGCTGAGTAATCGCTTCCCCAAATATTTTATGCTCATCCACTAAATCACTTGGCGAAGCAAAAAAGACCCTGATCTTTCTCTTCATATTGCAATAAATTTCATGTTATTCAAAGCCTCTAATATTAAGCCAACCTGTCGAAGGTTATCTTATTTCCGCGGCAAAGTCATGGTAATTCCCCAGGGTTACTTGCATAGTTACACCACCCTTAGAAGCAGTTGTCAAGCGGCTGAATCCGAGATTTGATTTTTCAATGCTGATCACTTTTGAAACAAGCAACCAAGACTGGCAATCTGTTTGAATTTTTTCAGAGGCTGAAAAAAGCGGAAGTGATAGAGAGACTAAAGCCAGAAGTTTATCGCCGACTTAGATATTTACAAGACAAACCTTCATTTTTCTCTTTGATGAATCTTTGCATTCCCGGAAAGATCACTGTATTTTTTTCTTTTAGGAACTGCTTGACTCTCCGGGCCTTATATCTATTAGGTGAATTCTGTTTCAATACGATTTATTACTTCAGAATAAAAAGATTTATAATTTTCCTGTGATATTTTAATTTGAATAACCTCTACATGCATTGATTTTAATACTTGAATTATTGCGATTTTTTCATTTGTCGAACAATAGTACACAATTTTATTATTTATCCCCATTGTCCCTTTATTAATTTGCCTTGCTCTAAAATCTAATAACCACCATAAATCGATTTCTTGAAAATCTAATCCTAAGCCGACTATATATACATTCTCAGCAAAGAAATAATCAACCCATGCAACATTTAGATTTGTATTATTCAGTAACCTCTTTTTTATAGGGTCGATATTTTTCTTCTCATCACCTGATATTATTAAGTTTCTTATTTTTTGTATATTTGCACCATATCTTTCGTATCCAAGACAAATACTTTTCGGCTTATCAGCTTCTCCATGTATATGCCATATTTTTTTATTACCAATTTCGAAACATCTGTACAAACTATATAAAACTTCTCGTGTAGATGTTTTATACATTTCGCCATTAGAAAGTGTTCTTTCAAAAGTATAGTCATAATTTGTTGTCAGAATTACATCAAATATTTCTGTTACTTTTTGGTGAATTTCATTTTTTTGAATATTCCTAATGCTTTCAATAATAATATTTAACAAATCATCTTCTGTTTTAGTTTTTCTTTTTTGTAATGTCATTAGTATCTATTCATAAAGTAATGCAAATGGTTTTCATTTATATGAATATTTTCTTCATTTAAACTTATTAAGGCGTTCAATAAGTTTTCCCACGAATAATCATTATCAACTCTATTTATACCGTTGCCCGCTAAAATGACTTTCATGTTATATCCTTATTAGCGCACGAAGTGAGTCCACCTAACATTAGCTTAACCTTTAAAACCGCGCTTTAGCGAAGCGAAGGCTTGGCGTGGTTNNTTTATAAGGTTGAAGCATGTGTTATATGATTATTTAACATAAATATTATAATTATTCTTAACATAATCAATTCCTTTATGAAATTCTTTTTTAATATCTTCAATTTTGGTAACAATTTCTTTTACATATTTTGAAAATGTTTCTCCATAGGTTTTTCCTTCAATAACATAGTTCATTCCTAAGTGTCTATAGGCCAATTCAATATCACACAATATTTTCAAAAGCCTTGGATCAACATATATAGAAAATATATTTAATTGTCCAATTAGCTCATAAATATGCTTTCTTTCATATGAAAAATCTTTTTCAATTATTTCTTCCATTTTTAAATTAAGTATTTTACAAATATCTTCTTCAGAAAGCGATTTTTCATATTTGCCTAATAAGTTATTAATAAAATCATGAATTGAATTAATTAGATATACAACTTTTAAAAATATTACTGGATCTCTTGATTTCTTCTCAAAATAATCTGGAATAGCTATATTGACTATATAAAAAATATAACTTCCAATAATAGCATAAGAAAGATTATTTATAATATTTATTATTCTTGCTGGTAGTATAATAATTCCTATATTAAACTCAATTGCAATTATTTCTATTGCAGAAAGACATGCTGAAGCATGCATAATAAAGTTTCTTTTTTTATAGATATAATTGTAAGATATTTTTTCTTTATTTGTTTTCATAAATCCTCGGCCCGAAGGGTCCATATAACATATTCTACATCATAAAACCG
>DFYO01000042.1:0-134 GCA_002381865.1 Clostridiales bacterium UBA4080 | reverse complement strand
AGCAATTCTCGAAAAATCGGGCAAGGTGACGAAAACACCGTCCATTGAAGCGGCTGAGACCAACTATTTTGAAACTCTAGATACATGCCAAGCATTCCTAGCCTTTAAAGCATACCCCTGAGGATGTTACAGGC
>DFYO01000021.1 GCA_002381865.1 Clostridiales bacterium UBA4080 | reverse complement strand
GCCAAGTGCAGAGGCTGCGCTTCAAGGTTTCTTGCGTCGCTGCCGTAGAGCGCCTTCGCGGGCGCAGTCAGGCTGTCGAGCATGCGGTGCAAGACCATTTCGTTCTTGGTGTTTACGATGATTCTGGAAAAGAGGAAGGTCTTCTCAGCTGTGGGCGGGGCATCTGGGGGAAAGAGGTCCTTGAAGCCTGTCTGCATGCCGAGGATGGAGAGGATTGCCCTGCTGCGCGCGCCGGTGTTGGCGCGCTGGCGGGCAGTTTTCCGCAAGGTGAGGTAGGCAAGGCGGGCACGGTCTTCGACTGGTTTTGCGCCGGCGTGCAGCCTTGGTGTCCTGGAATTGCGGTCGATGAGCATTTCCTCTTCATGGCGGATGGTCACATCGTACTCGTACTCGCAGACGTCGCCGTAGCAGTATTTGCCGTCGGGGCCCATTACCATTGCCTGGGATCGTCCGATGTAGCAGTCATTTTCTTTCCTCGTCGATTCCTCGAGGGGGTTGAATGAGATGCCGGCTGCCATGGCAAAGCGGTCGATGGTTTCCTTCCGGGGCATGTAGGTGTTGCCGGGCAGGCAATGGAAATCCTCTTTTTTGCAGGTGATTGCCTCGATGGCAACTTCCACGAGCGGCGAGAGCTGCTCGAGGTGCGATTGCTTGATGTAGTTCTTGGCGTCGGGGTAGCGCTTGATGATCTCAAGCGCCTGGTTCTTGGTCATTGTGGTGAGTCTCCTTTGTGTTGGCGGGGTAGGGGCTTAGGCGCAGTCCTGTTCCTGCAGGGCAGGCTGGTTCTGCTGTTCGATCCAGGCATTGAGGTCTGTGACGCGGAAGAGGATGCGGGAGCCGATGCGCACGTGGGGAATGGTGCGGTTACGGGTTTCCCGGTAGATGTAGGATTTTGAAAGGTTGAGCATTTGGGCGGCCTCGTTCACGCTGATGAGGATCCGCTCCCTTCTGGGAAATGGCATGGGGTTGTTCACAGGTATTTTTGATTCCATTGGTTCCTCCTACTATATATACGCATTGCAGGATGGGCTTTGATTCAATGTGTACAGCTGTTTGAATAAATTGTTTCCATGCTGTTGCATAGGATGGGATAGGGTTTTTGGGAGGCAGAATAATGGATTAATGGAGTCAAATAAGCGGGCAAAAGGGTAAGGAATCTTAAGGGGGGTAATTTCATAAGCGGGCGGCAGTGCACAACGTGCAGGGTTTTCTGTGGCCTTTAGCATTGGTTTGCATTCTTCATTTCTGCATGGGAAAATTCTGCATTTTGCAAGAGGCATTAACGGCGCATTCATGCTGTTTTACCATTTTTTTGAAAGTAAAGAAAAAAGGCGATTGCTACCAGCACGAACCTGTTTCGGCAGCCGCGCTTGTCCTCGCCTGTAACATCCTCAGGGGTATGCCATAAAGAATAGGAATGTTTGGTAGGTATCTAGAGTTTTAGAGCAGTTGGTGTCAGTTGCTTCGAGCGGTGCGGTTTTTATTATTTTGCCCGATTTTTTGAGCATTGTGGCAGATTTACATGTGTATGTTGCTTTTGCCTTATCTACGAGATCTTATTCGCGCTCTAAAGCTGTCTATGTGGTTTGATTTCAATCTTATATCGTCATAACGTTTTTGATTTCGAATTTTGCTTTTCTTGTGCGGTTTTATGATGTAGAATATGTTAGGTTTATTTATTATACAATATTACCAGAATATGGAGGGCTAAATGGCGTATCATCCTTTTGAAAGAATAGTTAGTTTGTGGTTACAAAGAGTAAAAGGGTTTTATGTAATGGAAAATTATCCTATTAGGTATGAAATAGAAAAGAGTACTAAATACTCGCCAAAAACTGCAACAACAGATATTGATTTAGTTTATTATAACGATTCAGAACAAAAAAACATTAATCTAGTTGAGTGTAAATCAAATATTAATGAAACATTTCATAGTAAGTCTAGAGATCGATTACTAAAACAGCTTGAAGATGAAAAAGAATTAGTGAAAAAGCTTCCATTTTTTAAGGAAGGAATGAAGATAGAACAGAATGTATATGCAATTAAAATTGCAGATAGAATAAAAAAAAAGTTACCTAAAGAAGTTAAAATAGTAGAAGGCGAAAATTTTAAAACTGAAGTTCTTGATTCTCTAATTCGATATATTGGAAAAGATTGTAAAATAGACCCTAAAGATGATGTATTATCATTAATAAGGCTTTTTTGGCATTTTGGGATATTGAATGAAAGTTATTATAGAGAATTAGCAAAACCAATTTTGGAAAAAAATATGAATATTTCCGCCGCTAATCTAAGAGACGAGCTTGGACTAATAAAGAATCAAATAGGTTTTTGTAGAAAGTTAATAAGGAGTATCAAGGAAAAAGAATTAAAAACCTAACACCAGCTTCAACCTGACTCGCCCATGGCGCAAAACTTGCTGAGCAAAGCGATAAGCAAGTTTTGTGACATGAACGGCTCGCAGGTTAAGCAAAAGTTCTATGCACTGGTGAGCTGCTATGAATAAACAAGATTATAAATGTATTCTGATTGATGAGAGACCATATTGTTTTTGGGGATCTGATTTAGCAAATAAAAATATCACTTTTTTAAAAAATATTGATTGTGATTTCTATTATAATATAGCGAAAAAAATAAAATTAACTTTTAATGATGATTATTCGTCTGCCACTTTAATAAGGTTATTATATGGTCAAGCATTGGAATCGCTGTTTTCTCTTCTATTCGGATATATTCAGAGCCCTCATTTTATTATCGGATGGCTGAATAAATATGAAATAAAAGATATAAGAAACTGCATAAATAAAATAAATAATGGCCAAAATTTGCCTAATACTTTTAATTATAATTTTTCAAGCTGGGATGATATATCTAGACAAATAAATAAATACTTTATTGAAGAAAAGAGAGAGCAAATGATAATAAATTTTTCAAAACTTTGGAATAGACTATCTTTAGAATTTATAGATGCAAATATCTTATCTGAATATAATAGTATAAAACATGGGAATAGAATTATTCCAGGCGGTGTATCTATCTCAATTGGAAAAGAGAAGGAATATGGGGTTTCTCCTCCAAAAGATGAAATGATATCATTAGCTGAAAGCAAATTTGGATCAACATATTATCTTACAGAACAAGTATCTAATAATAATGTTAATTATTTGGTTCATGAAAATACTAATAATTTCATTCCTGAAATATTGCTTGAAAAATTATGCCTTATCTCATTCTCGATAAACAATATTATATCAGCAAGCTTAATTGCAAATAATGAGAGCCCTGATACTCTTAAATTCTATACTCCAATAGATAATAACGTATTTGAAGATGCATTCCAAAATGAATCAATAATATTAGCCTGGCATGAAAAATGCCCATACACAAAAGAATACTTAAAAGATAATTCAATTAATAAAATGGAAATATTAAAAATGTATGGTAAATAGAAACGTCTAATACCTGCTTCAATCTGACTTGCCTATGGCTCTAAACTAACTGGCCGCTTCGCTCGGCCAGTTTTGCGTCATTCAGGCTTGCAGGTTAAGCAAATGTTAGATTGACAAGGATTTTAATTATGAAAACAGTATATTTACTTGGAGCCGGTGCCTCAATTGGTAATACGCATGGTAAATTTCCTGGAATTGATACAATATTTCGAACTGCAAAAGATTTGAATATCTTATCAGAAACAACAAAGAAAGTATTGCCCCAATTTGATGATCTCTCTAAATATGTTAAAACAATTATGAAAAAAAACGTTTTAATGAAATCTGAAAAGATCAATATTGAAACATTAATGACATATATTGACTTGGAATTAGAAGCTTCAAACGATAATAGTTATTATTATGACTTAAAAGCAAAATTGAATAAGATAATCAGAGATGTAATAATTAAATCATCAGAAGCATATTTGTCTGATAATGAATATTGCGAATACAAAATGCTTAGTGATACTCTTTCAAAGGAAGATACAATAGTAACTTATAATTGGGATACGATGCTCGATGATATTCTTGGAAGAAAGTACTTAATAAATGATATATTTAATCATGATTCATATGGAAAAGAAAAGTTTAGAGATAATCAGTACTATAATTTTTTATATGATATAAGTGCAATAGCCCTAATGACACGTGGCCATATAAGCATTGATCTACCTTATCGTGACTATGTAAATAAAAAAGGTTACTTCTTAAAACAGCATGGATCTATAGATTGGTATTATTGTTCAAATAAAGATTGCAGAGCTTATGGAGCAATATTCCCAATGGATGAACATACTACTGAAGGCTATTTCTGTTCTGAATGTCATACAAAATTAGAAGTATTAATTGTTCCTCCCATCTTAAATAAACGCATTAGAACTTTTCCAACTTTAAATAGAATTTGGAATCTATCAGCACAAGAAATTTCTAATTGTCAGAGGCTAGTCATATGGGGTTATAGCTTCCCACCAACTGATTTCTACAGCAAATGGCTAATATCAAAAAACAGCAATTCAATAAAAGACCTGATAATTATTAATCCCAATTTAATACGAAATACAAAAAAGAATATCTTTAGGAATTCTATTTTCTTTAATAACATAAAATCTGTATTGCCAATTGTTAATATCAATACTTCTTACTATGAATACTTTGAAGATTTTATCAATCATAATGATATCAATCATAAATACGGTCAAGTAATTTTTTAATGATTAATCGAATACATATAAGGCAGGCGAGTTTAGCAATTCCTATAAGAAAAAATATTGTGATATGTCTGGGAATGTAGAAATTAAATCTTGGAGCCAACTGCTTGGCAACTAGATTATAGGAATTATGCTGGTACTCTGGGGTAATTACCATAAACCTGCATGAGCAATAAGATGCCCTTTGGCAAATTGTGGCAAATTTTAATTTTTATGCTGTTTTCTTCTAATATTAGACACAAGATTTTATTGGCGCTTTAAAAGGCTGTCTATGTAGTTTGATTCCAATTATATATCGGCATTATTTTTTTAATTTTGTATTTTTCTTTTCTTGCGCATTTTTCTGATGTAGAATATGTTAGAATGACGCTACGCGCAGAGGATAAATATGATTGAAAATACATTGTTTTGGAAGTTTGTTGATTCCATCGGATATATTTTTGATATTAATGAGTCGATTGATCTCCCACTGAATGGTATGCATTATGTTTTGAATAAAAAGGGTACTTTTGGCTATATTGGTGAATATTCTAACGGTCTTTTTGATGGCAGAGGAATATTATTTAGTCCTGATGAAATTATTTACAAAGGTGACTTTAAAAAAGGCCGTTTCCATGGATTTGGTATATTATATGAACAAAGCAAAGAAACAGATAAAAGAATAAGCATAGAAAAATATCCATTTTCCTATGAAAGAATATTGAATGATGATATTGAATATAATGCACCAATAAAATATGAAGGATTGTTTTTTGAAGGACAAATATCAAATGATTGGTCGAAATTTTCTTCTGAAAATATAGAAATATTTGAAAATAAAGTCAATTCTATTATTGAAGGAAATAAATTAATTGAATCTCATATTCGATATGAAAGATCAATTGAAAATAAGCTGCTAGCATTGGAGATACATGGTAAAAAATGCAAAATATGCGGTTTTGAAGAATTAGAAATTGATGGTATTAAGTATAATTGCATTGAAGTACATCATATCATTCCTATTTCATCAGGAATTAGAACATGTAATCCTCAGACAGATTTAATTCCCCTATGCTCGAACTGCCATACTCTGGTGCATAAATTAATGCAAAGGTATGAAAACCCAATAGAGATTATTATGAAACACCTAACACCAGCTTCAACCTGACTCGGCTATATCACGATTCTTGCTCGCCGTCGCTATGCT
>DFYO01000031.1 GCA_002381865.1 Clostridiales bacterium UBA4080 | reverse complement strand
AGTGGTGTCATACTTGACACTACCTAAAAACAAAAGGAGGCAAAATTATGAAAAAAAGAAATATCATATCAAGATTGTGCACAGTATTTGTTTTTTGACTTTATTAATAGTTATACCAATAAAGTCATTTGGTACACCATTAGATGAAAATTTTGATAGTGCAGGTGTAGGAGATAAAGGCACACAGATCTATACTCTTAATGGGGTAACCTATACCACCAATGATTCTGGAGGACTTAATATTAACATTGTTAATGATGGGAATATAGCTGCAGGAGTAGATTATGCTCTTGGATACAGATCCTCTGGTGTTAATAACACAACACAGGTAACCTTTAAAACCTCGGATGGCTCTGAGTTTAAGCTCAATAGTTTTGTTATATCCACAGGGCTTGGGGATACTACAGTTACAATAAAGGGTTATAGAGACAATGCTGAAGTTTCAAGTAGCTCTGCTACTACGGCAAGTTTTACAACCTTTAATGTAGCAGGAGATGCTAGTTGGCAATATATTGATGAAGTTCGTATGACGGGAGCAGATTTAGACATTGATATTGATGATGTTGATTTTTCTGATGCAGTCCCTCCTACGTATAGTGTTACATATAATGGAAATACAAATACGGGAGGCTCCGTACCGACTGACGGCAATAGCTATATAAATGGAGATACAGTAACGGTACTGGGGAATACAGGAAGTCTTACCAGAGTAGGATACACCTTTGCAGGCTGGAATACAGCAGCTGATGGGAGCGGAGCAAGCTATAGCATTTGAGCCTAACAAAGCAATAACAAGAGCGGATTTTGCAGAGTATATTGTAAGAGCTTTAGGGCTTTACAGAGAGGGTTCTACGCATAAGAATAATTTTAAAGATGTTAGTATTAATGAAGAAAGAATCCTTGCAATTTTAATCGCTAATGACTATGGGATTATAACAGGTTATCTTGACGGAACCTTTAAACCAGATCAAGAAATTACAAGAGAAGAAGCAATGGTAATGTACCAAAGAGCCATGAAGCTTACAAAGCTTACCGGTAGTGATACAACAAGATATCAAAAATATAAAGACTTTGTAAATGTAAGCAGTTGGGCAAAAAGCAATGTAAAAGAAGTGCTTTCAGCACATGTGTTTAACGGAACTAGTACAACAACAATTTCACCGAAATCAAAGTTGACTTATGCAGAAGCAGCACAAGCTATTAAGAATTTGCTAGTGGAATCAAAATTGATTAATAATTAATTAGAGTTTCAAACAGAGTGCTCTTATAAATTGGGCACTCTGTTTGCGATGACAAGGGGTGATAACAATCCCGTCTACGTATCATTCCCTTGTCACCTTAGGAATTCAAAAGAATTACAATATAGATTGAAAACATAATTATGGAGGAAATTATATATGGATAATATTAATAAAAAAGTAGATACATCATGCTGTTCCTGTGGTTGCAGTCAAGAAAGGGAAAAAGTTGTTTTAGTTGAATATTTATATCTTGACCTTAGTTCTTGTGAGAGATGTATTGGAACAGACAAAATTCTTGATGAAGTAATGGATATTATTACCCCGACACTTAACTTAAGTGGATATAGTGTTGAGTATAACAAGGTCGAAATGGAAACAAAAGAATTGGCAGAACGCTATGGGTTTTTGTCTTCCCCAACAATCAGAGTTAATGGCAAGGATATTTGTGCTTCTGTGGAAGAAAACAGCTGTGGCTGTTGTAGCGATATTAGTGGCACAGAGGTGGATTGCAGAGTATTTGAATATGATGGAAAAACATTTGAAGTGCCACCAAAAGAAATGATTGCTAATGACATTCTTAAAAATATCTTTGCTAGAAATGAGGAAGGTTGTACTAATAATATTAGCTATGAGTTACCAGAAAATTTAAGAGAATTTTTTGAAGGAAAAAGCAGGGGTAACTGTTCCTGTGGAGGTAAATGCTAAGAGTTATAAGACTTTATATTACATACAACTGACAAATGCAAGGAGAAAATAAATGTATAGGTATTGTTTTTTTGATTTGGATGGAACCTTGACAGATCCCGGAATAGGAATAACTAACTCAGTAATTTATTCCTTAAAAAAGTTTGGCATTGAGGAAAAGGACAGAACTGAGCTATTTAAGTTTATTGGGCCACCATTAATCGAATCTTATATTAAATACTATGGCTTTTCTGAGGAACAAGCAGAAAAAGCGGTTTTTTATTACAGAGAATATTTTAGAGAAACGGGTATTTTAGAGAACAAGCTTTATGAAGGTATTATAGAATTACTAGAGAAATTAAAAGCTCAAAAAAAAATACTTGTACTTGCGACCTCAAAGCCAGAGGAATTTGTAGTCAGAATTTTAAAACACTTTGACATATATAAATATTTTGAATTTGTCGGAGCTGCAACAATGGATGGAAGCAGAAGTAAAAAGAAGGATATTATTAAGTATGCGATAGATAATCTTAATATTAAGGATAAGAGCGAGATTATTATGATAGGTGACCGTGAGCAGGATATTTTAGGGGCAAAGGATAATGATATTGACTCTATAGGTGTCTTATATGGGTATGGGGCTTATGAGGAGCTTGT
>DFYO01000063.1 GCA_002381865.1 Clostridiales bacterium UBA4080 | reverse complement strand
AAAGAGATTTACCTTTCACAACTGTTATTTGCTGGAGGCAATTGACTATTACAAAGGAAAAACCTATAATAGTGTATTGCTTATGATTTATGAAGAGCTAAGCAAATGCTATATGCAAATAGAGGAGTATGAGCTGGCACAAATGTACTCAGAGAAGTCGAAAAACCTTTTAGATACAAGAAATACGTAGTATGAAATCCTTTGCATTTTAAAGGGTTTGAATATATAATATGAATAGGTTTACAGAGAAAAATTATTTTTGTTTTGAACGGAGGAATAACAATGGGTAAGAAACCCTACTATATTACAACAGCAATTGCATACACATCCAGAACACCGCACATCGGAAATACTTATGAAGCAGTGCTTGCAGACAGTATTGCCAGGTTCAAAAGGCTTGCTGGCTATGATGTGTTTTTTATGACAGGGACAGATGAGCATGGCCAAAAAATTCAGCTTCAAGCAGAAGCAGAAAATATAACACCAAAAGAGCATGTAGATAAAATAGCAGCTGAGGTTCGAGAAATATGGGACTTTATGAATACAAGCTATGATAAATTTATCCGAACAACAGATAAAGAGCATGAAGAAACAGTAAGTAAAATATTCAAAAAACTTTATGACCAAGGGGATATTTACAAGGGAAGCTATGAGGGCTGGTACTGCACTCCCTGCGAATCCTTTTTTACAGAATCACAGGTAGAGGACGGAAAGTGTCCCGATTGTGGGGCAGCTGTAGAAAAAGCGAGCGAAGAAGCTTATTTTTTTAAGCTTAGCAAATATGAAAAGCAGCTAATGAAGCACATTGAAGAAAATCCTGATTTTATTCAGCCAGAGTCAAGAAAAAATGAGATGATTAATAACTTCTTAAAGCAAGGGCTTCAGGACTTGTGTGTTTCAAGAACTACTTTTAATTGGGGGATACCAGTATCCTTTGATAATGAGCATGTAATTTATGTGTGGATTGATGCTCTTTCAAATTATATCACAGGCTTGGGATATAATCCGGAGGGAGAAAATGGCGAGCTATTTAACAAATACTGGCCTGCGGATGTTCATTTAATAGGAAAGGATATTTTAAGATTTCATACAATTTACTGGCCAATCATGCTTATGGCTTTAGGGGTTGAGCTTCCTAAAAAGGTATTTGGTCATCCTTGGCTTATGGTTGGCGCAGATAAAATGTCTAAATCAAAGGGAAATGTAATATATGCACGAGAGCTGGTTGACCTATTTGGCGTTGATGCTGTACGTTATTATGTTTTGCATGAAATGCCCTTTGCACAGGACGGAACACTTACCTATGAGCTGTTAATTGCTAGGATTAACTCTGATTTAGCCAATATTTTAGGAAACCTTGTTAACAGAACGGTAGCAATGGTAAACAAATATTTTGATGGAATAATTCCAGAGCCAGTTCAAAAGGAAGAAGTGGATGAGGAACTGATTAGTCTGGCTTGCAGTACAAAAGGTCGTGTAGAGGCTAAGATGGAAGACCTAAGGGTTTCAGATGCTATGGATGAAATCTGGACACTCTTAAGAAGAAGCAATAAATATATTGATGAAACAGGCCCATGGATTTTGGCAAAAGATGAAACACAAAAAGAAAGACTGCAAACAGTACTATATAATTTGTTAGAGGCGATAAGAATTGCAGGGGTACTGCTGTCACCATTTATGCCAGAAACATCAGAAAAGATAAAAAGCCAATTAAATGCAGATGAATTTGACTTTGACTCTTTAGAAAGCTTTGAAGGAACTAAGCCCGGCAGAGCGGTTGGAACTGCGGAGGTTTTATTTGCAAGAATAGATGAGAAAAAAATACTTGAAGAAATTGAAGCAAAAAATGCAGATGAAAATGAAGAAGCAACAAAAAATATAGAAACAAAAAAAGAAGCGAAAAAAGATTCAAAGCAAAAAAAAACAGCGGATAAAACAGATAGTAAAGCTGAAGAAAGTAAAGATGGCTTAATAGGAATTGAGGATTTTGCTAAGCTTAAAATAGTAGTAGGAAAGGTAATTGAAAGCGAAAAGCTTGAGGGCTCTGATAAGCTTTTGGTATCAAAGATTGATATAGGCAACGAGGTTAGACAAATAGTATCAGGAATAGCTAATTATTATACACCAGAGCAATTAATTGGTAAAAAAGTACTTGTTATTGCTAATTTAAAGCCCGTTAAGCTCAGAGGTGTTTTATCAGAGGGAATGATTCTTGCAGCCTCAGATAAGGAAGGAAACCTCAAAATAGCTACAGTAGACGAAGATATCTCTGAGGGAGCTTTGGTCAAATAAAGAATGAGGTGAAATATATGTATTTTGAAAGCCATGCACATTATGATGACAAACAGTTTTCAGAGGATATAGAAGAATTAGTAGAAGCAATGAGACAGGAACAAATTGCTGCCATAATCAATGTTGGAGCAGATATGAAGTCAAGTGTTAAAGCCGTTGAGCTTTCCAAAAAATATGATTTTATGTATGCTTCAGTAGGTGTGCATCCTCACGATGTAGTCAAAATGCTAGATAGTGACATTGATATTCTTATGGGCCTTGCGGCATACAATAAAGTAGTAGCTATTGGAGAAATAGGACTGGATTATCACTATGAAAATTCTCCTAAGGAAGTACAAAAGCTATGGTTTAGAGAGCAGATTAATCTAGCCAAAGCAATGGAGCTACCAATTATTGTGCATAGCCGAGAAGCTTCAAAGGATACCTATGATATAATCAAGGAATCAAGAGCTTATGATGTCGGAGGAGTAGTTCACTGCTTTTCAGGAAGTCGTGAAATGGCAGAGTGCTATATTCATTTGGGATTCTATATTGGAGTAGGAGGAGTTGTAACCTACAAAAATGCTAAAACCTTAAAAGAAGTAGTTAAAGCAATTCCGTTGGATTATTTGTTGATTGAAACTGATGCACCATATCTAGCACCCGTACCGAATAGGGGACAGAGAAATGATTCCAGAAATCTCAAGTATATTGCAGAAGAAATTGCAAAAATAAAAGAAATCTCGGTTCAGGAAGTTATTGATAAGACCTATGAAAACGGGAAAAAGCTGTTTATCAAATAAAATGACAAAAATCAACATCAATCATACTAAAATATTAGGGGGTAGGACATTATGATGCTCTATATTTCAGCCCTTGGCTTCAGTGAATATAATTCAAAGGAAAAGGCAGAAAAGCTGGTAACAGATGTTATTGAGACATCCAGCAACAGATATATTTCTAATTATAAAACAGACGAAATTAAGGTTGAGTATTATAAGGAATATGGAAGGGATTTTGGATTAATTGTCAGAGGCGCTTTAAGCAAAAACGAAGAGCTTACAGTTTATTCATTAGTTCCCTATGCAGTCGGAAGCAACCTTACAGATACCCACGAGGTAGATGTTGTAAAGGGTAGCAAAAAGGATGTATATAATGCGTATTGTGAAGAAAGCCGTTCAGGTACACCAGTTACATTTTTTTTGCAGAATGTAATAGATTACCTTGAAATAGATGAACAGCAGGATGCGTATATTGAAGGAGTCAGATTAGTCGCTTTTTCTGTAGAGGGAACGGTTATTTTGCCGATTGAAAAAGATGAAGAGGATATGGATATTGAAGAAGACGAGGATGAGTATAGAGAAGAGCTAATTGAAAAAGCACGTCAGGGAGATGAGGAAGCGATTCAAATGCTCGAAGAAGAAGCTATCGAGTCTTCAGAAATATTACAGGAAAGGCTTAAAGAGGAAGATTTGTTAAGTATATTAGAGGGCTTCTTTGTTCCGCTTGGAGAGCATGATGATATATATTCTCTACTTGGAACAATTGAAGAGGTTACAAAAGCAACAAACCGCTTTACTGATGAGCAAATATATATTCTTGGAATAAGCTGTATGAACCTATACATTGATTTGTATATTAATGAAAAGGATATTGTAGGTACCCCAAGCAAGGGAATGCGCTTTAAGGGAACTAGCTGGGTACATGGAATGATAGAATTTGAAACGAAAGCTTGACATATATGAAGAAAGTGGTAAAATTGTTAATGCACATAAAATGCCCTCATAGTTAAATGGATATAACAAGCCCCTCCTAAGGGCTAGTTGCAGGTTCGATTCCTGCTGGGGGTGTGTAAGCTGATTGTCGGAATAATAATGATAATCAGCTTTTTTTTGTTGACTAAGTATGTTAATATACAAGAGGAGAAACAATTCTTTTCCACAGGGAGGTAAAAACAATTGATTTCAATTGAAGAATTCAGTGAATTATTAGATGAAATTGCAGAGGAATTACCGGTGGAATTTTTTAAAGAATTAAATGGCGGAATAATATTAAAAAAGAAAGCAAAGCTCCACCCAAAAAGCGAGGGTGATGACTTATATGTTATGGGTGAATATTCTGTTAGTAGGCAAATGGGCAAACAGATTTTTATATATTACGGGTCCTTTGAAAAGATTTATAGTGATGCAGGGAAGGGACGAATTAAGAACAAGCTTAGAAAAACAGTACTGCACGAATTTCAGCATCATTTAGAAAAGATGGCAGGAGAAAAGCAGCTTGAGATAGAAGACCAGCAGCAATTGATAAAATACCAAAAGAAGAAAAATGAACGAGAATAAAGAAGAATAATATTATAATCAATATAAATATATAGCAAATCCATACTAATAAGGGAGGAAATAGAAAGTGCTTACAAAAATTTTAATATGTGATGATGATCCAATAGTCCACGAGTCCCTAAAAATTTATTTGAAAACGGAAAATTTTGAGATTATGTCTGCCTTTGACGGAGAAGAGGCGCTTAATCTGATTGAAGAATTCAAGCCCAATATTATGGTGCTTGATATTATGATGCCTAAGCTAAGCGGACTTGATGTGTGTCGAGAGATAAGGAAAAAGTATTCACTGCCAATAATTATGCTTACTGCAAAGGGAGAGGAAATAGATAAAATTATAGGCTTAGAGATAGGGGCAGATGACTATATTGTAAAGCCCTTTAGCCCGAGAGAGGTTGTAGCTAGAATAAAAGCAGTGTTGAGAAGAGTAAATGAAAATGTTAAGGAAGGCAAGGAGGCTACCTTGCATTTTGACAAGCTAGAGGTCAGTCTAAAGCAATACCAGGTCAAATATGAAAACAAGGTAATTATTTCGACACCAAAAGAGGTAGAAACCCTTTATCTATTGGCTTCAAATCCAGGACGTGTTTTTACAAGAGAGCAGATTTTGAACAGAATTTGGGGCTATGATTATTATGGAGACACTAGAACTATAGACACACATATAAAAAGAATACGAGCAAAGCTGCCACAGGAAAACGTAAGATGGAATCTGCTGACAGTTTATGGAGTAGGATATAAATTTGAGGTAGAATAAATGAAGAATTTTCTAACTAGAAGAATTTTAATGTTGTTTTCACTGGCCTTAATAATATCCTCCAT
>DFYO01000024.1 GCA_002381865.1 Clostridiales bacterium UBA4080 | reverse complement strand
CAAATCCATTCTTTTCTGATTTGCTGCCTTCCCTCTCCCAAGACCTTCTTAATTAATGATGTGAATATTTTTAACAAGTTAATAAACTATTAGATTAATTGTATTCTTGTATATACAAGACCACAATAATAAATATAAAATTGCATTAAAGCTTACTACTATCAATTTTTCGTGGAAAATTTCAGATATTCCCCACCTCATATTGCTTTTTAGATTAAGTTGGTTATTTTTTTCACCAACATGGTATATTATACCCCCCCCCCTCATAAGATGTCAAGAACTTTTTCGCGCGTAAACTTTTATTGAAACTTCCCGTTTTTCGGCATTCGGTACGTTAGTTTGACGCTATGTTCTTCCTAAATAAAATGCACCCACGATTCTAGGTGCATATAGTTTAAGCCTGACTTTTATTTGCTATTTTTTATTTTTGACATACAAACTTTTATTGCGATTTATTATTTTACTAACTCTTTTTTCCCTGTAATTTCACCTGTTTCTTCAAGAACAAAGGAATCCATAATTTCCTGGGATGCAAAGTATATATTGCCCTCTACCTTGGTTTCCTTGCTTACAATAAAGCCTTTTGCTTCTACATATACATCTCCTATAAAGGTTCCCCCGTGAATTCTAAAATTCTCACTTTTTACTGTCATTTTAGGCGCTGTCAGATTGAAGCTTTGAATAATCTTATGATCCTCATCTTGCGTGCATAGCGCCAGTTTTCTATAAATACGCTTGCTGTCATCTCCCTTATCGTGGAATTCTCCTTCAACAACAATCTCTCTATCAGTTACAATATCATTTAAGGTACATACCAGCCATACTCCCTCTGAGCTAAGTCCATCAATTACTGCCTGTGCATCATCAACAATAGATGCTGTAGTAACTGCCTCCACCTTTTGAATTGAATTGTTTCCCGATATAGTCTGTGGAGAAGTCTGTTTAATCATACATCCTGATAATAGTGCTATAGTTAATGCTGTTAATCCAAATATTTTAAAATAGCTTTTCATAAATATTCCTCCATTATTTCTTTATTTCTTTTTTTTAATTGTGTTCACTCTTCGATTAACACATCAACTATTTTATCATATTGCTAAAGATATTACTAAGCAAATTATCAATAATTTAAAGCATTATTTTTTCATACTTCTGGTGTACTCTGATCCATCCTCAGATATTTTTGTCACAAGGCTAGCCACTTTAATTGTAGTTTTAAGCTCTCCTTTGGTATATGTCCCTTCTTCAAAAATGCCATTTACTGCTATTCCTGTATTACTGCCCCCTAAATATAGCTTATAGCTGCTACCTAACTTAACATCTGCTGAGCTTATTACAATATTTTGAATATCCTTTTCTGAGCTATAGCAAATAATCGTATTGTCCTTTTCATCTGTTAAAGCTATTATTGTCCCGGCTTTGATTGTGGTACCAAAATTCACCATAATACTTGCCTGTGTACTCGTTTCAGAAAAGCTTTCAGCCATCGAGCTGCTTCCTCCTGCAATTACTGTTCCAGCTTTAATAATAACCTCGCCATTATAATCTATTGCTGCATTTGCATTACTAAGCGGTCCGCTTACAATAATTTTCCCACCATTTATTGCAAGCTCTCCATTAGAATCAATTCCGTCCCCATTAGCATCAATGGATACTGTTCCTGAATTAATAGTAATCTCTACTCCTTCAACAGCCTTAAATTGGTCCTGCATATTTCTGCTGTTTGTTGCTATTGAATCATTTCCTCCTGCGGCATTAATTCCGTCATCACTAGCTTTAATATTAATTTCTCCCTCATTGATAACTATTTTAGATGCTTCTATCCCCTCATAGCTTTTAGCTATATTTATTTTGCCTCCATCTATTGCAATACTTTCATCCGCATGAATTCCATCATCTCCGCTTTGAATATCAAATGCTCCCTCAGATAAGCTTACACTAATATTTGAATGTATTGCATCATCAAGGCTGTCAATACTAAAAACCCCGCCTGTAATATATATTCTTCCTGTTGCCTTTAAAGCCTTTACACTTTCTGTATCAGCTCCCTCTGCTGCTAGTGTTGTATCATTAGCCTGACTATCCTTTTGCCTCTGCGGAGTGATAACATTCCCATTTTCATCTTTTATAACCGGTCTTTGCCTTCCATCATTTTCTCTTGGCAGCTGCGGCTCGATTATATTTCCATCTTCATCTTTCATAACCGGTCTTTTATTATCTTGATTATCCCACATAGGAGGCTCTATTACATTACCGTTTTCATCCGTCATTACCGGTCTTTGGAAATCATCATTTATTTTTGCTGTTGCATTAGCACTTCCCCCACCCGTAACAATATTAAACTCTCCGTCAGTAATCTGCAAAATGCCTTCTGCTATAATTGCATCCTTTGCTGACTTAATATTAAAGCTTCCACCATCAATTACAACATAGCCAGTAGCTGCTTCAGTTGATGCTTCCTTAGTTGTTTCTGTAGCTACTTCAGTTGATGTTTCCTTAGTTGTTTCTGTAGCTACTTCAGTTGTTGCTTCCGTTTCTTCATTTTCAAGATATGCCTCAATCCCATCTGACCCAGCTGTAATATTAAAGCTTCCATCTAATATTGCAACACAATCCTTACCCTTTATTGCATCCGCTTTACTATTTATTGTATAAGCTCCACCGGTAATAATCAAATCATCCTTTGAGGAAATACCATGCTTGTAATTTGCATTTACGCTTAACGCCCCTTTTCCATTTATTGTTAAATCTGCTTTTGAAAAAATTGCTGCATTTATTCTATCCTCACCTTCTTCAGCGGAATATTCAGCCCCATCAGACACTGAGTTTTTACTTGTTTCTGCAAGTGTTAAAAACACTTTATCTGCTTCCTTAACATATATTGCACTCCCGCTTTTATTAGTAATATTTGCATTATTTAAAACCAGCTGAACCTTTTCATCCTTCTCGGTTTCAACAAGTATTTGCCCATCATCAAGAGTTCCCGAAACAATATAGGTACCCTCCTGTGAAATAATTATTTTCCCTTCTTTATATACTGCGCCACTACCTTCAATTGTTGCACTTGTTTTGTTAAGCACAATTTTCACTGCAGTTTCTTCATCATAAGTCGCATCTTTGTCTCTCTCGCTATATTCCATTGTTATCATACCTTCATAAAATGTCTCTGCTTGTGTTGCTTTTGTTTTATCAGCATCTGTTGCACAGCCCGTAATTAATGAAGCCATAATAATACTGCCTGCGATTATTTTTTTTGTTCTGTTTTTCATTTTTTCACGCTCCTATAATATATCTGTTGAATATTGTGCTTTCCCACACATAATATTTAAGTTTCCATTTCTGCATCTGATTTCATCTATCATTGCTTTTTCCTTACTGTTGTTTATTAACTCAATTTGATAGTACAGCTCATAAAGACTTCCCATATTAGTTGTTTTGACTCTGATTAATGAAGCCTTCTTTGTATATTTTTCAAATAGGTCCGTAAATACATCTGCATAATCTAGATTTTCCGGAATTATGATTTTCAACTCTCGCTCATTTGTGGTCTTTTCTCCAAACCTAACTGTAAATAAAAGGATAATTGTTGCACCTATTATTAATAAAAATATAACTGCAACTCCTATATAGCCCATTCCCGTTACCAGCCCTACTGCCATCGCCATAAAAATGCTTCCGATTTCCCTTGCACTGCCCGGAATTGACCTAAACCTAACAAGACTAAATGCCCCCATTACTGCAACTGAGGTTCCGATATTTCCGTTTACCATCATAATTATTACCTGTACAATAGCAGGCATTAATGCCAAGGTAATCACAAAGCTTTTTGAATAATTGTTTTTATACATATAAATAAAGCCAATAATAACCCCCAATATTAAGGATGCAATAGTACATTCTATAAAGCTGCTTATTTCAAGTGCCTGAGTTTCTGATACCACTGATAATATACTGTTAAACACAAATAACTCCTCCTTTATAATCTATCTGATTAATATTCTCCATATACCATTTGCCATATTTTGAAAATGACGTCTGATAAATATTGTTCTCTGACAAAATACCTGCAAGCCATAAAGGCATTGCTCCTGTTATTTTTATTTCCATCAGATACTCTTCCTTTCTAAGCAAGGCTTTTCCCCATACTCCCTTCCTCAAATCTAAAATTATATTCCTGCAAATTATATTGCTATCTATAGTCAGTCTCAAATCCGGATTATCTTTTCCGCAAAATGCAATTCTGTCATACGCAATGAAGGTTTTTGGATATGGCTCATAAAATCGCATAAACCAATCTATCTCTTTTACTATCTGACTTTTTTCAGAAAACATTTTCCCCTCTTCAAGAAGCAATCTAGCTTCACTATAACTCATTTCCTGCCTTCTTTTATAAACAATACCTTTATATTTTTTCTTCAATTCAACATAAACCTTACTATCCTCCTTCGGAATTCCATAGCTTCTAACTCTTAGCTTTTCTTTGTAAACCGGCTTTTCAATCGAATTCCTAATAAGCTCATCGGTTTTTGTATCATAATATATATTACAGATTTTATGCTTTCCAAATCTGTCCATATCCATATAATTGCTAATCCGATTTAAAACAGCTTGATATTGATGCTTATTTAGCAGATATTTTTTTTCTACTCTTTTAAATGCTGACTGTCCCATAAATTCAGCCTCCTTGTTTTTTTCTTGTTATGTTCATTTTATTCCTCTAACCTTAAATCAAACTGAAAAAAGCGATATTTTTTGTAATCTATACAAAAAATATCGCTTTGATATGCTTAATGCTATTTTGTTTTTATTAAAATATTGGTTTTCTAGTAGTTATTATCTGCGTAGCCAACCCATCCGCCTTCTTTTACTAAGGTCTTATCAAATTCTCCAATTGAAAATTCAAGCTCTTCACTCTTGTCTGAAGCTTCAACCTTAATTATGTCCTTCTCAATATCAATACTAATTGTTGTTTCCTTACCTGCAAAGGTGTCAAACAAAAATGCGATTTTTTCCTTTGGAAGCTCAATTGCCATCATTCCGCAATTATACATATTTTGTCTGAAAATCCTTGCAAAGTTTTCAGCAATTACAACATTAATTCCATTTACCTCAAGTGCCCAAGGAGCATGCTCTCTTGAAGAACCACAACCGAAATTTTCTCTTGTAACTACTACTACCTTATCCTTAATATCTTCGCTGTTATTAAATCCTTCAAGTGTTAAATCCTCTAACAAATAAGGCTTTAACGCTTCCTTAGTTATTTCCGTTAAATACTTTGCCGGAATTATTTCATCTGTATTGATATCGCTTCTATCTAAAAACAATACCTTTCCGCTAAAATTCTTCATAGTTTCCTCCATTTCTTAAGCTTTATATAATGGTGAATTGACAATTTTTCCTTCGATGGCTGAAGCCGCTGCAGATGCAGGACTCATCAAATGAACCATTCCACCCTTGCCCATTCTTCCGTTAAAATTACGATTTGTTGTTGAAGCACAGGTCTCCCCTGCTGCTAATACACCATTACTCATACCAAGACATGCTCCACAGGTAGGATTAGTTACACAGAAGCCCGCTTCTTGGAATATCTCAATTAATCCTTCTTTTAATGCCATAGTATAAATATCCGGAGTAGCCGGGCTGACAATTGCACGAACATCATCGCTGATTTTCTTATCCTTTAATATAGCCGCCGCAACTCTAAGGTCTTCAATTCTTCCATTTGTACAGCTTCCAATGTATATCTGGTCAAGCTTAGTGCCTTCCATTTCTTGAACTGTTTTTACCTGATCAGGCTTAAAACCAAAGGTTACCATTGGCTCTAGACTTGTAACATCATATTCTAATACCTTCTCATATTCAGCATCTTCATCAGATTTCCACTTGGAGAAATCCTTAAGAGCCTCTTCCTTAGTAGCAAATTCCTCTTGAATAAACTTCCATAGATAATCCACTGTAGTCATATCAGGATAGCAAATTCCACAGGTACCACCAGCCTCAATTGCCATATTACACAAGGTCATTCTAGCTTCCATAGACATAGCATCCACAACAGGTCCTGTAAATTCAATAACCATATTAGTTGCGCCATTAACTGTAAGCTCTTTTATAACATATAATATAACATCTTTTGCATATACTCCTGGCTTTAAGCTTCCATTTAAAACAACCTTAATAGTTTTAGGGAAATGAAATGCACAAACTCCCTTAAGTATTCCTACCTCTAAGTCAGTTGTTCCAACTCCTGCTGCAAATGCTCCAAAGGCACCATGTGTACAGGTATGTGAATCACCCATAATTACAGTGTAGCCCGGTCTTACAAAGCCTTTTTCAGGGAATATTGCATGGCAAACTCCATTTCTTCCAATATCAAAAAAGTCCTTGATATTATGTCTTTTTGCCCATTCACGAAGAATTTTACCCTGCTCTGCAGTTTTTGAGTCCTTTGCAGGAGTTACATGATCAATAACTGCCTTAATTTTTGTAGGGTCGAAAACTCTGTCCATACCCCTTGCCATTAAATCTGTAATAGCAATCGGTGTAGTAATTTCATGACAGAATACTCTGTCCAGCTTCAATACATGCGTATCTGGGAATGGCATATTAACTCTATGCGCATCAAATATTTTTTCTGCTATCGTTTTACCCATATTCGTCTCCTTACTATCTTCTATTTTTTTGTTCATTGTTTTTTTAACATACTTTAAAAACAAATCTAACTTATATCTTTACTATTATATCCCCATTTACACAAAATCAAAAGCTTTTTTTATATACATAGTGAGAATTATATTATTCTTTTCTATTATTATGCTCTATTTAAGTTAGCTTCCCATTTATAATTGCTACAAATTTGTAACGCACTTGTCCTCTTTACCTTAGTGGCAATTTAGCATCTAATAGTTTTATTATTATGCTATATCAAGTCTATTAACCAGCCTCTTAAAAGCTTTCTCACAATAAGCATGGAGCCTACAATTGAAAAAGCAACAAACAAGGTTTGAATTGCAAAGCCCTCTGACACAATAGACAGGGCAAAGGCAGCCGCAGGCGGATGCTCAAAGTTAAGTACCACCATAAAAAACACACTAAGTCCTATAGCAAAGGCTCCCCACATCCCAACAGGCAAATGCGAGCTTAATTGTGCAAAGGAGCATAGGGTTCCCATAATAGCTCCAACACTATAACCACCTAAAATATAATGGTACTTTGATGCATTTTTATGCGGACCGGTGAAAATAATAAAGCAGGTAGCCCCGATTGATGCAACTAACGAAAGCTTTAAAACAAAATCAAACAGCAATAAAATAACTAAGAGAAAGAGTGTTACTATTAAACACTGCAAAAAATATTTGAGCTTGTTTTTTAAAAATCCTTCATCTATAAATCTTTTCATACTTCCTCCTAACTAAAATAGGCTTGTATTTTTGCTCCCTCAAAATTAATAAAGGAGTATAGTGTTTTAGTTCTGTATAGCTTTGATACTTTTTATTATATATTATTTGCGAGCTTTTTAGAATAATATTTTTAACACGGGGGACGGTTCTTCAACACAGGGGGACTGCAACACAGGGGGACGAACACAGGGGGACGGTTCGAGACCAGTGAAAAAGAGGCCTTT
>DFYO01000023.1 GCA_002381865.1 Clostridiales bacterium UBA4080 | reverse complement strand
TCTTTTGACTTTTTCACTGGTCTCGAACCGTCCGAGACCAGTGAAAAAGTCTGTTTTTATTTGTTTTTGTGCCCTGAAACCCGCATAGATTCATTGATTAAATTTGGCAAACCCGGCTTTTTCAGTAATCTCGAACCGTCCCCCTGTGTTCAAAAAGAACACAAAAGAACCGTCCCCCTGTGTTTCGAACCGTCCCCCTGTGTTTTTTTTCTCATAATTTGTTCATATTCTTTGTTGCCATAAATACTTTACACTTTTAAGTAATTGCAATATAATGTATTTACCAGATAACAATGTTTTGTTTTTATAAACTTGTTATTTCGTAATACAGAAGGCTTTATGTGTTGTATAACATAGTATTTAAGCGGCTTACAAAAATATCATAGGCACTATAAATCTATAACATAAGTGTACCGATATATACTATAAGAAATACTGACACCTGAAAGGAAGTGATAATATGAAGATCGAGAAAGTTAATAGCAATCAAATTAAGTGTATCCTAAACAAGGGAGATTTGCTTTCAAGAGAAATCAAAGTCAGTGAGCTAGCCTATGGTACCGAAAAAGCACAGGAGCTATTCAAGGATATGATGGATCAAGCCTCTAGCGAATTCGGATTTGAAGCCAACAATGTACCATTAATGATCGAGGCAGTACCGCTTTCAACTGACAGTATCATGCTTATTATTACTAAGGTTGAAAATCCTGAAGAGCTTGAAGATAAATTCACAGGTGTGCCGGTCTCAGATGCCAGAAAGTTCAAAAAGAAAAGTACTATTTCAAAAGAAGAGGCATTAAATTCTACCGGACCTGATGAACCAATATCAATTAATATTCCTAGCTATATGGTTTATAGTTTTGATAAATTAGATCCTATTACTGACATAGCACCAAGATTACTTCATTACCCTATTGACTCTAGTTCTTTATATTTGGACAGGGAGGAAGGCAAGTATTACTTAATTCTTTCTATGGACTCAATAGAACGTAACGTATTAAGAGTTTTACGAGGCGCTTTATCAGATTATGGAGAGCCTGTTCCATTTAGAGTAGCTGACTCAAGCTATTACGATGAACATAGCGAATTATTAATTAAAGATAATGCTTTGAAGGCTCTTGTAGCTATAGGGGGTTGACCCCATGTTGAATAAGCTTTACAAAAAAAATATTGTAATCCTAATGAATATCTAGGGAGGTTTAGGCTTTTAGAATTAATTGTCTAAGCCTCCTTTCTAGTTGCCAGCTTTTGTGCTAAGTGTTATAATTTTATTAACAAATATGCTTTGGAGGTGTTACTATGTATGTAAAAAACAGAATGGTTACAGATATTATTACTGTATTTCCCGAGGCTTCTCTCTCTTTGGCATTTCAGCTTATGGTAGAAAAAGGCTTTTCACAGCTTCCCGTTGTTAAGGATAAGAAGCTCCTTGGAATGATTACAGAGCAGGTTCTTACAGAATTCAGCCCCTCAAAGGCTACAACGCTTAGTGTATATGAGCTGAATTATGTTTTATCCAAAACCACCTGTGCCGATATTATGATTAAAACCTCTGAGCTGGTAACCTGTATGCCTGATATGCTTATTGAAGAAGCCGCAGTTTTGTTTGATGAAAAAAACATAGACTTTCTTCCCGTTATAAGCGAAAGCGGTGTGCTTGAAGGCATACTGACAAAATCAGATATTATTTCCGCCTTTATTGAAATTGTTGGCACCAATGATTTTGGTACAAGAATTGCCATTGAGGCAAAAAATGAAATGGGTACACTAGCTGATATCTCCTCTACTATTAATAATTTTCATGTAAATATAACGCATGTTTCTAATTATTTTTATGCTAATGATTCTAGTAATGGAGAAATAATTATTCGACTCAATACTCTTGATAGCGATGAAATAGTAAAGCATCTTGAGTCAAAGGGTTACAAAATATTATCCGTTAAGAAAAACAGCTAGTTTTTTCTCAGAATACGAAAATTCCTGCTGCTTTACGTTTTGGAAAAATCTAAGGTATTAAAATAACCGGAGCTTTATATTATAAAGGCTCCGGTTTTATTTTATCCTAAATATGCTTTTTTAACCTGTTCATCATGCATAAGCTCTTTGGCATTACCTGATAATACAATTGCTCCTGTTTCAAGCACGTATGCTCTGTTTGCAATTGATAAGGCTTTATTTGCATTCTGCTCAACCAAAAGCACCGTTGTTCCAGCTTTGTTGATTTCCTGAACAATATTGAAGATTTCATCAACCAGTATCGGGGCAAGTCCCATAGAAGGCTCATCGAGTAATAATAGCTTTGGCCTTGACATCAGCGCTCTTGCCATTGCAAGCATCTGCTGCTCTCCACCGCTCATTGTTCCTGCAAGCTGTTTTCTTCTTTCCTTAAGCCTTGGAAATTTTTGAAAAACCATTTCATAGTCCTCGTCAAAATTCTCCTTGTCCTTGCGTGTATAGGCTCCCATTTCAAGATTTTCCTGTACACTCATCTTTGCAAATACCCTTCTTCCCTCTGGTACATGCGCCATTCCCATCTCTACAATCTTATGTGCTTCAATAGAAGATATCTCACTATCAAAAAGCTTTACTGTACCCGTTTTAGGCTTAATTAGTCCAGATACTGTATGTAAAATTGTAGTCTTTCCTGCTCCGTTTGCACCGATCAGCGTTACTATTTCTCCTTGGTTTACTTCAAAGTCTATCCCTTTAATCGCATGAATAGCTCCATAATAAACCTCTAAGTTTTCTACCTTTAACAAATCTACACCTCCTAGGCACCCAAATATGCGCCAATTACCTTTGGATTATTTTTTATTTCTTCAGGTGTTCCCTGTGCAATTATCATTCCGTAATCAATTACAATAATTCTCTCACA
The DNA here is from genome assembly GCA_002381865.1 of Clostridiales bacterium UBA4080. Lineage (GTDB taxonomy): Bacteria > Bacillota > Clostridia > Lachnospirales > Vallitaleaceae > UBA4080. Next base: position 4,153 of record DFYO01000023.1, on the reverse strand, counting down.
AATACCCATAACAAGACTCATATCATGCTCAATAAGCAGAATTGATACATCAAACTTATCTCGAATAAAATGAATGGTTTCCATGAGCTCCTTGGTTTCCTGAGGATTCATACCTGCTGCAGGCTCGTCCAATAATACCAGCTTTGGATTAGTTGCAAGTGCTCTTGCTATTTCCAGCTTTCTCTGCTGTCCGTAGGGCAAGTTCTTTGCCAGATTATCTGCAACATGCTCCATTTTAAATAATGCCAGAAGCTCTCTTGCTTCTTTATCTATTTTTGCTTCTTCCTTCCAATAACGTGTAAAGGGAAGTCTGAAAATCGAATTTACTACACCGTATTTCATTTGTTGATGAAAAGCTATCTTTACATTGTCAATTACTGTAAGGTCCTTAAATAATCTAATGTTCTGAAAGGTTCTGGAAAGTCCCTGTGTAACAATCTGATAGGGCTTCATTCCCACAACGCTTTTCCCGTCTACAATTACATCTCCCTCTGTAGGAAGGTAAACTCCTGTGAGCAGATTAAAGATTGTAGTCTTTCCTGCACCATTGGGTCCGATTAAGCCTACCAGCTCATGCTCTCCTATTGATATTTCAAAATTACCAACGGCACGAAGTCCTCCAAAGGTAATCCCTAAATTTTTTGTTTCCAGCAATGCCATAGTATTACCTCCATTATTCCTTGTCAGTTTTTTGAGAAGCTTCCTGCTGATTAAGCTCTTGTATTTCACCCTCTGCTAATGCCTCTTTTGTTTTATTGGCTTTATCCTTGCCTATAAGCTTAAATACCAGCCTTGCAAGTGAGAATTCCTTGGTTCCCAGCAGCCCCGATGGTCTTAAAATCATCATAATAACTAAAAGCAGGGAGTATATTACTAGTCTGAACTGGTCGATAAAATGCAGCCATTCATTAAGCACTCCCAGCAATATCGCTGCAAGCACAGTTCCTGTAAGGCTTCCCATCCCGCCAAGTACAACTATAATAAATATCTCTACCGAAAACATAAAGGTAAATTTTTTGGGGTCAATCAGTCTTTGATTAAATGCAAGCGCTGCTCCTGCAACTCCTGCAAAAAAAGCGGAGGTTGCAAATCCAAAAATTTTATAGAAGGTGGTCGGAATACCCACTGCCTCTGCTGCTATCTCATTTTCTCTAATTGAAAGAATTGCTCTTCCGTGTCTGGAGCGAATAATCAAATAGAGTATTGTCATTACCAGAACTACAAGAATAAACATTTCATCAATTCCAACTAGATTTTTAATTCCTGTAACAGGTCTGGCTCCTCCTATCTCCTTGATATTGTAAATAGAAATTCTAATTATTTCACCAAAGCCCAAGGTTACTATCCCCAGATAATCACCTCTAAGTCGAAGTGCAGGAATTCCTATTGCTATTCCAAAAATCGCCGCCATTATCCCTGCAAGCATTACTGCAAGTATAAGCACTGTCCAGTCTGGAAGGTCAGTGTTTTTAATCAAGTACTTAGAAAAAATAGCTGCTGTATATGCCCCTATTGCCATAAATCCAGCATGTCCAAGTGCCAGCTGTCCAAGAATTCCTGTTGCAAGATTAAGACTTGCTGCTGCTATTATATTAATTCCAATCGCCATCATAATTGCAACAATATAATTATTATCTGTTATATCTAAGAATATCTTCATAAATACATATAAGAGAATTATTCCTGCAAGGGTAATAAAATATTCTTGAACCTTTTTATTTGCGGTTGTTTTCTTAATTGTTATTTTGTTCTTTTTTTCCATATTTTCCACCTACACCTTCTCTCTTACATTTTTGCCAAAAATGCCTGATGGCTTAAACAGAAGAACTAATATTAATATACCAAATACGATTGCATTTGACCACGTGGAGGAAATAAAGCCCTTTGTCAGATTTTCAATAATCCCCATTAAAAAGCCTCCCAGCATCGCTCCCGGTATAATTCCAATTCCTCCAAGTACCGCCGCAACAAACGCCTTTAAACCAGGCAAAATCCCCATATATGGCTCTACCTGATAATAAGCAATACTGTACAGCACTCCTCCAAGAGCTCCAAGCGCTGATCCCAAGGCAAAGGTTATGGATATTGTTCTGTCAACATTTATTCCCATAAGCTTTGCTGCCTGCATATCCTCTGATACTGCTCTCATTGCCTTTCCAACCTTAGTGTATTTTACAATAACGTGTAAGCCAATCATACATATTACTGAAAGTACTACAATAAGTAGAGTTACCTTTGGTACAATTATACCGCTCCACTCCCATTCACCTTTAAGCCATGCAATTTCGGGCATCTTTTTAACTTCCAATCCAAAGACAACAACTGCCATGCTCTCTAAAAACAAGCTTATTCCAAGTGCTGTAATTAAAGCAGATATTCTTGGTGCATTTCTAAGTGGCTTATACGCAATTTTATCTATTACAACTCCAAAGATTGCGCATCCCAACATAGAAAGCAATATTGCTAAGGGCAACGGCAAGCCAAGTGCTGTCATTCCTAAAAATCCAAAGTATGCCCCCATCATAAGAATATCTCCATGTGCAAAGTTTATAAGCTTTACAATTCCATACACCATTGTATAACCCAATGCTATAAGTGCATAAATACTTCCTGCGTTAATACCGTAAACTATTTGTTGTAGGAATTCTTCCATTATTTCACTCCTTAAATTTATTATTGAAATTTTGCTATATGTACAATTCTTAGTATCGATGCTTATTAATTGAACCCTTTTCATTGATACTAAGAATTTACTATAGCAAAATACCCTTTTCACTGTGTAGCTTTCAAGAATTAAAGCGAAATCGTGCTAATATGATATTGCGTCAAATTAATTTTCTTCATGGCAAAGCAAAGGGAGAACCCTTCCCCCTTTGCTTGTCATAAAGTATAAATATAATATTGGTTTTTTATTTACCGCCAACTTTTGTTTCTAGCTTCAATTTGCCACCCTCTACCTTAATGATAGAGATAGTTTTTAATGGGTCACCATTTTCATCAAAAGTTACGTGTCCTGCAACTGCATCTAAGTCAGTTGCTTGAAGAGCTGCCTGAATAGCCTTTCCATCAACACTGTTTGCTTTCTTAATTGCTTCGAGCAAGATATTAGCCGCATCATATCCAAGTGCTCCAAGAGCGTTTGGAGTTTCATTGAATTTTTCTTGATATGCTGTTACAAAGTTTTGTACGATTGGGTCTGTATCATCAGTTGCATAGTGATTAGCAAAGTATGAGCCTTCTGCAACTTCAGCATATTTCTTTTGAACATCATCCCATCCGTCTCCGCCTACCATTGTTACATCAAGTCCAACTGTTTTTACCTGTCCAGCAATAAGACCTACTGTATTGTAGTAATCAGGAATAAATAATACCTCAGGAGATGATCCTTTGATTTTATTTAATACTGCTTTAAAGTCTTTGTCATCAGCTGTATATCCTTCAAAATCAGTGATAGTTCCACCATTTTCTTCAAACTTAGCTTTGAATGCATCTGCTAAACCTGTTGAATAGTCGTCACCTGAGTTATATAAAACTGCTGCTTTAGTTGCTTTTAAGCTATCTTTAGCAAAGGTAGCAACTGTTCCGCCTTGGTAAGGGTCAGTATAACAAGCTCTGAATACAAAGTCCTTGCCAATTGTAACCTCTTTGTTTGTAGCTGTTGGTGTAATCATTGGAATCCCGTCTTCTTGCGCAAGCTCAGTTACTGCAAGAGTTGTAGAGCTGATAACCGGTCCGATAATTGCACTTACCTTGTCTTGGTCAACTAATCTGTTGTAAATACTGATAGTTTCAGCAACATCAGCTTTGTTATCATAGGTTACTAATTCTACTTTTTGTCCACTGATTCCGCCTGCTGCATTAAGCTTTTCAACTGCAAGATTAACAGCATTCTCAACTGCGATACCATACTGTGCTACCTGTCCAGTTCTTGGAATAATTAATCCGATCTTGATTGTTTCTGTAATTGCAGGTGCAGTATCTGTCTCACCAGCTGCAGGTTTTTCTTTTTTAGAGCATCCCGCAAATGCCATAGCAGAAAGCAGCATTGCAAAACATAAAATAATAGCCAATGTCTTCTTCATTCTTAAAATCCTCCCGTAAGGTTTTTTAGTTACAGTTATAGTTGAAATTATAATCTGCAATCTTTATCTTA
>DFYO01000046.1 GCA_002381865.1 Clostridiales bacterium UBA4080 | reverse complement strand
AAAGAGATTTACCTTTCACAACTGTATAGTTAATAGCTTCTTGAAATAATAGGCAGATTCAATTATAATCGAAGGAAGGTTTGAAAAAAGTGAGGTAAAAATGATAAGAGAATATATTGATCAACTGTATGAAACAAACAATCTGGGAGAAAAAGAGCTTTTAGAATTGCTTGATAATATTTCGGAAAAGGATATTGAGTATCTCCAGGAAAAAGCTATTGCTACAAAAGAAAAGATTTATGGTAAAAAGGTATTTATGAGAGGACTTATTGAGTTTACAAATTATTGTTTTAGAGACTGTATGTACTGCGGTATTAGAAAATCTAACTATAATGCGGAAAGATACAGGCTGTCTGATGAACAGATAATGCAGTGCTGTGAGCTGGGATACGAGCTTGGTTATAGAACCTTTGTACTGCAGGGAGGCGAAGATGAGTACTTCGACGACGATAAGATAGTTGCGTTGATAAAAGGAATTAAAGAAAAGTATCCAGATACAGCTATTACCTTGTCAATTGGCGAAAAAAGCTTTGATAGTTACAAAAGATATTTTGATGCTGGCGCTGACAGATATTTGTTAAGGCATGAAACCAATTCACAGGAATTATATGAAAAGCTGCATCCGAAAATGTCTTTTAAAAACAGAATTAGATGCTTAGAGGACTTGAAAAAAATTGGTTTTCAGGTGGGCGCCGGTTTTATGGTAGGCTTGCCAGGACAGAAAAACGAGGATTTTGTTAAGGATTTAATGTTTTTAAAAGGGCTTCAGCCTGAGATGGTCGGCGTTGGTCCGTTTATGCCTCAAAAGGACACGCCATTAAGAGATGAAAAAGCGGGAAGTCCTGAAAAAACTTGTGTATTGTTATCAATTATTAGATTAATGCTGCCAGAGGTTCTGATGCCGGCGACAACAGCACTGGGTTCAGTAGATAAGAAGGGACGAGAAAAAGGCTTAAAGGCAGGAGCAAATGTTGTAATGCCTAATCTATCACCGACTGATGTAAGAGAAAAATATTCTTTATATGACGGAAAGATTTGTACTGGTGATGAGGCAGCTCATTGCAGAAACTGTATAGAAGGAAGAATTAATTCTGTTGGTTTTCAGGTGGATATGGGCAGAGGCGATCATATAAGCAAAAAAAGTTAAAAATATAAGCAATTGATAATTGGAGGGCAATAATGAGAACGGTATTTTTTAAGATATATTTAGCATTATATATGCTTGAAACACTTGTGTATGCATTAAAGGTAAGAATACTTGATAAGCGTGGTAAAGAGGAAGAAAAAAAAGCATATGTAGATAAAATAACCTCAAATTGGGGAAGGGACATGATGTGGGCAGTTGGAGGAAAGGTTGAAGTTATAGGAGTTCACAATATTCCAGATAGAAATGTATTATATGTTTCTAATCATGTTGGTAATGCTGATATTCCTTTATTACTAGGATACCTTCCAAAGCCCAAAGGGTTTATTGCTAAAATTGAGCTTAAAAAAGTACCAATAATAAGTTTTTGGATGAAGCAGATAGGGTGTTTGTTTATTGACCGTTCTAGTATTCGCCAATCCATGGATATGATATTAGAGGGAATAGAGATGTTAAAAAACGGAAATACTTTAGTTGTATTTCCAGAGGGAACAAGAAGCAAGGGACAGGGAATTGGTGAGTTTAAAAAAGGCAGTCTGCAGCTAGCGGTTAAAAGTGGGGTTCCTGTAGTTCCAGTTACAATATACGATTCACACAAAATTTATGAAGAGCATAATGCGATAAAACCTGCGAAAATAAAGATTGTGGTACATCCTCCGATATATATGGAAGACTTGAGCAAGGATGAAAAAAAGGACTTGGCTGAAATAGTAAGAAATGTAATTATGGCTTGACAAAAAAATATCAATGACTTATAGTATAAGAGTACATTAAAAAAATAGTGATTTCTGATCTTGAGGGGATGCCTGAGAGAGGGGAAAGAGGAAAATGAATAAAAATATTTTGTATAAAAAATATTTTATATACAGGCTCTTTCTGCTTTTAGGCAGAAGGAGCCTTTTGTAATTCATAAAATGTTAAGTACTCCTTGAAATATTTTGTTATCAATATATTTTTTGGCAAAGAGTCTATATATACTGATCTGAAATATAAGCTGTAATTAAAACCAACTAAAACAAAATACCTAGCAAAAAGAATATTTTTTATAATAATCAGGAGGAAAATATGAATACCAGAATTGGAGTTGTCGGAATAGTAATTGAGGATTTAGAAAAGGTTAATTTTATTAATGAGGTATTACATGAGCATGCAAATCTGATTGTAGGAAGAATGGGAATACCCTATCAAAAAAAAGGAATCAGTGTTATTTCTCTAATAATTGATGGAGACACAGATGAAATTGGGAGTCTGACAGGCAAATTAGGAAATATTCAAGGAGTAAATGTAAAAAGTGCATTAACAAAAAAATAATATAATTGTTTTATTAAAAGGAGCTAATAATATGGAGAATTTTGTGGATAATCAAAAAATATGGAATTTGTTAGAGAAGGGCAAGGATGCTTCTATAGAAGAAATTGAAAGAATTGTTAAAAAGGCTGAGGCGTGTGAAGGATTGTCACTTGAAGAAACTGCAATACTTCTTCATGTTGAGGACGAAGAGATACTAGAGAAAATCTACGCTGCGGCAGGTAAAATAAAAGAAAAAATATATGGAAACAGAATAGTAATGTTTGCTCCGTTATATGTGTCAAATTACTGCATTAATAGCTGTACTTACTGTGGATATAAATGCAGCAACAGATTTGAGAGAAGAAAGCTTACGGATGATGAGATAAGAGAAGAGGTTAAAAAAATTGAAGATATGGGTCACAAAAGAATAGTACTTGAGGCCGGAGAAGATGATAAAAATTGTTCAATTGATTATATTACCAATGCAATGAAGGTAGTATATAATACGATTAATGATAATGGTAGTATAAGAAGAATAAATGTAAATATTGCGGCAACAAGTGTGGAGAATTATAAAAAGCTTAAGGATGCAGATGTAGGTACCTATAGTCTTTTTCAAGAAACCTATAATAAAGAGGCTTATGAAAATTTCCATCCTGCGGGCCCTAAATCAGACTTTACATATCATTTAACTGCAATGGACAGAGCTATGCAGGGAGGAATTGATGATGTGGGAATTGGTGTTTTATTTGGATTATATGATTACAAATTTGAAGTAATGGGGCTGATGGTTCATAAAGAGCATCTAGAAGAAAAATTTGGAGTAGGTCCTCATACCATAAGCGTACCAAGACTTAAAAAGGCAGATGGAGTTGATGAAAAGCAGTTTCCGTATCTGGTAGATGATAAATCATTTAAAAAAATTGTAGGAATTATAAGGCTTTCAGTACCATATACTGGAATAATACTTTCAACAAGGGAAGAAGCTAAATTTAGAGAAAATGTAATAGAAGTAGGAGTATCACAGGTAAGCGCTGGCTCAAAGGTAGATGTTGGAGGCTATAATGAGGCGGATGTTATTACTGGAGAACAGTTTAACACAGCTGACCACAGGCCTTCCTCAGAGGTAATACGAAGCCTTTGTGAGCAAGGATACTTGCCTAGCTTCTGTACAGCGTGTTATCGTTCAGGAAGAACGGGGGATCGTTTTATGCAGGTAGCAAAAACAGGTCAAATTCATAACCTGTGTCTGCCAAATGCATTAATGACATTCAAGGAATATCTTGAAGATTATGCTGATGAAAGTATGAAGGAGCTTGGGGCAGAGGTAATCAAAAAGCATATTGAAGATATCGAAAATGAAAAGGTTAAAGAGCTTACAAAGGAAAGAGTAAGAAGTATAGAGGAAGGAAAGAGAGATCTTTTCTTATAATAATAGATTTACATATATTGTATATAATAAGTCTGGCAAATCAATTGCTAGACTTATTATGCTTATTAGAGTACAATATAGTGTAGAAATGGTTTAAGTATTATAGCAAGATGGCCGTTTATAGAAATCAAGGAAGATTACCTATAATCAACGACTGTTTAATCGCAGACGTATAGACAAAAGAATGAGGCTAGATTACAAGCTTGTAGCGAAGAAGTAAGACAAGCCGCCTTTTAATTTAAATTGGAAGAGCTAGAGATTAAAAGCTTTTCAAAGAAACGAGGAGAAGTGTGAATGGAATTAGGAAGAATGCAGTTTTTAGAAATAGTAAAGATGACAAGCTTTGGAGCATATTTAAATCATAAAAAGGATAAAAACGAAGAGGCAGTGCTCTTACCAAAAAAACAGCTTAACGATGACGCGAAAGCGGGGCATATGCTTGAGGTTTTTGTATATAGAGATTCTAAGGATAGAATGATAGCAACTGTAAACAAACCTAAAATTTTAATGGATGAGTTGAAGGTTTTAAAGGTAGCTGAAACAACAGAAATAGGAGCTTTCTTGGATTGGGGCTTGGAAAAAGACTTGTTTTTACCTTTTAAAGAGCAAACAGTAAAGGTGAAAAAAGGGGACAGGGTTTTGGTATCCCTTTACATAGATAAAAGCGACAGAATTTGTGCAACTATGAATGTATATAATCAGCTTAGAACAGATTCTCCATATAAAGAAAATGATAAGGTAAAAGCTATGGTGATTAGTATTAATAAGGAGATAGGTGCCTTTGTTGCAGTTGATGAACAGTTTCAAGGGTTAATACCTTTGCATGAGCTGCCCTTTGATATTAAGTATGGAGACATAGTAGAAGCAAGAGTAACTAAGGTTAAGGAAGATGGGAAGCTAGATATTAGTTTGCGAGATAAGAACTATATGCAAATGGATAAAGATGCTGAAGTTATTTATGCTAAGCTTTCAAGAAAGGGTGGATTTTTACCTTACAATGACAAATCTTCGCCTGAAAGCATTAGGAAGGAATTTAATTTAAGCAAAAATGCATTTAAAACAGCAGTAGGAAGGCTGTTGAAGGCTAAAAAAATATGCTTTATTAAGGACGGAATACAAAAACTATAATTGATTACATGCGCATATAATAGGTGAAGCTTATGGAAAAAAAACAAAATATTCTTTGGAAATATATAATAAAATATAAAACCAAATATCTCATAGGAGTAGTGGCAGTAGTTGTAATTGATTATATTCAGTTGATAATTCCTTTAATTATTAGGGATATTACAAATGGTCTTACAGATAAAAGCTTAGATGAAAACACATTGTTTTCTAAGCTTTTTTTGATATTGATTATTGGGCTTTCCATATCGGTATTAAGATATATGTGGAGATATTTTATATTTGGAACGAGCAGAATTATAGAAGATGATATAAGGAAGGATTTTTATAGTCATTTGCAAAAAATGACGCAAAGCTTTTTTAATAAGAATAAAACCGGAGATTTAATGGCTTATGAAACAAATGATATAGGCGCAATCAGAATGATGACGGGACCAGGGATTTTAATGGGGCTTGATGCACTCCTTCTTACGGTTTTTACTATTTTTCAGATGATGACCCAAATAAGTGTTAAGCTTACCCTTTTTTCAATAATGCCATTGCCATTTATAGCTATAGGAAGCCTGTTACTAGGCAGGGAAATGAGAAAACGATTTAAAGAAAAGCAGGAAGCCTTTGCATATATGTCGGATATTGTACAAGAAAATATTTCGGGAATACGTGTTATAAAGGCGTTTGTTCAAGAAGGTTTTGAGAGCTTTGAATTTGCAAAAGTTAATAAAAAGAATTATGAAAAAAATATGAAGGTAGTTATGCTTTATGCATTAATGTTTCCGATGGCAATGTTTATATCAGGAGTAAGTATTACTGCAGTTCTTGGCTATGGAGGTTATCTTACTATTTTAGGACAGCTTTCTATTGGTGAATTTGTTGCATTTATTCAATATCTTTTGGTTTTAGTATGGCCTATGATAGCATTTGGATGGTGTATAAATATAATGTCACAGGGTTCGGCATCTTTGTCAAGATTACAGGAGCTTTTTGATATTGAGCCAGATATATTTGACGATACTGAGCATATAGAATTTGACAAAACGATGCAGGGGGAGATTTCCCTTAACAAGCTTGATTTTGCTTATTCTGTTGAAGGTGAAAAGGTTCTAAAGAATCTTGAGGCGGTTATTAAAAAAGGTGAGACAATTGGAATTGTAGGAAAAACAGGAAGTGGAAAAACAACATTAGCTAATTTGCTCCTGAGATTGTATAATCCACCGAAGGGAAGTGTTTATCTTGACGGAAGGGACATTTTGGATATCCCGGTTGCAGAGCTTAGAAACTCAATAGCTTATGTTCCACAGGATAATTTTTTGTTTTCAGATACTATATTAAATAATATTGCATTTATTAATCCGGATACAGATAAAGAGGTTATATATGAAGTTGCAAAAAAGGCAGAGGTTCATGAAGAAGTCTTGGAATTTCCGAAGGGATATCAAACAATAATTGGAGAAAAAGGAGTTACCCTGTCAGGAGGTCAAAGACAAAGGATTTCGATTGCAAGAGCATTTGCAAAGCAAGCACCGATTTTGATACTTGATGATGCGCTATCAGCAATAGACACTAAAACCGAGGAAGCTCTGCTTGGTAACCTTAAAGAAATAAGAAAGGGTAAAACTACAATTGTAATTTCACATAGAATTTCAACAATACAGGGTATGGACAAAATTATTGTAATGGATCAAGGCGAGATTAAAGAAATAGGTAAGCATGAAGAGCTATTAATGCTAGAAGGACTTTATTATGAAATAACACAAAAGCAAATGCTTGAAAAGGAATTATTAGATAAGGATTAGTTGAGAGATATAGTTAAGAGATTAAGGATTGAATAAAACTAGTTTTAGAAAACTAGTTTTTAAGGTTAAGAAAGAGAGGTTAATTATGGAGGATGTTAATAATAAAAGAAATGATTTAGTTATTGTGAAAAGATTGCTGGTATATGCAAAGCCATATGCAGCTTGGATTATTTTGGCACTTTTTCTTGTTATTGGTGTTGTTGCTCTTGAATTATACAGACCAGTATTAATTGGAAATGCGGTAGATGAAATAATAACTGGATATTCTGGAAGCTATGATTACCCGCCAGAAACAATGAAGCTGATTAGACAAGAGGATATCAATAAACTAATGGTTGTAACAGGTGTTTTTGCACTTACTCTTCTTGGTGGCTTATTATTACAATATGCCCAGACAATTGTTCTTAATTATACTGGACAAAAAATAATATATTGTATAAGAAATGAGGTATTTGATAAGGTTCAGAGTCTTCATGTGGATTTCTTCAATAAAAACCCTGTGGGGAAGCTGGTAACAAGAATTACCAATGATACAGAAACCTTAAATGAAATGTATACGAGCGTTATTGTAAACTCAGCAACTAGTGTTCTTAAACTGGCAGGGATATCTATTTTTATGTTTGTTTTGAATTGGAAGCTGACACTGGCGATGTTTACTGTAGTTCCCTTGATTGTAATAGGGATTATTATATTTAGAAAATTTTCGATATATTCATATAGAGACGTAAGAACAAGAGTAGCTAATCTTAATAGCTTTTTATCTGAACATATCTCAGGAATGAAAATTGTGCAGATTTTTGGTCAGGAAAAAAGAAAACAGCAGGAATTTGAAAGTATTAGTAACAAGCTTTTAAAAGCAAATATAAAGCAGTTAATAATATTTAGCATATTCAGGCCCTATATGCATTTTATGAATATACTTGGACTTGTTATTATATTAGGATATGGAGGGCTTAAGGTAATTGACGGAAGCTTGTCTATTGGTGTTTTGATTATTTTTATTCAGTACGTTACCATGTTTTTTGAACCAATCGAACAGCTTTCAGAGCAATTCGATATTTTGCAATCTGCTATGGCATCTGCTGAAAAGATATTCGGTTTATTGGATGAAGAAAATAAAGAAATTAATATAGGGGATAAAATTAATTTGCCTGGATTTAGAGGCGAAATAGAATTTAAAAATGTATGGTTTGCATATGAAGGAGAGGATTGGGTATTAAAGGACGTGTCCTTCAAAGCAGAGCCGGGAGATACAGTTGCCTTTGTTGGTGCAACGGGTGCGGGAAAAACCTCGATATTAAGCTTGATTTGCAGGTATTATGAAGTTAATAAGGGAGAAATTCTTATTGATGGTCACCCTATTAAGGAGATTGATATTGAATGTTTGCGAAAAAATATTGGGCAAATGATGCAGGATGTTTTCTTGTTTACAGGCACGATTAATAGCAATATAAGATTGAAGAATACTCAGATTACTGACGATGAAATTGTTGAGGCAGCAGCTTATGTTAATGCTGATTCATTTATTAACAGATTACCGGAAAAATATCAGGAAAGAGTATATGAAAGAGGTGCAACTTTTTCAGCAGGGCAGAGGCAGCTGCTCTCTTTTGCAAGAACGCTGGCATACAAGCCTTCAATATTAATCTTAGATGAAGCTACCTCTAATATTGATACAGAAACGGAGGTTTTAATACAGGATGCTTTAGAAAAACTGATGAAGGGCAGAACGACACTTGTAGTAGCTCACAGACTATCTACAATCCAGCATGCAAGCAGAATAATTGTGCTACATAAGGGTAGTATAAAAGAAACAGGCAATCATCAGGAGCTTCTGCAGAGAAAAGGCATATATTTTAAACTATATAAGCTTCAATATCAGGAAATCAAATAGCATTTTTAGAATACATAATTATACCTTGAAAACAACTAGGAAATAGTGTAATATAGCAAATAGAGGCTTTTGCCTAAACTTAGATTTGATAGGAGAAGGACAATGGAAAATACAGTAATTGCAAAAATTGGAGACATAGAAATAACAAAGCAGCATATGCTTAATATTATAAGGACACTCCCTCAGGAACAAGCTATGGAGTTATCTACACAAGCGGGAGCAAGAAGATTATTAGATGAGATGGTAGCGGGTGAGCTATTATACTTAGAAGCTTTAGAAAATGAATACAATAAAGAAGAAAAATTTGTTAAAATGCTTGAAGAAGCAACACATGGTTTATTGCAAAGATATGCAATTGAAAAGCTACTGCAGGATGTTGTTGCAACTGAGGAAGAGAAGAAGGAGTATTATGAAAGTAATAAAGGTCAATTTGTTGAAGCAGCAAAAAGACGTGCAAGACATATTTTAGTTCCAGAGGAAGAGCAGGCAAAGAAGATTAAACAGGAGATTGAAGAAGGCTTAGCATTTGAAGAAGCAGCGCAAAAGTATTCAACTTGTCCTTCGAAGGAAAGAGGCGGGGATTTAGGAAGCTTTGAAAAAGGCAGAATGGTTCCAGAATTTGAAGAAGCAGCATTTTCATTAGAGGTTGGAGAAGTGAGTGAGCTTGTAAAAACTGATTTTGGATACCACCTTATTATGGTTGAAGAAAAGATAGAAGCTTCAGAAAAATCTTATGAAGAAGTGGCAACTCAGCTAGATAGATTTGTAAGTCAAGAAAAACAAGGTATGGTATATGAAGAAAAGCTTAAAGCGCTTAAAGAAAAATATCCAGTTGAAGTAAACTTAGACGCTTTACAATAATTAAAAAACAATAATATAAATAAGACTAAAAGGGTGATGCATAATAAATTTTGTGATTGCCCTTTTTTATAAATATAGAAAGGAAGTTAATTTATAAGTGGAAAAAAATTTTTTTTATAATAAACTTAAAGAGGTTTTAACAGAAAGTGAAGTAAAGAGGAATGAGCCTATGAGCCTTCATACAACCTTTAAAATAGGTGGGAAGGCGGATTATTTTGTTAAGCCCAAGACCATGGAGCATCTTGTATATGCGATTAAATGTTGTAAGGAGAACGATATTCCTTACTATATTATTGGTAATGGAAGTAATTTGCTTGTTTCAGATAAGGGCTATAGAGGTGCAATAATACAAATATATAAAAACTTTAATCAGGTTGAGATAAATGGTTGCAGAGTGAGAGCACAAGCGGGTATATTGCTATCTAGACTTGCTAGATTAATTATGGAAGCTGGGCTTGAAGGATTTGAATTTGCTTCTGGAATACCTGGAACTCTAGGGGGTGCCGTTTTTATGAATGCAGGCGCTTATGGAGGAGAAATGAAGGATGTTGTTGAAGCGATAACGGTTATTACGCATCAAGGAGATTTGATAGAGCTGCCAAAGGAAGCCTTAGAGCTTGATTATAGGAGCAGTATTCTTCAAAAGGAAGATTATGTGGCAGTCAGTATTGACTTGATATTTAAAGAGGGTTGCAAGAAAATCATAAAGAGCCGTATTGCGGAATTGGATGATCTAAGAAGGCTAAAACAGCCAATAGAAAAACCAAGTGCAGGAAGTGCTTTTAAAAGACCAGAGGGACATTATGCAAGTAAGCTAATAATGGAAGCCGGCTTAAAAGGATATAGCATTGGAGGAGCACAGGTTTCAGAAAAGCATTGTGGTTTTATTGTTAATAAAGGGGATGCAACAGCTAAGGATGTGATTATGCTGATGGAGCATATTAAAAATACTGTTAAAGAAAAATTTGGAGTAGAGCTAGAAGAAGAGATTAAGCTTTTAGGTGAGGAATAAAAAAGTAAAGGAAGGATAAGAGATGCAATTTACAGTTGTAACGGGAATGTCTGGAGCAGGTAAAAGTACAGTGCTTAAAATACTTGAAGATATGGGTTATTTTTGTGTGGATAATCTTCCGCCGGCTTTAATAAATAAATTTGCAGAGATTTGTTTTAGTCCTGATTCTGGAATTAATAAAGTAGCACTGGGCATTGATATTCGTGGTGGGAAGCTGTTTTCCGAGCTTTTTAAGGCATTAGATGAAATCTCTAGCAATGGATATATTGTGGATGTTATTTTTCTAGATGCCCAGGATGATGTATTGGTAAAAAGATTTAAAGAAACAAGAAGAATGCATCCTTTAGCTGGAGAAGGAAGAATACAAAATGGAATTCAGCTGGAAAGAGAAATACTTGCAGAGGCAAAGAAAAAAGCTAAATTTATTGTCGATACAAGCAATCTTCTTACCAGAGAACTGAAGGAAGAAATACACAAGATATTGACAGAAGGAAGAAGCTATAACAATATAATTATTACAATTCTTTCCTTTGGATTTAAGTATGGTATTCCGGCTGATTCTGACTTGGTTTTTGATGTAAGGTTTATACCAAATCCTTTTTACATTAGTGAATTAAGAGCTAAGACAGGAAATGACAAAGAAATACAAGATTATGTGCTTAGTTGGGAGGTGTCAAAGGAATTTCTTAATAAACTAGAGGATATGGTCAGATTTCTAATACCTAATTACATAAAAGAGGGTAAAAATCAATTGGTAATTAGTATTGGATGTACCGGAGGAAAGCACAGATCGGTAACACTTGCAAATAAGTTAAGTGAGAGACTTAAAAAGGGTGAATACAGTGTTAATATTCACCATAGAGATATTGAGAAGGATACAAAAAAGGAAGCCAATAAATAGCTTACTAATTAGGGCTAATATTAAAGGGGATTCAAATGATGGAAGATTGCGGTAAAAAAATTGTTTGTATTGGAGGAGGAACTGGCCTATCAACAATGCTAAGAGGTCTTAAGGTTTATACAAACAACTTGACGGCAATAGTAACAGTCGCTGATAATGGGGGTGGCTCGGGTGTATTGCGTAAGGAGCTTAATATTTTACCACCAGGAGATATTAGAAACTGTATTTTAGCATTGGCAGAAACAGAGCCTCTCATGCAAAAAATTTTGGGTTATCGCTTTAAGGAAGGAAGATTGGAAGGGCAGAGCTTAGGAAATCTTTTTATTGCAGCGTTAAATGATATTCTAGGAAGCTTTGAATTGGCAGTAGAGAAATTTAACGAGGTATTAGCAGTAAAAGGAAAGGTTTTGCCAGTGACTATTGAGAATGTTCAGCTTAGAGCTTTATTTAATAACGGGGATATAGTTGTTGGAGAAACAGAAATTGTAAATGAATGCAAGCTTAACGGAGGTACAATTAATAAGATTAACCTGATACCGGAAAAACCAAAGGCATATGAAAAGGTTATTATAGCACTTGAAGAAGCAGAGATTATTGTTTTGGGACCTGGAAGCTTGTATACTAGTATTATTCCGAATTTGCTGGTAGAAGGAGTGTCAGAGGCTATTAAGAAATCTAATGCTAAGATTGTATATGTAAGCAATTTGATGACACAGCCAGGAGAAACATACAAGTATTCCTTGGGTAAGCACATAAGTGTAATTGAAGAATATTTGGGGAATAATATTATAAAATATGTTGTTGTTAATAAACAGGAAATTCAAGAAGAAATTTTAGAGCTTTATGAAGAGGATGGCGCGGAGCAGGTTATTATTGATATTATTTCAGATAATAACTGCAAGATAATTAGAGGTGCCTTAGCTAAGGTTAATACTGAGGATTGCTACATAAGACATGACTCTGAGGAACTAGCTAAGATTTTAATTAACATATAGAATGGAGAATCTCATGTCTTTTTCAACAAGAGTTAAAGAAGAAATTGCAAGGCATATAGGTGGTGGAAGGCATTGTAAAATTGCGGAGATTGCTGCCGTGATAAATATGTGTGGTAAAATAAAAATATCACCAAACAAAGCGGTAAGTATTAAAATACAGACTGAAAATCCTGCAGTTGCAAGAAAATACTTTACAATTATAAAAAAAACCTTTAATATTAATGTTGAAGTGTTAATCAGGAGAAATAGTTTTTTTAATAAAAGCAGAGTATATATTATGTATATTGCTGATACAGAAGCTGCAACGAAGATTTTAAAAGCTACAAAGCTTGCAGAGATAATAGAAGGCGATATTGTAATATTTCACAGAATACATCCACTGGTAGTTCAATCGGTTTGCTGTAAAAGGGCTTATATTAGAGGTGCGTTCTTAGCAAGCGGATCTATGAGTGACCCAGAGAAGACATATCATCTGGAATTTGTTAATATTCACAAAAAACATAGTTTAGACCTTATGAATCTAATAAATTCATTTGAAATGGATTCGAAAATTGTAGTAAGAAAAAAATATTTTGTTGTATATTTGAAAGAAGGGGCTCAAATTGTAGATTTGCTGAATATTATGGAAGGGCATATCGCTTTAATGGAGCTAGAGAACCTAAGAATTTTGAAGGAAATGAGAAACAATGTTAATCGTATTGTTAATTGTGAAACGGCTAATCTTAACAAGACGATATCTGCATCGGTTCGTCAAGTAGAAGAAATTAATCTGATTGAAGAAAAGATGGGCTTAGGAAAGCTTCCGCAGGCATTAGAAGAGATTGCAAGGCTTAGGCTGGAGTACTCGGATTCTACTTTAAAAGAGCTAGGAGAAATGCTGGATCCGCCCGTTGGAAAATCGGGCGTAAACCATAGATTGAGAAAATTGAGTGAAATTGCAGAAAAGCTAAGAGAAGATTAAGGAGGAAAAAATGGTATCTAAAGAAATAACTGTAAAAATCTCATCCGGCTTTGAATCAAGACCGGTGGCAATGTTTGTTCAGGTGGCAAGTCAGTTTAAAAGCAATATCTACGTTTCTATGCAGGAAAAAAAGGTTAATGCAAAAAGTATTATGGGAATGATGTCACTTGGAGTTCTGGAAGGAGAATCCATTACTGTAACAGCAGATGGTCAGGACGAAGAACAAGTAATAATAGAACTTGAAAAATATTTAACAGAAACTGAATAAATTTACTATGAAGGAAGTCAGGCACTGTATCAATGATGCTAAGCTTCCTTCTATAATTAAGCTTATATATGCCTACAATAAGTCTAAAACCAAGAATTATGAAGGAAAGGGGTGCTAGGCAAACAGTCTGATAGAATAGGAAAGATGAACTATTTATTAGAGAAGGAAGCTGTTGGCGGAGATTTTTATTGATTTTAAGGAGTGATAGCAAAATGCTGTTGCTCTATTTTGGCTATTAGATATATTTGTTCAATATAGCAATTTATATGAAGAAGATATGTGAATAAGGACTTGTCTTAAACTAAGGCAAAAGAAACCCAATTGAAAATATAGCGAGGTAGTAATGTGAAAACACGAATTGATAGCAGAGAAGACAATCAGTTGAGAAAGGTTAGTATTAGCAAAAATTATATTATCTATCCTGAGGGATCAGTATTGATAGAAATGGGCAACACAAAGGTAATATGCAATGCAAGTGTCGAGGAGAAGGTTCCGCCCTTTAAAAAGGACTCTGGAGAAGGCTGGGTAACAGCAGAATATTCTATGCTTCCTAGAGCAACAACGGAAAGAACAACAAGAGATATTAATAAGCTGAAAATGAACAATAGAAGTGTCGAAATTCAAAGACTTATTGGAAGAGCATTGAGAGTGGTTGTTGATTTTGAAGTTTTAGGAGAAAGAACTATAACTTTAGACTGCGATGTAATTCAAGCCGATGGAGGAACTAGAACAGCATCAATTACAGGAGCATATATAGCACTAGCTCTTGCATGTAAAAAGCTCTGTAAAGAAGGAGTACTAGCAAAAAACCCTTTAAAGGGCTATGTAGCAGCAGTTAGTGTTGGAGTAGTTGAGGGGTGCGAGCTTTTGGACCTTTGCTATCAAGAAGACAGCCGTGCAGAGGTGGATATGAATATAGTTATGACCGATGCAGGTGAATTTGTTGAAGTCCAGGGAACAGGGGAGCAGAAACCATTTTCAAGAGTGGCCTTGAATAATTTATTAGCTCTTGCTGAAAAGGGTATTTCTGAATTAATTGAACTTCAAAGGGCTGCTATAGAAGAATAGTTCAATGCTAAAGGTAGATTAAAAATGTATTATATTAAAAATACATTATATTAAGGTGTGCTGATATAGGATAAAGAAAAAAACATAATGAGAAATAAGTATAGGAGGTAACGGGATGGTATTGTTTTAAAATAATACATTCCAAAATAATAGAATGGGAAAAAAAAGAGTAATATTTGCAACAAAAAATCAGGCGAAGCTAAAAGAAATAAGAGCTATTTTGGGCGAAAGCAATATTGAGGTGGTTTCAATGGAGGAGGCTGGCATTGATATTGAAGTAGAAGAAACGGGAAGTACATTTGAAGAGAATGCCATGCTTAAGGCGACAAAAATAATGGAAATCACAAATGATATTGTGCTTGCAGATGATTCGGGACTTGAGGTTGACTATTTAGACAAGGAACCAGGGATTTTTTCAGCTAGGTATGCGGGAGAGAATACGCCCTATAAGATAAAAAACAAGTTGATTATAGACCGATTGGAAGGGGTTAAGGAATCAAAGAGAACTGCTAGATTTGTATGTGTAATTGCGGCTGCATTTTTAGATGGACATGTTGAAACTACAAGAGGAACGATAGAAGGCCTTATCGGCTATGAGGAGAAGGGTGAAAATGGTTTTGGGTATGATCCTATATTTTATGTGCCAGAATATAAAATGACAACAGCTGAAATGCCTCCTGAAATAAAAAATAGAATTAGCCATAGAGGAAAGGCATTAAGAGGGATGAAAAGCATTTTAGAGGAATTCTTTGCTGATTAAGATATTGATACAGCAATGCGAGCATTTTCGTGATAAAACAAGTTACTATGTGACTTTTTATACATAAAGGTTTTAAGAAATTAAGATAAGTGCAGAAGACTTAATTATTTAGAGTTGATTTTTCTGCAATAACGGAGAATGACATGAAAATATTGGTAATAAGTGATACGCATAAAAAATTGAATAATGCTATAAGTTTACTTAAGGAAATTACTGATTTAGATTTAGTAATTCATTTAGGAGATCATTACAATGATGCAGAGGACTTAGAGGCGATTTATAATAATCTTTCGTTTGAATATGTTGCCGGAAACTGTGATTTTGCAGTTATGGAGGAGCTTAAAGAAAAAATATTAGAGATTAAGGGCAAAAAAATCCTTATCACCCATGGCCATTATTATCAAGTGAAGCACGGTTATTATTTGCTTGAAAAACTTTTGGAGGAAAAAAAGGTGGATGCTATTATGTTTGGGCACACACACCTTCCTGTTATTGAATATATTGGGGAAAAAATTATTATGAATCCAGGAAGCTTATCAGAACCAAGGAGGGGAAATCCCCCCTCTTATGCTATTTTAGAAATTGATAAAAAAGGGAAATTACATCCAACAATTAATTATATTAGCAAAAAGAAATAAACCTTAAATCCAGTAAAATCAAGCCTTAAGAGGGTGCTAAAAAATATTTGAAAAAAACCATTGACATTGCATGAAATAGTATGTATAATATCACTTGCGTCAGAGATACGCAAAACAAACTACTTAGTACTACGGGGTGTGGCTCAGCTTGGCTAGAGCGCTTGATTTGGGATCAAGAGGCCGCAGGTTCGAATCCTGTCACCCCGACTAGGCGGGTGTAGTTCAATGGTAGAACACTAGCCTTCCAAGCTAGATACGTGGGTTCGATTCCCATCACCCGCTGTCTTTTGACAGTATGTGTCTGTAGCTCAGTTGGATAGAGCACCGGCCTTCTAAGCCGGGTGTCCGGGGTTCGAATCCCTGCAGGCACGCACGCTTTCTTGTAAAGCAGAATGGATTACGGTGGGTATAGCTCAGTTGGTTAGAGCGCAAGATTGTGGCTCTTGAGGCCGTGGGTTCGAATCCCATTATCCACCCTAAATATGATGGGTAGTCGCCAAGCGGTAAGGCACAGGACTTTGACTCCTGCATTCGAAGGTTCGAATCCTTCCTACCCAGTTTATGGGCTACTAGCTCAGCTGGCTAGAGCACTAGACTTTTAATCTAGGTGTCCCGGGTTCGAGTCCCGGGTGGCTCATTTGCCTTTATGGCAAAACAATTTAAAATGCGGGTGTGGCGGAACTGGCAGACGCGCTAGA
>DFYO01000051.1 GCA_002381865.1 Clostridiales bacterium UBA4080 | reverse complement strand
CAGCACAGGAGCTTACTTACAGAGTGATTAATACTGCGATTGCAGAGGTAACAAAGGATGGAGAGGTAATAGCTGGGGATATTGGCAATACATTTTTAGTAGTATCAAATGGAGACATAAGCCGTGCAGTAACAGTTATTGTAAATAAAACGGGAATCTTGTCAAGAGAGGATGAAGAAATAATACTTAAACAGGAAAGTATTGCACAGGGGGCTTTAAATGATATCGAAAAAGAATTAATTTCGGGGATGGAGTTGAAAAATGAAATCTCGGTTCGTGCAGACAAATATAGCACAGTAACAAAGGCGGTGCTAAAAAAACTTCTGGAAACCTCATCAATTTTAAAGATAGAGGATGAAGCATATACATTAATAATAGATGGCAGCAAAATTTTGAATTTTGAAAATGAATTAAGTACAGGGGTTGATATATCAAATGAAGAAAACGGACTGATTTTTATTGTTAACAGAGGAAAAAATATGCCAGGATCTGTCAATATCAATTTGAAAAAAGAAACGGTCAAGGGAAAGTATTTGTACATATATAATGATAAAAAAGGCAAATTCCTATTGCTAGGTGAGATTAAAGCGCAGGAAATACAATTAGATGAGGCAGGGAAATATCTGATAACAGATAAAAAAATACAAAAATATAAATTTAGCATCATGGCTATAGGTGTTGCCGGCGGAGTATGTATAATACTTGGAATAATATATATTGTATTTAAGAAGAAGTATTGGTTTTATTAAGGGGAGAAATATTTTAAGGAGGAATGGGGAAAAGTGAAAGAGGTATTAATTTTATTTTTGACGTTGGGATCAATGGTTTTTGCGATTGTATATCTTAAAAAATTTATTAGAAATATTATAGTGTTTGGTAAGAAGGACATTTTGGAAGATGAAATAATTAAAGTTAAAAAAAGTACTTTCATGTTTATTGGTATATTTTTGGCAATGCTTATAATTTATTTAATAACTATTTTTCAATTCGTTGATTTTGTGGACGTTAGCGAAATAAAAGTTAGTACTACTTATTTTGTTATTTTAATAGCAATAACGGTGTCAGATGTTTATTTTTTAAAAGGAGTAAAGTTCGAAAAAATACCAAATCTGAAAAAAGAGTTGAAAATATGCAAGAATGTATTGTTAGGTACTGGTACAGTTGTTTTGTTAATTATCTTTGGAGCTTCAAGTACACATTTTAATTCTCTTTTTTCAAGAAAAGAGGTGCCTGAAACAGGAGCGATAAGGCTTACAAATGACAAGTACAAACATGCTCCAATATTATTCGGAAAGGATATTTATTTCCCATCAAGCTACGACTTTCCAGACGACAGAAATACAGAAAGCCTAGGAGAAATTTTGCCACAGAATGCAGGGTTTCTAATAAAACTAATTAATCAGGATTATGTAATTGCAGATAAAACAGATGAAAATCAAACACATATCAAGACCGGAGGAGGAGATGATATTACAAGATATACAAAAGCAGAGTTTTTGGAAAACCAGAAGCTGGTCAATAAGCATCTTGAAGAGTATGAAAGGTATAATCTTTTTAATGATGAAGACAACCAAACAATATCGATAAAAAAAGAAATAGTAGTGGAGCTTGAGGATAACTACGGAGAAATCGATTATAATGCAGACGATTTTATTAAATGCGATGCAGTGTATTATATTCTTGCCGAGTCAAAAAATACTAAGACAGCAAATAGAGACAAGGATGATAAAGATTTTGAAGGAAGCGTAGAAGAACCAGTAATATATATTGGATGTATTTTAAAGAGGGTAGATAACTATTATTATGGGAATCAAAAAAATCAGATTGATGAAAAGCTGAGGACATTGATATTTGACGAGAAATAAAGACAAATAATTATTATGTGCTGGATGAATCGACCAGTAATCTGGACTTTGCAACAGAAAATATCATATTCGATATGATTTACAATAAATTCAAGAAAAAATCCATGCTGATTATTGCGCACAGACTTTCAACGGTAAAAAACTGTGATGAAATTATTGTAATGGATAAGGGTGAGATAGTGGAAAAGGGAACACATCAGGAATTGCTGGAAAAAGAAGGGTATTACTACAGACTTTGGGAAATGCAGCAGGGGAATTTTGTGATCAGGGAAGAGGAAGACGAGAAAGAGAACAAAGACATAGTAGAAGTCTTTGATGAGGATGAGATGGGGTATGTTTAATATGTATGTAATAAGCTTTTACATAAATTGCCCGTTGGTTGCAAACAACAGGTGAAAACAAAAAACATTAATAAAAAGGAAGGAGAAAAGTATTATGAGTTATGCAGGAACATTAACAATGCCAAGTAATTTTGTTGCTATGGAAGAAGATGAGATGATGTATTTGGATGGAGGAATAGGAGCACCAAATTGGTTAGTTGGAGGAGCAATAAATTTAGCGATTTCTGCTGCATTTGGAGGAATAGGAGCATTTTTGACATCAGTATCAAGAAAAGCATTGACCTCGGCGGCAAAGACATTGTTTGCAACTAAAGTGAAAAATAAACTAATTGCAAAAGGCGTTGCAGCAGGCTTAGCAGCAGGTATATGCGGATTTATACCTTCATTATTAACGGTAGTAGGAGCAATTATTGATCCAGGAAGTTGGCTGGCTAACAAATATGATAGTAGAGATTGCAAAAAGAACAATGGATGGTGTGATATAGGATAATAAATACAAGTTCAAATAGGCTTGTGAAAATAAAAGCAGGTCTATTTGAACAATAAAAGGAGGTTAATTATGGAATATTTGAGTTTGGGAAATGGTCATTTAGTATCTATTATGTTTCCGTTAGTAATAATATTTAATAAAATAATTGATTTTCAAGCAATGTACTTTAATAGAAAGTACGAAAAAATGATTTTAATATTGGGAACAAGTATTGGAGCAATAGGTTCAGGGGTACTGCATAGGGCTGGATTTAGCAATTATTTTTGTTTTATTTGGGCAGGACTTTTTACTATTGTTCTTTATTCTCAACTAATTCTGAATTACCTAATAAATAAAAAAGAACACATAAATAAAGGATGTATTAGTGAGTGTTCGATAGTTGATGATTTCTTTGGAATCATAAATATTATTAGTGGTGTAATAATAATAGGAATACCGTATAGTCCTTTTTATAGCTATATAAGTGGAGGAAATGAAGAGATTAAAACTATTATTATTTCTAAAACAATTATTACTATTTTAGGATTGAGTTATATATTATTAAATAAAAAAATTATATTCTTGATATGGAGTAGACTTGAAAAGTAATAATTTTTAAATTGGCATCAGCCAATGCGTTGCCATAAGAGAAATACTTTCTGAATAAAAAAATATTATATTTGCTATTTCTTCTTTGGTAAGATTCCTGATTTTCATAATGACAATTTTTCAATTTGTGGATTTTATAGAGATTGGCGAAATGAAAGTTATTATCACTTATTTTGTCATTTTAATAGTAGGGGTATTATCAGATATTTATTTTTTAAAAGCAGTAAAATTTGAAAAGCTTCCAAAGGTTAAAAAAGAGTTAAAAATATGTAAGACTGTACTGCTGAATAATTGTTCTGTTTTTATAGTTTTATATTTTTTGAAAGCATTAAACGGCCAATGTTAAAATAAAACGAAAATATTTATAAGTAAGATTGGAATAATATAGATATAAAGAATTACACATACAATAACGTTGAAAAATATAAAATTTTTGAGGTGAAGATTATGAATGACAAATTTATTATTAGTAATAAAAAATCATTAAAATTACAAAATGTTGTTTTAAAAGATGAAATAATAGATGAAGATATGAATTTAAGCGTTTTGCAGATGGAAAACTACATCAAAACCAAAGGCGGTATGCCAATCGGCCCGCTAATTCAATATGTCTGCCCTAAAATATCTGACGAAGGTGAATTAGATTTAGATATTAAATTTCTCCGCCAGTCAACAACCTTTATCCATAACGTAGAAAAGCCCTACACTATGGAATCGGTTATCCGAGTACCTAACTGCTTATACGTACGCTACCAAGGACCGCAGGACAAGCTACAATTTGCTTACCAAAAGCTCAGCCTTATTGCCTTTGAAGAGGATATCCCCTTAAAGGGTGACAGCTATACAGTATTTGTTGACAACCAAGACGGGATTATCACAGCAGATGTATTTATGGAGCGTGCAGATAATGAGTAAGCAAATAAAAACAATGGATCAATTAAAGGACAGCAGGCTTCTTTACG
>DFYO01000027.1 GCA_002381865.1 Clostridiales bacterium UBA4080 | reverse complement strand
GGACATTATCATATGTGAGTCAGATCCAAAGAAAAAATAAAGAAATAGATATTGACTTATTTATATATTTACATTAAAATAATATAGTATGTTTGAGAACCGCAAAAGGTTCTAAGGAGAATAGATAAAGTACGGAGGTGAATGGATTGGCTAATATCAAGTCTGCAAAGAAAAGAATTTTAGTAACTGAAACAAAAACTCTTAGAAACAAGATGATTAAATCTAAAGTTAAAACTGAAACTAAAAAGCTTATTACTGCTGTAAATGCGAATGATAAGGCTGCAGCTGCAGCTCAATTAATCGTTACAATTTCTGAAATAGATAAAGCAAAAGCTAAAAAGATTTTTCACAAGAATACAGCTGCTAGAAAAGTAGCACGTTTAAGTAAACTTGTAAACACAATGGAATAATTTTTCATAACAAAAAGAGAGTATATTTTTATTGGTTAAGCCAATAAAAATATACTCTCTTTTTTAGTTAACTTGATTGTTTTCCATTTTTTAATCTGTTGTTTAATAAATATTAAATACTCAAAAACAAAACCTATTGCAACTTTAACCTACCCTGAGCTCAATTCTTAGCTTATCTGCTAAAACTGCAACAAATTCAGAATTAGTTGGTTTACCCTTAGTATTTGAAAAACAGCTTCCGAAAATGCTTGAAAGTAATTCTTCACTCCCTCTAATCCACGCAACTTCAATCGCATGCCTGATTGCTCTTTCTACTCTGGTAGGAGAAGTATTAAATTTTTTGGCTACTGTTGGATAGAGCTGTTTTGTTACAGCGTTGATGACTTCAAGGTCATTGATGACAAGAATAACGGCATCTCTTATATAATGATAGCCTTTGATATGTGCAGGAATTCCAATTTCATGGATAATATTAGTTACTTCTGCTTCTATTAGCCTCTTTTTATACTCCTTGCTCTCTTCTAATAACTCTATTGATAACTTTTTCTTTTTATCTTGTGATAATTCGTTTTGTTGTTTTAGAAACCTTATTCTTTTTAACATTTCATTAAAGCTAAACGGCTTTAACATAAAATAATCTGCTCCAACTCTGTAAATATTCTGTATTACCTTTTCATCACTAAGCTCAGATATTGCAATTACACCTGGTTTATAAGGTGATGCTTCATCCTTGATTCTTTCAACAACTGTAAACCCATCAACTATCGGCATTATCAAATCAATAATTACTACATCTACCTTCACAGACTTAATTTTCTGAAGTGCCTCCTCCCCATTATTTGCCAGACCAACTACATTAACATCCTCAATTCCTTCAAAAAACGATCTCATATTTTCCCGAAATACAAAATCATCCTCAGCAATTAAAATATTAATATTATTTTCCATTATATGCCCCCCTCACTCGATAATATTATGTGTTTTATTATAATACAACGCAAAAAGCTTGACAACTATAAAATATCGCAATTTTCGACAAAATATTTTTAGTTTCAAGCTCTACTCTTATCTTTTCAATTATTTTTTACATTTTTTATTTCATTGTGTTCTTTATTTCATTTGCCATTTTTTTCATTTCAACTGCCGATAAATAAGTAGCTTCCGTTATTTTTGCCCCTCCGATAAGTCTCGAAAGCTCTTTTGGAATATCCTCTTCTTTTAATTTTTTCATAGTTGTAAGCGTAATATCTTCGTTATTGACATTTTTCTCAATCAAATAATGCCAATCTGCCATAGCTGCTATCTGTGGCAAATGCGTAATGCAGATTATTTGTCTTTCTTTAGAAAGCACTATCATTTTTTCTGCAACTCTTTGAGCGGTTCTTCCACTAATCCCAGTGTCTATTTCATCAAAAATCATAGTTCCTATCTCATCACAATCCGCAAAAATTGTTTTGATGGATAGCATTATTCTAGAAAGCTCTCCTCCTGAAGCTATCATTACAAGAGGCTTAATTTCTTCTCCTTTGTTAGTAGAAATCATAAATTCAATTTCGTCCCATCCATTAAGAGCTATCTCCTCTTTCTTTTTAAAGCTAATATCAAATATGCTATTTTGAAGATTTAATTCCTTAATTGTTTCAGTTATCTTATCTGAAAGCTTTTCTGCATTTATTTTTCTTATATCCGAAAGCTTTTCAGCTATCTGCTTCATTTCAGAATATATTTGGCTTTTTTGTTTTTCTAAAGCATTTAATCTTTCTTCGTGATTTACAAGCTTTTCTAGTTTGTCAATTTTAGCATCTAAGGTGTTCATTATAGCTTCAATAGAGTTGCCATGCTTCATTTTAAGGCTATTAATCAAATCAATTCTTTTCCTAGTATATTCAAGCTCTTCTTCATCAAATACTAACTGGTTTGTATATTTTTCTAAATCTCTTCTTAAATCGGTCATCATATATTCTATCTGTTCGATTAATCTAAATTTCTCATCTAAATCATCATCTAGCTGCTTTGCTTTAAAAATAAACTCTGAAGCCTTTTCTATCTGAGATATTTTGCTTGAATAAGAAGCATTTTCAAACAGCAAATCCCATGCATTTGCAAGAAGCTCCTGAATATTCCTTATATTGCTCTGTTTTTTATATGCTTGCTCTAATGCAGTATCTTCTCCTTCTCGAAGAGAAGCTGCTTCAATTTCATTAATCTCGTACTCTAAGAAACTGATTTCTCTTTTTCTTGTCTCATCGTCTTGGGAATATTCCTCAATTTCTTTTCTTAAAGCATTGTATTCCTTGTGCTTAATTTCAAGCTGTTTTTTTAAGCTTAATACTCCA
This sequence comes from Clostridiales bacterium UBA4080, assembly GCA_002381865.1. Classification (GTDB taxonomy): domain Bacteria; phylum Bacillota; class Clostridia; order Lachnospirales; family Vallitaleaceae; genus UBA4080. Next base: position 48,468 of record DFYO01000027.1, on the reverse strand, counting down.
GAACCAATATAACGGTCTAATAAATTAATATGATTTTTCGCTTCTAGAAGTGACTGATGCTCATGCTGGCTATGTAAATCAATAAGCAGTTTTGATATCTTCTTTACATCAAGGGCTGTAACCGTTTCTCCATTAATCTTGAAAATACTTCTGCCATTTTGACTTATTTTTCTAGATAAAATAACCTGGTCCTCAGCCTCAATATCCATATCGTTTAAGCAATCTTTTACTTCATTTAATCTGCAAGAAAAAACAGCTTCAATTAAAGCCTGTTCTTCTCCTCTTCGAATAAAGTCCTTTGGAATTTTACTGCCAAGAACTGCATTAATAGAACCGATGATCATAGATTTACCTGCTCCTGTTTCACCAGTCATAACGCTTAGCCCTTTTTCAAAATCAATCTCCATTTCATCAATTAATCCAATATTTTTTACATGTAAATAAGTCAGCATATTTCCTCTCCTCAAATAAGCATTTCTATGTATTAGAAATTTTATTAAATCTTTCCATTACATAAATAGCTCTTTCCTCTGATCTTACTGCGCAAAAAATCGTGTCATCTCCTGCAATACACCCAACAACTTCTTCAAAAGAAAATGCATCAATTGCTGCAGCAACAGCCATTGCCATTCCTGTTAAAGTTTTTAATACAATAATATTTCCAGCACGGTCCATTCCAATAAATCCATCTTTAAATACTCTTATATACTTTTCACTCAGATTTTTTTCCTTTTCAGGGAGTACAGCATATTTTTGTTTTCCATTTCTAAATGTAACCTTTGTAAGCTTTAGGTCTCTTATATCTCTTGATACAGTAGCCTGGGTAACAAAAAAACCATTTTCTAAAAGCTTGCTAGCTAGTTCTTCCTGTGTTTCAATTTCCATTTCATTAATTAGCTGTAAAATTTTTGTTTGTCTTTGTATTTTCAATTGTAAGCCCTCGCTTCCTTTATATATAAATTTAAATTTTATATTCTAAAAATAAATTATTTTCATGCTCTGACAATAGTATTAAAAGCAAATATACAAAATTAATTTCCTGCTAATTTTTTTCTAAGTAAGGTAAAAAAATCAATGTTTTTAAATTGAATTAATTTAGTATAAACATTGGATTTTTCAATATATATTTCCGTTTCATTAGTAATTGGAATAACCTGCTGACCGTCAATTGTAAGCTGGATATCCTTGTCAATTGATTTCAGATTATGGCCAAAGGTAATTCTAATTTTATCCTTAGAAGAAACAACAATGCTTCTTGCAGTAAGGGAGTGCGGACATATTGGTGTAATTACTATCATTTCATTATGCGGAGTAAGAATCGGTCCTCCTGCTGATAGATTATATGCAGTTGAGCCTGTAGGCGTAGAAATAATAATTCCATCTGCATAATATGTGTTAACTAGCTCGTTGTTTACATAAACCCTGTAGCCGACCATTCTAGAAATAGCCCCCCTGGTAGCAACAACGTCATTTAAGGCAAGCCCAAGGTTCAACACCTCATCCTTATTCACAATTTTTGTTTCTAGCATCATTCTTGACTCAATACAAAAATTGCCTTCTTCGATTTGTTCCAAGGTAGAAATAATATCTTTTGCATCCACTTCTGCTAAAAAACCCAACCTTCCGAGATTAACAGCAAGTATTGGTATATGGTATGGCGAAAGCTTTCTAGCTGCGCTAAGTATGGTACCGTCTCCACCAAGTATTATTGCACACTCTGCCAATTGCAAAGCTTCCTCTTCTGGTTTAATAAATTCCTCTAAACCGTAAAGCTTTCCAATATCCGCTTGTACAAAACAGTTAATTCCCTTTAATGAAAGCCACTTTATGATTTCTCTGGTAAGCTCTAAGCTTCTTGATTTAGTTTTATTTGGGATTACTAAGAAATTATTCATTTATTCACCAACTTATGCATATTCATAGTTTATTTTAAATCTTTTCATGAGCATTATCAACTATATTTTTTACTAAATCTAATATTTCCCTGTCCTTATCTGTATTTTCTTGCTTTATTATATGTAATAAATATTCAATATTACCCTCTGGTCCTCTTATAGGTGAATAGCTTAATTGAAGCGGCCTGATATTCGCAGATAATACAAATTCAATTATTTGACAAATAACCTCATAATGCGTCTGCTTATCTCTTACTACTCCTTTTTTCCCTACCTTTTCTCTTCCTGCCTCAAACTGAGGTTTTATAAGGCAAACACATTCACCATTTTCTTTTAATAAATTTATTACTGCAGGTAATACCAATTTTAAAGAAATAAACGAAACATCAATCGAAGTAAAATCAATTGGATCTGCAACTTCTTGCTCTGTTACATATCTTATATTAGTCTTTTCCATGCAAACAACTCGCTCATCCTGCCTTAAGCTCCAAGCTAGCTGTCCATATCCTACATCAATTGAATAAACCTTAGCTGCATTGTTTTGAAGCATGCAATCAGTAAATCCTCCTGTTGAAGCTCCCACATCCATACATACCTTGTCCTGCAAGGAAATCCCAAAGCTTTTAACTGCTTTTTCAAGCTTCAAGCCCCCTCTGCTAACATAAGGATTTGGATTTGATTTCAAAATAATGTCGGCTTCACTGCTTACCTTTGCTCCTGCTTTATCTTCTCTTTGGCCATCAACAAAAATATTACCTGACATAATCAACGCTTTTGCCCTTTCTCTTGAAGGCGCAATATTTCTTTCTACAAGAAGAATATCCAACCTTTCTTTTTTAGGGTTCATTAGATATCCTCCTTATTTAATATAACAGCTCTGATTTTTTCTGTAAGCTTTTCAACGCTCAGACCACAATCATTTAACAGCTCATTTCTTGAACCATGGCTTACAAATTCATCCTCTATGCCGCATAATAAAACGTTTTTCTGAATTTTATTATTTGCAAATATTTCAAGAATTCGGGAGCCGTAGCCACCAATTACCGTATTTTCTTCTATTACCGCAATCAAATTGTGCGTCTTAGCAATATCAAGCAGCATATTAGTATCAACAGGCTTTACAAACCTCGCATTTATCAAGGTAGGCGTCATTCCTTTTTGTGAAAGGTCATTACAAACCTCTAATGCATTATGAAGCATAGAACCAACAGCAATAATTGCTATTTTTTTACCCTTTATTATATATTCAGCTTTACCGAATTCAATTTTTTCAATTTCTTTAATATCCTCAAGTTCATCATTTCCTCTAGGATATTTTATAGCTATTGGCCCCTCTGAGTATTCTGCAGCAAAATCCATCATTGCCTCTAACTCATAAGTATTTTTAGGTGCCATTATCGTCATATTGGGCATATGGTTTAAATATGAGGTGTCAAATACCCCCTGATGAGTTTCCCCGTCCTCTCCTACTAATCCCGAACGGTCAACTCCAAAAACAACAGGCAGCTTTTGAAGACAGACATCATGAAGCAGCTGATCATAAGCTCTTTGTAAAAAGGTTGAATAAATTGGCACAAAAGGCTTAAGTCCTGACATGGCGATTCCTGCTGCAAAGGTTACTGCATGTTGCTCTGCTATACCAACATCAAAAAATCTTTTTGGAAATCTCTTGGAAAATTCTTGAAGACCAGTTCCCTCAGGCATTGCAGCAGTGATAGCTACAATTTTTTTATCTGCTGATGCCAAGGCTTTTAGCTTATGTCCAAATACCTCTGAATAGCCTCTTTTATTTGAAGACTCTCCAATAATATCCCCGCTGGATTTTTCAAACGGTTTCGTTCCGTGAAACTTTGTCGGATATGCCTCTGCCGGCTTATATCCCTTACCTTTTGTTGTATTTATATGAATTAGGGTAGGACCATTTACTTTTTTTGCCTGGTTTAAAGTAGTAATAAGCTGTCTGATATTATGACCTTCAATCGGTCCAAGATAAGTAAATCCCATTTCTTCAAAAAACATACCAGGAACAAATAGCTGCTTCACACTATCCTTTACATCTCTGACCGCATTAATAACTCCTTCTCCATATTTCGGTATTCTTCTAAGAACTTTTTGTACATCCTCTTTTACCTCATGATAAAAGCCTGCTGTTCTTATTGAATCTAGATATAAAGAAATACCCCCTACATTTTCTGATATAGACATCTGATTGTCATTCAAAATAACAATAAAATTACTTTTCAGATTTGATGCATTATTTAAAGCTTCAAATGCCAAGCCTCCTGTTAAGGCTCCATCTCCAATTATAGAGATAACATAATTATCCTGCTTTAATAAATCTCTTGCACTTGCAAAACCAAGAGCTGCAGAAATCGAAGTTGAGCTATGCCCAGTATTAAAAGAATCATGCTGGCTTTCCTGAGTTTTTGGAAATCCACTAATTCCATTATACTTTCTTATATTCTTTAACGCTTCTCTTCTCCCAGTGAGAATTTTATGTACATAACTTTGATGCCCCACATCCCATATCATTTTATCTTTAGGTGAATCAAAGCAATAATGAAGTGCAATAGATAGCTCCACAACACCTAAATTCGAGCTCAAATGACCTCCTCCATTACTTACAACCTCAACAAGATATCTTCTTATTTCTCTTGCAAGCTGACTTAGCTGGTCAACATCTAATTTTTTCAAATCCTCTGGCTGATTAATCTCTTTTAATAAACGATCCATATATATTTCCTCATTTCTTTGCCTTATTAAAGCTAAATAAACTCATAATATAACCCATTTTAAACACTATAAACCCCGAATGTCTAAGTGCTATTTCCTTGCCATAAGCCTTTCCGCCTACTGTCATTCCTGCAATTAATGCTGTTAAGAGCATTCCAACTAGTGCTGTTTCTATTCCAAGGCTTTTATTAATCTTAACTAATATTGCTGCAGCCGCAGAACCCGAAATGATACCCGAAATATCTCCAATTACATCATTGAAAAAATTTGATACTGGTCCTGCGTTCCTAATAATAGTAATACTTTCCTTTGCACCTCTTAACTTGTGTGCCGCCATTGCATGATAGGGCTTTTCCTGGGCAGCAGTAACTGCAATTCCCATCAAATCAAAAAATATACCCGTAAACACAATCCCAAGCAAGATTATTATAGCAATCCATATAGGCATTTTTTCTGTTAAAATCATAGATATATATCCTAAAAACAAGGATATAAAAAAAGTGATAACTGTAATCACCGAAATCCATTTAAAGTTAAATGGTTTATGTGTATAAACACTTCTAAATTTTATTTTTGTTTTTTTTCCTTGATTTTCCAATTACATTTTTGACAAATTAATATTGTCAATCTCCTTATCTGATAAATATAATAAACTAAAGATATTATATATAGTAAATTTTGCGACTTATGGTCTAGCAGGTTTTCCCAAGCTTGAACTCTCTTGTCGCCAAGAAAGCAGTTTCCTATTATTCAAGCATCCAATATGTCGCCATATTTGGAGCTAGATCGCCTTTATAATCACACTGTAATCCTATATATAACTCTTTCGAACAGTCTAGAGGTTTTCCCTTGCATCCCATCTGGTCCCTAGCCTCTTTTGCGAATAAAATTTCAAGCAAAAATATCACAACGTCTTTGGCCTAAGACAAAGGATACTTATCTTGCTCTCCCATTTATGATCACTCAAGGCAGGCTACGCTGTCCACAGCTTGCGCCGCATGACAGGTTCTATCCAACAACGTAGGAGGGGAATATTAGTCCTTTCTCCCACATTCGTCAGTCTCCACGACAAAAGGGTCAACGCCCGCATGCCATTGCGGATCGCCCTTATGTCTTAACTCCCAGCATAAGCCCGCGACTGGGCGTCGCAAGCCAACACCAGAAACTTCATCGGTATGCCCTTCAACGGATTTTTAGGCCCGTTTTCAAAATCAGACAGGAAGACTAGAATACTGCATCTTTAGTTGATTTAATTATATCATATTATTTTCAAAATATATATTGCAATTAATAATTTCTGTTTTTAATGTAATCAATAAACATCGATAAAAAATCTTTATCACCACTTATATAAGCCTTAATTTTGTTATGTGCATCCTCGAGCTTGTCTGTTGCCAGCCTGCTCGCCTCTTCTATCCCAAGTAATGTAGCAAAGGTAGTTTTTTTATTTTTTTCATCACTGTGAACAGGCTTTCCCAGTTTGCTCTCATCTCCGAGAATATCCAAAACATCGTCTTGAATTTGAAAGGCAAGCCCAATATCCCTGCCAATACTTCTCAAAACTTCTACATCCTCTTCCTTCGCTTCTGCTAAAATTGCACCTATTACAAAAGCCGCTTCAATTAGTGCAGAGGTTTTGTTTTTATTTATATACTCTAATAATTCCATATCCATAGCTTTGTCTTCATTCATGACATCTGCTATTTGTCCTATTATCATTCCATTGCTTCCCGCCGAATAAGCCAGCTCTTTCATGGCTCTGACTACTTTTATGGAATTATTCCTAGCAGCCTCGCTTATCATTATTTCATAGGCTCTGTTTTGCAGTGCATCTCCTGCAAGGATAGCAATATTCTCTCCATATTTAATATGACAAGTGGGTTTTCCCCTTCTCAAATCGTCATTATCCATTGCTGGCAGGTCGTCGTGAATCAATGAATAGGTATGAATCATCTCAATCGCAGCCATAAAGCTGTAAATCTCCGCTTTATCTCCACCCAGGCTTTTGTATACCTGTTCCATCAAAATAGGTCGAATCCTCTTTCCTCCTGCAAACAAGCTATAATGCATCGCATCAATCAAGATATCATTTTTTCCGTCCTTTTCAGGTAAAAATGTCTCAAGTTTTTTTAGAAAATCATCTGTTTTGTGCTTTAATTCAATATTGAAATCCATAGTATTACTCCAAGTCAGAATCTTTAATAACAATCAATTCTTTTTCTATTTTATCTAGCTTTTTACTGCAACCCTCTAAAATCTTAACCCCTTCTTTATAAAGGTTAATTGATTCTTCAAGTGAAATATCTCCATTTTCAATTTTTTCTACAATTTGTTCTATTTCCTTGATGCTGTCTTCTAATTTTTGTTCTTTACCCATTGTACTTACTCCCTTCTATAATCTGAGTAACCTTAACCTTTGCCTGCCCATCATAAAATAAAACATTGATTGTTTTATGATTTTCTAATGAGCTAATAGATTTAATTTGCTTGTCATTTTCATCGGAAATATAAGCATAGCCATCTTTTAATTTATGCATTGGAGAAACTCTTTTCAGCTTTTCCTCAAGTAAAATTATTTTATTTTTTAGTGCTTTGATTTTATCGCTAATGGTTTTTTCCATTATATCCTGTAAATCATTTAAATATAGATAGGTTTGATTTATGCTATTTTTAGGATGATATCTCTCGAACTTAGCCGAATAAAGCTCAATAATCCGTTTGTAATATTCTAGCTTATTGCTTTGCCTGCTATCAAGCTTGCTTTTTAATGATTCTAGCAATGATAGCATCTCCTCAATTGAAGGAATCGCAAGCTCTGCTGCAGCTGATGGTGTTGGGGCTCTTAGGTCCGAAACAAAGTCTGAAATAGTAAAATCCGTTTCATGTCCTACCGCTGATATAATCGGTGTTGTAGCCATATATATTGCCTCTGCAACTATTTTCTCATTAAATGGCCATAAATCCTCAATTGAACCTCCGCCTCTGCCAATAATTATTACTTCAATATCTTCAATTTTGTCAAGATAGCCTATTGCCTTGGCTATTGAATATTTAGCTTCTTCTCCCTGAACCAAAGACGGATATAGTACAAGCTGGATATAGGGATTTCTTCTGTTTGAAATATTTAAAATATCTTGAATTGCTGCTCCTGTAGCAGAGGTTACAATTCCTACCTTTTTAGGATAAAAAGGTAGTGGTTTTTTATTTTCCTCAAGAAACCAGCCTTTTTCTTGTAATTCTTTTTTGAGAAATTCGAATTCTTGGTATAGCTGTCCAACACCGCTTTCCTGATACTCTCGAATATAAAGCTGATATTGGCCAGTTTTTTCATATACCGAAACACTACCATTAGCAATTATTTTCATTCCATCGCCTAACGTTTTGTCCTGCGGATTTCTATAGCCCTTAAATTGAACGCAAGAAATAGAGGCACCATTGTCCTTAAGTGTAAAATACACATGACCCGAGCTATGCAGCTTACAATTGGATACCTCTCCCATAACCCAGACATTTTTCAAAATAAAATCTGATGCCATAAGGTTTTTAATATATGAATTCACTTGAGTAACTGTTAAATATTTTTCACTCATAGCTTTCCTCTATTTTATAATATTAGCAAGTACCCCATTAATAAAACCTGATGTATTTTCTCCGCCATATCTTTTAGCAAGCTCTACAGCCTCGTTGATTGCAACTGATTCAGGAATATCATCATCAAACACAATCTCATATACTGCAAGTCTAATTATAGCTATTTCTACCTTTCCAAGCCTCTCAGTTGTCCAATCCTTTATTTTTTCATTGATTATCTGATCAATCTGTTCCATTTTTTCAGCAATGTCAAGGGCTTTTTTTCTGACCTCATCAATTGCAGCTTCACTTTCATCTTCATCTTCATAAAAATATAATTCAATTTTTTCCGGAAATTCCTCTTTCAAATCAAACTCATACGAAAATATAAGCTTAAAAATATGTTCTCTTTGAACTCTTCTGTTCACAAGCAAATCCTCCTACATTTCATTAATCATTATTATAATACAAATTTGGGCATATTAATACCCTTAAACATAGATTTAAGGGTATTTGTATTTAAGCTTATTTGTTTGGTACATCAACTCCAGAAATATGAACATTAACCTCTTCTACGATTAAGCCTGTCATCGTTTCAACTGCTGATTTAACCTTTTCTTGAACTGCCTTGCTGACAGTCGGAATATTAGCGCCAAAAGCAACAATAACAGACAATTCCAAGGAAATATTCTCATCTCCAACTTCAACATTTACACCTTTTGCAAGATTTTTCTTACCAAGAAGTTCAACGATATCACCTTTAAGACCGCCTACCATACCTACTATGCCTTCAACCTCAGTTGCTGCTAATCCTGCAATTATTGCAACTACCTCATTTGCAATTTGAACTTCACCTATTTCGTCTTTTTCATGTATTTTAACTGTTTCTCTATCCATCTTTTTCCTCCAGACTAAATTAATATCTAATTAATACCTATGATTCTCAAACTATATAAATCATTATATCATAAGAATTTTTATAGAACAATGTTTATATAATAGGATTTAATGATGTGTTTTTTTAATACTCATCAATTTCCCCAAATTCCCTCATTACTTTTTTTTGCTTTTTGCTCTGCTGTTTTTAATTGTTGAAAATGTTTGACATCTGGCTTATATTCTTTTGCCTGCGCATAACCTTCAAGCACTAATATTTCATTTATAAAGCTTCCATCTTCTAAATACACATAACGAAGAAGCCTTTTATATTTATCTGTCTCTGATGTATCCTTTATAAGATACACCCTCTTTTTGCTAATTAATTTATTCAAAAAATCTCTTGCTTCATTTGCATAATATTCACCCTCTTCTCCTTGCTTTTCAAGCTCCGGTGCATCAATGCCTATTAGCCTGACCTTTTGACCATTTTCAAGCACAAAGGTGTCCCCATCAATTACTCTTTCTACAGAAAAAGCCTCCTTATCTGCATCCTCTGAATTCTTTATATTCATAATAATGTCATTTCCTTTAAAGAAAAAAGCTGCAAATGCTGCTGCTATATATATCAAATATCGCAAGCTGTTTTTTTTGTTTTGATTCATAATATTACTTCTCCAGTCTTTATTTCTTTATTTTCAAAATCCTATCATATATTTTTTGCATGTTTATTTACATGGTAATTCTAATCAATTCTTTATACTTATCTGTATTAATATCAATATCACTTTCCAGAATACTCTTTGCCAGCTGATTTGTCTGTTTTAAAATATCTATATTGTCTATAACATTGCCGATTTTAAATTCCGGAAGACCATGTTGCTTAATTCCCAGCGGGTCGCCAGGACCTCGCAGCTTCAAATCTTCCTCTGCAATAAAAAACCCGTCATTTGACTGCTCAAACACTTTTATTCTCTTTTTAGTTTGAGAATTCTTTGTATCTGTAACCAATACACAGTAGGATTGATGTTTTCCTCTTCCAACTCTTCCTCTAAGCTGATGAAGGCCTGCTAATCCAAATCTTTCAGCATTTTCTATAACCATTATCGTAGAATTAGGTACATTAATTCCAACTTCAATAACTGTGGTTGAAATCAATATATCAATTTGCCCCTCGGCAAATTGCTCCATAACATAATTTTTATCTTTTGGCTTCATTTTACCATGTAAAGATGCAATACGAATATTCTGACTAAAACATTTTTTTGCTTTTTCTGTATATTCGAGCACTGCTTCCATTTCTAATTCTTCATTTTCTTCTATTGCAGGACAAACAATATATGCCTGTCTGCCTTCGCAGACTTCCTTTTGAATAAAAGTAAATATCCTATCTCTGTAGCTTGAATTCACGCTATAAGTCTTAATCAGCTGTCTTCCCGGTGGCAATTCATCAATAATCGAAACATCCATATCTCCGTATATAATAAGTGCAAGGGTTCTTGGAATTGGTGTAGCACTCATTACCAATACATGGGGAATTTTGCCCTTGTTAACCAATGCTTCTCTTTGCTTAACACCAAATCTATGCTGTTCATCCGTTACAACAACAGCTAGCTTGTCAAATTCTACATCTTCTTGTATAACAGCATGAGTACCAATCAATATTTGTATTTCACCCTTTAATAGCTTTCTTTTAACATTTTCCTTCTCTTTTTTTGTCATAGAGCCTACAAGCAATCCTAGGCTAAGCGAAGTTGTATTTAACATATCATTTATACTTTCATAGTGCTGCTTTGCAAGTACCTCTGTCGGTGCCATCAAAGCTCCTTGATAACCCTTGTCTACAACTGCAAGCAGTGTCAACAGGGCAATCACTGTTTTCCCCGATCCTACATCTCCCTGAATTAGACGATTCATTGTTTTCTTTCCTTTTAAATCAGCTTTTATATGCTTCCACACATTTTTTTGTGCATTCGTCAGGTTAAATGGCAGCTGACTGACAAATTCATCTGCTAATATAGTTTTATCACAGTAAAAATCATTTATATCTTTGTCATTAATATTTTTTAGCTGTAGCATTTTTAGCTGAAATAATAAAAATTCATTAAAAATCAATCTATTTCTTGCATCCTCTAAGACCTTTTGGTTAATCGGATTATGGACTTGTCTTAACGCAGTATAATAATCCAACAAATTATATTCATTCAAAATATCCTTTGGTAAAAAGTCATCACTTTCCTCTTTTACAGCAGCTAATGCAATATTAATCCAATTTCTAAACTGCTTATTAGTTATTCCTTTTATTAATGGGTATATTGGAAAAAGCTCTTGTGCGCTGTTTATTTCTATATCATTTTCTTTAAGGATTTTTGGAGATACCATCTGTTTAATTCTTCCTCTAATCGTAACCTTTCCTTTTAAAATAATATGCTCTCCCGCTAACATAGATTTTGCCAAATAAGCCTGATTAAACCAAGTAACTAGTATTATCCCTGTGCTATCTTTTACTTTTGTTTTTGTCAAAATAAGATTTCTTTTTCTAATATTTATTGGATTTTCAGATATAGCTCCTTCAATTATATAATCTCCCTCTTCAAAAATATCTTCAATATTAATAAATTCATTTTTACCCTCATAGCTTCTAGGATAATAATGAATCAAATCTTTATATAAAATAATATTCAGTTTTTTCAACAGCTTTAGCGTTTTATCGCCAATCCCTTGTATATTGGAAATAATGTCATCCAGCATATTTATACCCCATCATTTTTATTATACAAATCAATTAATCAAAGTAATAGCTTCAGCATTTCCTATATAAAACAAATGGAGCCATGTAATCACACAGCTCCTATTATTTTTTTAAAGTAACAATATTGTTTTTATCAATTAAAGTATATTCTTGCACTAGCTTACATATTGAAAAATCTTTCTGTTTGAAAAAGCTTTAGGTTGTATATTATTCCAAAATATTTAGATAAAAGTCAGTTAATAAATCAAGGCTTCTTAATTCTATTCAACGGATAATAAATAGTAATATAATGGTTGCCCGCCATAATGTACCTCTACTTCACAATCCTCATATTCCTGCTCAATATACTCAGCAAGTAATTTCGCTTTGTCTTCATCAATATCTTGTCCATAATAGATTGTAACCAATCCTGAATCTTCTGTAATCAGCTGTTTAAGCAATTCTCTTACGCAAATTTCTACATCCTTTTCAACTGCTAAAATCTCATCATTGCCTATTCCCAAATAGTCTCCCTGGGAAATTGCCTTATCATTAATACTTGTATCTCTTACTGCATAAGTAACCTGACCTGAAGAAATATCTGTCAAGCAGTTATTCATTGCTTCAGTATTTTCTTCAACAGATAACTCTTGATTATAATTAATCAATGTTGCAATTCCTTGTGGTATTGATTTGGTTGGAATCACATGAAGTGTTTTACCTTCAACTAAATCCTTTGCCTGCATTGCTGCCAGAATAATGTTCTTATTGTTAGGAAAGATGAATACATTATCTGCATTAACCTTATCTGCAGCAAGCAAAATATCTTCAGTACTTGGATTCATTGTTTGTCCACCTTCAACTATATAATCTACGCCAAGACTGTTGAAAATTTCGCTTAAGCCTTCTCCAATTGAAATAGCAATAAACCCAACATCTTTTTTCTCTATTGTTTTAGTTTGCTCTGCACCGATAATTTCCGAATGTTGCTCTCTCATATTGTCTATTTTAATATTAGTAAGCGAGCCTACCATTAAAGCTTTTTGTAATGCTAGTCCTGGATCATTAGTGTGAACATGAATTTTAATTACTTCTTCATCTGCCACCGAAACAATCGAGTCCCCAATTGTTTCCAGATAGTCTCTTAATTTAAGGGCTTCCTTTTCACTATTTTTAACTCTGGTATTTTCTAAATCAATTATAAATTCAGTGCAATATCCAAATTTAATATCATCAGTAGATATTTCTTTTTTTACTGTTTTAGAAATAGCTTCAATTTCTATTTGTCCAATCAGTTCCTGTGGAATCTCTCCGCCATTTTGTAAGGCAATATATGCACCATGAAGTACATAAACAAGTCCTTGGCCTCCAGCGTCCACCACTCCAGCTTCCTTTAAAACAGGAAGCATATCAGGCGTCTTGTCCAAAACTTCAATTGCATAATCAAGGGTCTCTGCTAAAAGAAAAACAATGTCATCAGATTCCTCGGCAATTTCTGCCGCCTTCTCCGCCATCGCTCTTGCCACCGTCAGAATTGTGCCCTCTTTAGGCTTCATAACAGCTTTATATGCAGTTTCTACACCTCTTTGTATTGCACTTGCTAGAATAACGGTGTCTAATTTCTCATATTCTCCAATTTCTTTGGCAAAACCTCTTAATAGCTGTGATAGTATTACTCCTGAATTACCTCTAGCTCCTCTTAATGAGCCTCCTGAGATAGCTTTTGCAATCTGAGCCATGCTATCTTGGTCTGCATTTTGTACCTCTCTGGCAGCTGCCATGATTGTAAGGGACATATTAGTACCTGTATCTCCATCTGGAACCGGAAAAACATTGAGTTCATCAACATATGCTTTCTTGGACTCTAAATATTTTGCTCCGGCAATAAACATTTGTTTTACTAATTTTGAGTCTAAACATTCTAATGCCACAATTTTGCCTCCTTAGCCACTATATATATAAAGCTATTCATCTACTCTTACACCCTCAACAAAAACATTTATCTTCCCAACCTTTAGACCTGAAAATTTCTCAACTTCATATAAAACATTGGAAATCAAATTGTCAGTTACAGCAGTAATGTTGATTCCATACTCAACAATAATATGCAAATCAATGTAAAGCTTATTTTCCTCAAATGTAACTGCAATACCCTTTGTCAGGCTTTCTCTTTTTAATAGCTTGGCTATACCGCTAGTAACATTAATCATCGCCATTCCAACAATACCATAACACTCTATTGTAGCTAATCCAGCTACCTTGGCAATTACTTCTTTATCAATTAATATATCTCCCAGCTCAGTATTAATTCTTCCAACCATATTTAAGCCTCCTGTTCTACGATAATTCTTATAGCTTAAGGTTCGTTACAGTATTTCTGAGTAAGTCATCTAGGTTTAATACGCAAAATTAATTGCATCCAGAATCTGTTAAATACCAAAAAACATAAGATTTCAGTTATTATTATATCATTGTTTAATAGTTTTTAAAATCACTTTTTGTATTTTTTTATAAAACCTCAAAAATTCACTTGCATATTTAGACTTTATTTGTTAAAATTGATTTGTTGTGAAGAATTATAAATTTTGTATTGTATAAAGTACTAAAATACAATCTTCAAATATTGTTGTTTAAGGAGGTGCCGTTTTGGCTAAGTGTTCAATATGTGATAAGGGAGTACACTTCGGTATTCAAGTGAGTCATGCTCATAACAGAAATAATAAGCAATGGAAACCAAATATCAGAACTGTAAGAGCAATTGTTGATGGACAATCAAAGAAAATCAAAGTATGCGCAAGCTGTTTAAGAGCTGGGAAAGTTCAACGTGCACAATAATTAATTAATCCCCTATTGTATAGGGGATTTTTTGTTTGCCAGAAATATTTGCCTATGTTAATATATCTATCATACAATAATATTTATTTGAGGTTATTATGATAATTATCGAAAAACCCCTTGCAGAAAAAGATTACATATTTTCTCAGACTTTAAAAAAAATACTATTTGAAGAAAGCAAAGGTACGCTTTTAGTTTTAGATATAGAAACTACAGGTTTAAGCTCTTACGCCTCAATATATATGCTTGGCTTTATATGTGTTGATGAAAACCCTCGTTTAATCCAATGGTTTGCTGAAAAACCTGAGGATGAGTATCAAATGCTTTATCAGCTTATCTGCTTCATAGATTGCTTTGACAAAATACTCACCTACAATGGAAATTCCTTTGATATTCCATTTATCAAAAAACGTATGTCCTTTTATAAAATACGTTTCACTCAAAAGCATCATGATTTTCATGATTTATTTCAAGACATCCGACCTTATAAAAAAATCCTGTCCTTAGATAATCTCAAGCAAAAATCTCTTGAGTTTCGTTTTAATATCAATCGAAAGGATAGCTATAGTGGAAAAGAGTTAATATCAATTTATAAAGAATACTTGAAAAACAGCTCTGAAGATCTAATGCAGCTCTTATTCCTACATAATATGGAGGATATTTTAGGGCTATTAGAGCTATCTCAATTCTATGCTTATATTAAAATAATTGACTTGATAAAAAAAAACAAATTAGCTTTTCAAAGTATTACTGCAAAAGCTTATAATAACAATCTAGAAATCCAGATAATCATTAACAATCCACTTTTTAATTTAATTACCCTTCCTGAAGCTTTAGCGATTAATACTTCTTATTTTGGTATTTCAATTAATAGTAAAGGAATAATTATTTCTGCTCCCTTAATTGCTGAAACAATGTATTATTTTTTTGAAGATTACCAAAACTATTATTATCTTCCTCATGAGGATATGGCAGTACATAAATCCATAGGTAAATTTGTTCAGAAAAGCTTCAGAAAAAATGCGCAGCCAAAAACTGCATATATTAAAAAGAGAGGGATCTTCATCCCTCTTGGTAAACCCAGTGAACTATTTTCAAGCTCGAAGCTTTTCAAAAAAGCTTATTCATTATCAGAATATTTTTTAGAATATAGCCCTGCTCAGCTTAATGACCAAGACTTCATTAGCGAATATTCTTCAAATTTATTAAGCAATTTAGACTTCAGCAACCTTCTTGTAGAAAAATGATCGTATAGACTCAAATCCATAATTCTGTGGCTGAATAATCTGTTCAGTGCTTCCAACAAACAAGATTCCATTCTTTTTTAACGATCTGTTAAAGTTTTTATATATATCGTCCTTTGCTTCTTCAGTAAAATAAATCAAAACATTTCTGCAAACAATCAAATCAAGATTTTTAGGATATGGATCCTTGAGCATATTATGCTGCTTGAATCGAATTGTTTTTTTAATCTGGTCTGATATCTTATAGGTTCTTCCCTCTGCAACAAAATACTTGTCCTTCAAATCCTTTGGAACACCGACAACGCTTTTATCATTATATATTCCCGCCTGTGCTTTTGCGAGAATTTGCTTATCTATATCCGTTGCCAAAATATTGATCTGAGTTAACGGGTGTGTTCTGCTAAGCACCATTGCTAATGAATAAGGCTCATCTCCCGTAGAACATGCTGCACTCCATATACTGATATTTTTAGAAAACTGATTGAAAAGATAAGGAAAAACCTCTTTTTCTAACACATCCCACTGTGATGTATTTCTAAAAAATTCCGTAACATTAATAGTTAAATAGGTAATAAACTCTTCATACTTTTCCTTATCATCTCTTAGCGCAGTTAAATAAGATTCATACCCATGAAATCTGTTTTTAGAAATCAAGGAATCAATCCTTCTTTTCATTTGTCTTTCTTTGTAAGCACTCAAATCAATACTCGAAAGCTTATAAACTTCGGATTTAAACCATTCATAATCTTTTGACACTGCACCGTCCTCCATTTATCGTATTTTGTTTTGCTGCATATAATTTTTTTAGATAATTACAGTATTTTTTAATTATACCTAAAAAATATATTACTTTAAAAATAAACTAAAACTATAAAAAATTCTCCTAAAAACTAAATATAAGCAAGTCTGCCTTACATTTGCAGGACAAACTTGCCTAATATATAGTAATAATTTTTTTATTCGTTATCTGATTGTTCTTGTGTTTCTGCTACTTCTGTTGTTTCTTCTTGTTCTTGTTCTGCTTCAAGCGCTTTAATGGAAAGACTTATTTTTTTGCCATCTAAATCAAGTTCAGTTACCTTTGCTGTAACATGCTCTCCGATTTTCAAAACATCCTTAGGCTTTTCAATATGCTTTACAGAAATTTGAGAAACATGTAATAACGCATCAATTCCTGTTTCAAGCTCGATAAATGCTCCGAAATCAGTCATTCTAGCAACTTTTCCTTCTACAATATTGCCAACGGCATATTTTTCATTTGCATTATTCCATGGATTGTCTTCAGCGAATTTCATAGTAAGAGATACTTTTTTCTTTTCTTGATTAATCGAAATAACTTTAACCTTTACTATATCTCCAACCTTAACCACATCTTTAGGGGATTTAACTCTGCCCCATGATAACTCAGATATATGAACTAATCCATCAACACCATTTAGATTAACAAATACTCCATAATCTGTAATGTTCTTAACTTCGCCATCAAATATTGCACCCTCTTGCAGATTCTTGAAGGTTTCTTCTTGCTGAATCAGCTTCTCTTTTTCTAGCAAAATTCTTCTATTTCCAATGATGCGATTTTTCTTTTGGTTTACTTCAGTAATAACAAAAGTAATTTCTTGGTTTTTATAAGCTTGTAAATCTGTAATATATGAGTCCGATACTAATGAAGCAGGAATAAACACTCTAACCTCATCAATAATAACAATCAAACCTCCATCAAGTACTAAGGATACCTTTCCAGTAACCAGTTCTTTGGATTTGCATAGCTCTTCAACCTTTTTCATACCTTCTTCACTTTGAAGTCTCTTGTAGGTTAAAAGAACCTGTCCTTCACCATCATTAACCTTAAGTACCTTTGCTCTGATTTTATCCCCTTCCTTAACACTTTCTTTCAAGCTGACAGATGGGAAATTAGTATATTCGCTTTTCGGAATAATTCCATCAGATTTATATCCAATGTTGACATATATTTCATCATCATTAACGCCAATCACTGTGCCTTCGATAATCTCTCCTCTGTGTATTGCTATAAAAGACTCCTCCAACATTTGTTCAAAGCTTTGTTCTTCTGACATTTAAAATGACCTCCTCAATTATGTGCTTTGGAGTTGACGCTCCTGCCGTTATTCCTATAATATCATTATCGCTGAAAACATTCAACACCAAATCTTTCACTGTCTCAATATGATAAGTATTTTCACACTGAGCTTTACATATTTGATAGAGTTTCTGCGTATTTGAACTATGCCTGCCACCTATAACTATCATTTTCGTGGCTTTTTTTGAAATTTCAACAGCTTCCAATTGTCTTTCTTCCGTTGCACTGCATATTGTTTCGTATATCATAACACGAATTTCAAATTTTTGCAATTTATTAACTATTTCTTTGCATTTCAAATAATTAAAGGTAGTCTGAGCAACAAGACAATATTCCTTGTCTCTATCAAAAAGTTCCTTTTTTACCTGTTTTGTATCTTCAATTATAATTGTATCCATGCTACTCCAGCCCATAATCCCAACTACCTCGGGATGCTTTGGATTGCCAACAATAATAATTGTTTTGCCTTTTTTGCTCTCCTGCTCTACAATTTTATGTATCCTTTTTACATACGGACAGGTTCCGTCAATAATATCAAATTTCTTATTTTTTATCTGAGCAATTTCCTGCTTCCCTACACCATGGCTTCTAATGATAATTGTACCTTTTTCAACTGAATCCAGTTGCTTTATATCATCAATTACCTTTACACCCTTTTTTTCATATTCTTCAACTACCTGTCTGTTGTGAATAATAGGTCCATAGGTATATAGGTTTTTCGCCCCAAGTGCTTTATTAACTTTTTGTATTGCCTTGTCCACACCAAAGCAAAACCCTGCCGTTTTTGCAAGAATTATTTTCATATTATTTCCTCTTAATCATTTTATATGCTCAAATCTTTCAATTGCTTTCTTTTAAATCTTAGCTTTGTACAAATTAATTATAGTTTCCACTACCTTATCTATTGTCATATCAGTGCTATCTAGCAAAACAGCATCCTCTGCTTTTGAAAGAGGTGCAAATTCTCTATTCATATCTCTTTCATCTCTTTGCTTTATTTCCTCTTTAATATTATCTAAATCAACAAATACATTTTTTCCTTTCATCTCAAGATATCTTCTTTTTGCTCTAATTTCAACAGATGCCGTTAAATATATCTTAAGCGTAGCATTTGGCAAAACAAATGTACCAATATCTCTTCCATCCATAACAACATTTGAGTTTTGAGCAATTTTTCTTTGCAGCTCGACCATTTTTTCTCTTACCGGTTGATGCACCGATACCGCTGAGGTCATCTGAGATACCTGATTTGTCCTAATGTACAAAGTAACATTTCTATTGTTTAGTATAACCTGCTGTTCTTTATTTTCATAGATTATATTAATATCAATATTATCAATTTCTTTACTTATCTCATTAACATCTGCTACATCAATATTGTTTTCGAGACAGTATAGTGCAAAAGCTCTGTACATAGCGCCCGTATCTACATAAATAAAGCCTAGTTCACTGGCAGCTATTCTTGCTATTGTACTTTTCCCTGCTCCCGCCGGTCCATCAATTGCAATGCTATAGTTTCCCATATAAAAACTCCTTATTGTTGTCAAATCAAAGGATGCTTACTTTCTTAATTAGACTTAAATTTACAAACAGATATTATTTTGCAATATCTGGTCTTAGTGCTTCAGCTCCATTTAAATATATATGCTTAACTGCTTTTTGATTTGAGTCTTTGTTAACATTCATAAGCAGTCTTATACACATTGGCAAGCTGTTTTCTACATACATCTCCTGTACACAAAGCAAGCTTGCATCTACAATTCCAAGCTCTCTTGCTGCTGGTGCTGGGTAAGATGCAGTCAAATCCCTTGTTGCAGAAAAAACTATTGATATTATTTCCTCTGCCTCTACATTATTACTTTTTAGTATTTCCTCTATTAAAAATTTTGTTTCACCTAATATACATGCCTTTGTATTATCCGGTATTACTATTGCTCCTCTAATCGAAATCACACCAATTCCTCCTGAATTTTATATTGAAATCCCCGCAAGGTAGCCCGTTGAAAAAGCTATTTGCAGGTTAAATCCTCCTGTTAATGCATCTAAATCCAATATCTCTCCTGTAAAATATAAACCCTTAACTATTTTTGACTCCATCGTATTTGGGTTAACCTCTTTTATATCAAGTCCGCCCCTTGTTATTATTGCTTCATTAAAGCTTCTAATATTTTTTATTGAAAGCTCCAATCCTTTTAATAATTTTACAAGCATATGTCTTTCTTCTCTTGTAATTTGATCAACACGTCTGTTTTCATCTATTTCCGATAATTCAACTATAACAGGAATTAGCTTTTGAGGCAGTAATTCTGACAAAGAATTTTTATATTGTTTTTTATTATTCTTTTCAAAATCTCTAAGAATTCTATTATCTAGCTGTTCAAAGGAAAGCGTCGGTTTTAAATCTATCTTTATTTTTATTCCTCTAATAGTATCCTTGGGGAGATAGCTGCTGGCACTTAAAACAAGTGGCCCTGAAATTCCAAAATGGGTAAATAACATTTCTCCAAAATCTTCAAAAAAAGTTATTAATTTGTTTTTATCTTTTTTATATATAGTCAGACTAACATTTTTTAGAGATAATCCTTGAAGGCTTTTTGGCCATTCTTCCTTAGTTTCTATAGGTACTAAGCCTGGCGCAGGGCTAATAATAGTATGCCCTACTTTGGATGCAATCTTATATCCATCACCATTTGAGCCCGTCATTGAGTAAGACATTCCTCCGGCTGCTAATATTACTTTATCCCCAAAAATTTCTCCTTTGTCTGTCAAAGCTCCTTTAACCTGATTGTCCTTTATAATTAACTCTGTTACGTTTGTATTTAGCATTACTTCAACACCTTGATTTTCAAGCTCCCTTGAAAAGTGCTTTATCAAATCTGATGATTTATCACTTGCCGGAAATACTCTGTTACCCCTCTCAACCTTTAAGGGCAAGCCAAGCTCTTTAATAAATTCCATTAAGCCATCACTGTCAAGAGTATAAAAGGCACTATACAAAAACTTTCTATTTGTTAAGGTATTTGCCATAAGGGTTTCTACATCAGTTTGATTTGTAATATTGCATCTGCCTTTTCCGGTAATAAAAAGCTTTTTGCCAAGCTTTTCATTTCGTTCAATTAAAATCACCTTGTTGTTTGATCTTGCAGCCATAATTGCTGCAATCATTCCGGATGGGCCTCCACCTACTACAATTACCTGCTTCATTTTTTACTCCTGATTGTTTAAATTAAGATTATAGTTTATTTTCAATTCTTCATCATTATCATAAACTTGGTATTCTGACCAAATAGATTCCAAGCTTTCTAAAGCATTTAGCACATTATCCTTCTTTTTAATGCATAAGGCTACAATTAATGCATTAATAACACTCATAGGTGCTACTAGCGAATCCACAAAGGAAGCCATATCACTTCTTGCAATAAGACTGCAATCTGAAAACTGGTTCATTGGTGATAAATGACTATCAGTTATAGCAATTACCTTTGCATTTCTACTTCTTGCAAATTCCATGGCCTTTAAGGTTCTTTTTGAATATCTTGGAAAGCTTATTCCAATTACCACATCTTCACTGCTCATCCTATAAATCTGCTCAAACATTTCACTTACGCTATTAGTATGTATCAGCTTAACGTTATCAAAAACCAAGTTAAAATAAAACCCCATAAAGCTCGCAAGTGCAGCACTGCTTCTAACACCCAGAATATAAATATTTCTTGCATTCAAAATCATTTCTATAGCTTGGTCAAAAATTTCTGGTTTGATATCCTCTAGCGTATTTTTGATTTTTTCAGCATCTGATTGAAGAACTGATTTTAACACATGAGTCTTGTCAATTCTATCCGACGTAACCTCCATTCTCTGGATGGAGGTTAGTTTATTTTTAACTAATTCCTCTAATGCTCTTTGAAGCTTTGGATAACCATCGTATCCTAATTCATTTGCAAATCTTACAACTGTAGATTCACTAACTCCTACAATAGTTCCAAGCCTTGCTGCAGTCAAAAATACCGCTTTATCATAGTGGTCAATTATATAATTGGCAAGCAGTTTTTGACCCTTGCTGAATTTTGAATAGTTTTCATTAATTCTTTTAATCAAATCGTTTTGTCTGTGCATATTATTCCTCATGTTTTTACGCAATATTTGTTCTTTTTATCCAAAAACACTATAACTCCATTGATTTTATCAGCAAACACCCTTAATATAATCAAGCACGGAGTTGCTTCCTTAGTTAATACAATTGAATAGTTTTTTTCTAATACCTTCATAATTTAACGTTTTTTCGGATAATACTTTGCTGTTTCAAAACTATTATATATGATTTTAAGCGAAAAAACAATCAGTTTTAAGCTTGCATAAATCTTAAAGCATCCTTTCTTGAAGGATTAATATTATATTTAATTCAATTTAATGCTTCATTTGCTTTTACAGAAAAAAACGCATTCCTAGTTTATTGAATTTTTTTATGTTAATTATAGTTTCTTTTAACATAATCACCAGGTAATGATTGCAGTCAATCAAATTATTTTATTACTGTATTATAGTTTTCACCCTCGATATATTCAAATATGACTTCCTGTCCGATTTCATAAGCAACCACTTGTGGCATTTCAGCTAAGGTAATATCAAATATCTCTTCTGAGCCCTCAAGAATGATGTAAAAATGCGAATTACCTTCTACTACAGCTTGTACAATTTTTTCAATCTTACCCGATTGTTTTTTTAATGTTGAAGAATTTACATTAGTTTTTCCATTTTCCTTCATCAGCTTTATATAAGCTTTTTCACAGTCCATTACAGAATCCCCTATAGCAACTATCTGATATTTTTCCACGTTTACCATTGCATATTTTTTAACTAATCCTGCTCCATCTTTAAGTGCAATAAAATATGTTGGTTCTCCCGCAATATTTAGAAGTAACGGAAAAGTAGCATTATAATTAAGATGCTGCACTTGACCCTCTGCCGAATTCATAGCAGAATATTCAGTTGCTCCCGGAATGATATAGTACCTGGTTTCCATAGTTCTTTGATTCATCAAAACAAATCCAACATTAGACTGATCACCTGAAACAGAGGTTATACCAGTATATACCCATACATCATCCTCTAAAGCAATGTAATTATAACCATCAGTTGTTTCAAGACTATCCTTTTGCCCTAGCACACTATTCAAATATCCATGTGATAAACTCCCATGATAATCATATAATGCAATAAGCATTTCTGCGGAATATACTCTGTCAACCCAAGACGGTACCTGCTCAATTGAATATTCTTGTATTTGCCCTGTAACTGCATTAACTAGTACAACCTTCCCAATAGTTACTCCACCAAACAATCCAATATTATATTTTTTTACAGGACATATCCAATACGGTGTTCCATTATCATCTATCTCAAAATTAACAGAATCAAATATATAGGTTGGATACTTAAATCTCAAATATCTATATATATTTCTTCCAAAATGTTCATTGGTTGAATATTTCATTCCTTTATCTAGTTTAACTACCTCAGCATTTTGAGTAGCCATATCTATTTTAATGTATCCTGGAATTCCATTTTTACGATTTGTCATCCACTTAATAGTATTTGCATACTCTAGGGGTGTTACCCTCGAAGGAACTCCCTTGAAATTAATCTGTGTATACATATCTCCAACTTCAAATTGAGATACCATGTCAAGCATAGTACCCATTTTTCTTTCTCCTATCTGCCTGGCAGAGTCCTTGTCTAGAATAGGCACTTTTTCGTATGAAATCTGCTTGATATCCTCTGTGAAATTTTTTTCTTTTACCTCGAGCAGCTTCTGAAATTTTGATGCATTAATAATGGGTGATGACAAAATACTTCCTATAATAAATACACCTACATATATAGCTATAATTGTTGTTCCGGTCTTTATTGCTTTTTTATTTATAGCATTCTTGCTGATTGATAAGCTGGCAATAATAAATATCCCAACAAATAATACAAAAATCCAGCACGCAGCCGAGTGAATATTGATTGCCGGCAACGCAATATAATAGTATATAAATCCCGCTAACAAAACACCTGCCATCATTAATAATTTGTTGTTTTTAATCTTCATTCTCTTCCTCCTTGTACTTTTAGATCGTACTTTTTCCTTCAAGTAAAACATTTCTTTTCTTATAAAACTCAATTTCCTAAGCCTTTTTAAACTTGTCAGTACTATTTATCTCTTAACAACTATTAAATATGTATATAAAAGCTTGTATCTTAATAATCTTGCCTGAGTTTCCAGATACAAGAATAGCCTTAGGTGAACACGTTTCTTGTATAATAGGAAAGTTTTGTCTCTTGCAAGCAAGACGAACTTTCCTATTATATAAAAAAACTGGTGCACAAAATATCTCGTGCACCAGTTGAAAATTTATTTATACAGGATAAACTTTGTTTTCTTTATCTGCAATTGTTGGATCTACCTTTGTCATTTGCGCTTCTCTGTGCTCAAAAAATTCTCTTGCAACAGCAGGGAACATTGCATAGGTTAATACATCCTCGTCTTGAATATGGAATTGCTTCATTTCTTTTTCGTTAGCTTCCAATTCAGGCTTCAATAAATCTGCTGGTCGACAAGTAATTTGCTCCTCGTCGCCAATAATTTTTTTCTTGATTTCCTCTGAAATAGGTACAGGAGTTTTTCCGTATTCTCCTTTTACTAAAGCTTTTGATTCTTTAGTTACCATCTTATAACGTTCTCCGCCAAGAATGTTAAATACTGCTTGAGTACCTACAATCTGACTAGATGGTGTTACTAATGGAGGATATCCGAAATCAGCACGTACCTTTGGAATTTCATTTAATACTTCATAGTACTTATCCATTTTGTTTTGCTTTTCAAGCTGTGAAACAAGGTTTGAAAGCATACCGCCTGGAACCTGATATAAAAGTGTTTTAATATCAACGCCCATTACCTTGGTACTCATTAAACCGCTTTCAATAGCCTCTTCTCTAAGTGGTCTAAAGTGTTCAGCAATCTCAGCTAAAAGCTGTTGGTCAAAGCCTGAATCATATTGAGTTCCTTTGAAAGTCTCAACCATTACCTCAGTAGCTGGCTGTGAAGAACCCATTGAAAAAGGTGACATTGCAGTATCGATTATCTCCGCTCCTGCTTCAACACCCTTTAGGTATGTCATAGCTGCTACACCACTCGTATAATGAGCATGTAATTGGATTGGAAGATTAACTGTTTCCTTTAAAGCGGTAACAAGTCTAGTAGCTTCATAAGGCACTAATAAGCCTGCCATATCCTTGATACAGATAGAGTCTGCACCCATATCTGCGATTTGTTTTGCTGTTTCTTTATAAAACTCAAGAGTATGAACATCACTTAAGGTGTATGAAATAGCAATCTGTGCATGTCCGCCTTCTTTTTTTGTTGCCTTCACAGATGTCTCCAGGTTTCTTAAATCATTCAATGCATCAAAAATACGGATAATATCAATTCCGTTTGCAATTGACTTTTGAACAAAATATTCAACCATATCATCTGCATAGTGTCTGTATCCAAGAAGATTTTGTCCTCTGAGAAGCATTTGAAGCTTTGTATTTTTAAAGCCTTTTCTTAAGGTTCTTAGTCTGTCCCATGGATCTTCCTTTAGGAAACGAATTGCAGAATCAAAGGTCGCTCCACCCCAGCACTCAACAGAATGGTATCCGACTTTATCCATAGCACTAATAATTGGAAGCATGTCTTCCGTTTTCATTCTTGTTGCAATTAATGATTGATGGGCATCTCTTAATATTGTATCGGTAATTAATACCGGTCTTTTTGCGACTTCAGCCATGATTTTTACCTCCTCTTAATATTGTGTCATATAAATTACTATAGTTTCTATTTTGGCAGGTACAAGGATAAGAATACGCCCGCAGCTACTGCTGAGCCAATTACCCCTGCAACGTTAGGTCCCATTGCATGCATTAACAAATAATTACTAGGGTCCTCTTCACGTCCAACCTTCTGAACCACTCTTGCTGCCATAGGAACAGCGGATACTCCTGCCGCTCCAATTAAAGGATTGATTTTTCCTCCTGATAGGAAGTTCATTAGCTTACCTAAAAGCACTCCTGCTGCAGTACCAAAGGCAAATGCCACAAGTCCTAAAGCAAGAATTCCAAGTGTCTGAACATTTAAAAACTTGTCAGCACTTGCAGTTGCTCCAACTGTAACTCCTAGGAAAATAATTATTATATACATCATTGTTTCAGACGCAGTTTCTGCGAGCTTATCAGTTACTCCACAAACTCTGAAAAGGTTACCAAGCATCAGCATACCGATAAGAGGTGCTGTAGCCGGTAATATTAGAATTACAAGAATTGTAACAATTATTGGGAATAATATCTTTTCAAGCTGAGATACTGCTCTAAGCTGTTGCATCTTAATTCTACGTTCTTTTTTAGTAGTAAGTGCTCTCATAATCGGAGGCTGAATAATTGGTACTAGTGACATATAGGAATATGCCGCAACGGCAACCGGTCCTAAAAGATGAGGTGCAAGCTTTACTGTAGTATAAATTGCAGTTGGTCCGTCTGCTCCTCCGATAATTGCAATAGATGAAGCCTCTGCCGGTGAAAATTTCAAAGCTAGCGCTCCAAAAAATGCTAAGAAAATACCAAATTGAGCCGCTGCTCCAAGTAAAAAACTTTTTGGGTTAGCTAATAGCGGTCCAAAGTCTGTTAAGGCTCCAACTCCAAGGAAGATTAATGGTGGGAAAATACCCAGCTCATCTCCCTGATATAGATAGTGTAGCAAGCCTCCCGGCATTTCTGTTGCTGTTTCCAAAATCTCTTTAGCATGCTGTGAATAAATAAGTGCATTTTCAACTAAACTTCCCTCTAATACCTTTGAACCTATAATATCAGCTAATTTATCAGTCAAAATAACTGTAGGTCCATCCATAATATATGTAATCGGAAGATTAACAAGCAACATACCAAAAGAAATCGGAAGTAATAATAATGGCTCATATTCTTTTTTAATAGCCAGATACATAAAAACTAATGCAACTATAATCATGATTAGATTTTTGTATCCATATTCGCCAGGTGTGTTAAAATTATTAATCAACCAAGCAAGTCCTGAATCATTAATAAATCCTTGAAATGCTTGTAATATTGAATTCCACATTCCTTTCTTTCCTCCCTGTCTGAGTTTCTAAATTCGGGATTTAATGAACACTAGTTCATAGAAATCATTATATCTCCGGCATTTACTTGTTGTCCTACAGTTACATTTACTGAAGCAACCTTACCTGCTGCTGGTGAAACAACCTCGTTTTCCATTTTCATTGCCTCTAAAATTATAACAACATCGCCTTCACCAACAGAATCACCAACATTAACTTTGATTCCCACGATTTTGCCTTGCATAGGCGCTTCAATTTTTGTAGCTCCGCTTGCTGCTGGTGCAGCTGGTGCTGCAGGAGCTGCTGCCACTGGTGCTTTTGCTACTGGCGCTGCTGCTACTGGTGCCGCAACTGGTGTTGCTGCTTGTCCTGCTTGAAGCTCTTGAACTTCAACTTGATATGTATTTCCATTTACAGTAACTTGAAAATTCTTCATTAAATAAATCCTCCAATCTGAGTTTTATAATTTATCGACTAGTTCTAATTTTTCTAAAGGATGTAACCACCAAATTATCTGTTGAAGTATTAAGACTTGCTGCGATAGCTGCAGTAATTACTGCAATCAATTCAAGGTCGTCTTGTTGTTTAACAGCTTCTTTTTCAACAAAAGTAGCTACTTCAGCATGTTCATGCTTTTTTTCCAGAGCCTTTGGTTTTAAATATTTAAATAAATCGATAATAATAGCAATTAATATCAGAACTAAAAATACCGTTGTCATACCGCAAACTAATGCTTTAATGCCTTCCATATAATCCATCTATTTCACCGCCTTA
Source organism: Clostridiales bacterium UBA4080 (assembly GCA_002381865.1). Taxonomy (GTDB): domain Bacteria; phylum Bacillota; class Clostridia; order Lachnospirales; family Vallitaleaceae; genus UBA4080. The sequence goes on along the minus strand of DFYO01000027.1, from coordinate 20,557 downwards.
AACTGTGCCGTGTTTTTTATCAGGGCAGGTCTCATTTTTAGTAAATAGCATTTCTAATGCTGCAATCACTCTTTTTCTAGTTGTAGCAGGGTCAATTACATCATCAATATATCCCCTTGCTGCAGCCATATAAGGACTTGCCTGAGTATTTTTATATTCAGCAGATTTTTCAGCAATAATTACATCTGCTTCTGTAGATGCACTAATTTCTTCTGCATACATAATCTTAACTGCTGATGCCTCATCCATTAAAGATACACTTGCTGTTGGCCATGCGTATACAAAATCAGCTCCAATATGCTTGCTGTTTTGAGCTACATACGCTGAACCGATTGCTCTATTAACGATAACATTAATTTTTGGTACTGTTGCTGTTGCAAAGGAATAAGTCATTTTTGCAATTGCCTTTGATATTCCTGATTTTTCTTCCTCAACAGAAGCTGTAAAGCCAGCAACATCAGTTATTGAAACAAGTGGAATATTGAAAGCATCACAAACCTTCACAAAGCTGACAATTTTTTTGCAGCCTGCGCTTGATATTTTGCCATCATTTCCAGTTGTATTATTACAAATGATACCTGCAGTTGTTCCGTTTAGTCTTACTAACGCAGTTACAACCTCAGTTGCATAATTAGCTTTAATCTCAGTAATAGCATTATTATCTGCTATTGCTGCTACCATTGCTTGTGCATTTACGCCCTGTTCAATGATATTAGCCATTAAACCAAGCTCATTTGTAATTCTGTTAGGGTCATCATTTGTCTCAGCAAAAGGAGCTTCTTCAAAGTTATTAGCCGGAAGAAGATCAATTAAGCTTCTGATAGAGGCTAAGCATTCTGCTTCTGAACCACTTACAAAATCAGCTAATCCTGTATTTTCTGCATGGAAAGCTGCGCTTGCATATTTTTCAAAGCTTGCAAACTTATCTTCTAATGCATTAGGACTATTTACGAACAGATTTGCATTTTTTGATGTCATGAATGTAAAGTCAGATAGAGATGGCATTATTGCTGCGCCACCACCACAATTTCCTAATACTGCAGTAATCTGTGGAATAACTCCTGATGCAAGGGATTGTTTTAAAAATATTTCTCCAAATCCATTTAACGCATCAGTTGACTCTTGAAGACGAAGACCGGCTGAATCTAGAAGTGCAATAACTGGCGCTCCCATTTTCATTGCCATGTTGTAGATGTTAACAATTTTCTTTGCGTGCATTTCACCTAATGCACCTCCGATTACAGTTGTGTCTTGACTGTAAACATAAACCAATCTGCCATTTATTGCACCGTATCCGGTAACAACTCCATCAGCAGGCGCTTCTTTCACACTCATATTGAAATCTGTTGCTCTTGGCTTAACAAAAGCTCCAGTTTCTACGAAACTATTTGTGTCAAGAAGTAATCCAACTCTTTCCCTAGCCGTCATTTTACCATCGGCATGAATCTTATCGGCAGCGGCATTTCCGCCTCCTTGCTCTATTTGGCTTCGACGGTTAGTGAGCTCATTAAGTTTAGCTTGGATACTCATTCATTAACCCTCCATTTATATAATTTACTTAAAACAAAACCACTTTTCACCAATTATCATTCTAACTCAAATAGCTATAATAATCAAGTAAAATTAAAAACTATTCTTTTTTTTGGGATTAATGTACAAAAAAACGCCTTAATTGTAGCTAAAAACACTGTGTTTAATTTATCTTTGTTTTATAACAGGCTTTTTTTTCTTAGCATCGAAGCCATAATAAAAAACCCTGTCATAAGCAGTAAAACAATAATTGGTTTTATTACATCCTGCATTGTACCGTTATAGATTATTATTTCTCTCAAACCACTCATCCCCCATTTTTGAGGTGTCAGCTCTGCCAACCCTCTCAAAAGCTTTGATTGCATAACCTCCACCGGCCACATGCATCCTCCTATCATAGAGGTTGATACAATAATAGTAGGCAAAATTGCTGCCAATTGCTGCTGAGTTTTTACAAATCCCAATACAAAGAGTCCTATGGCTGTTCCCGCTAAAGTATATGCAGCCAATACACTTAGTAATGCAATTATACTTCCTCCCCAATCTATTCCTAAAATATATTTACTAGCTAATACTATTATAAGCAGCTGAGCTATACCAACAATAAAATTACTTATTAAATTCCCAATAATAATAGTGCTTTTTGAAATGGGCGAAACAAGCTGTCGATTCCAAACTCTCAATTCTTTTTCTTCAACAATTGATCCAATCCCAAACATAATAGTAAATAACGAAAAGAACAGCAAAAATCCACTAAAGCTATTCTTTATTGCATCATACTTTATAGCTTTATCTGTTTGATAAAAATACGCCTTATTTTTATAGGTTGAATAATTTTTATGATTTTCTGCTAGTTTTGCATAAAGCTTCTCTGGATTAGATAAAACTCCCTTTGCCTTCAAAACTTCTGAAAGCTGCTTTGAATATTTTTGATCCGCCAAAAGTTCTGAAATCAGTCTATTTGCTGTGCTTTCTAGCGCAATATTTTCTATTGATGCACTGTTTTTATAAAAATACATCTCCATTTGATTGAGCTCAAGCTTGTTCTCAAAACCCTTTTCAATATATATATATCCAATAATATCCCCTTTTTCTGCAGTCGCTATACTTTTTTTTAAGTCTGTTTCTTCAAACTGATATTTTCTATTGCTCACTAGCTTTTCTATTAATATTTTACTTGTATAGCTTTTATCATGGTCAACAATTGCAACCTTAGGTACATAAGCTTTAGAAAATCCCACTCCAAAAACATAAACAAAAACCAAGGTCATTAATGTCATTATTAGCATAACAGGCAATATTGATTTATTACTTTTTATTTTCATCATAACAAGACTTATCATACTATAGACCTCCTATTATTGTAGCCAAGAATAATCAGCCCTCCAAGAATAAAACCAAAAGCAATACCTATCAACAGAAAAATAAATGTATAGCTTTCCTCAATAGGTCTGTATTTCATTGCATTTAAATATAGTTTTAAAGCAGAACCGTTAATCGCTAAAAAATCAATTTTTTGAAGTGCTTTTGGAAGTAGTTCCACGGGTATAAAGCTCCCCCCTATTAATGCCATCATATTTACAATTGCAAATTCAAAAATATTAGCAATATAATATCTTCCAGTAATCAACGTGAGTACTGCTACAAAAAAGCCCATTCCGCCAACCGATATAGCTGAACTGATTAGCGCTATAATAACAGTAGCTAAGTCCCCCCAGATAACCCCCAAAAAAAGTCTTGAAAAACCAATCATAATAGCACTTTGAATTATTGCAATCACTACTATTCTAAAAAAATTACTATATGCTATCTGACGCAAGCTGATTCCGGAAGCCTCTGCTCTTTGCAAAGTAAAGTCATTTTTCTCTTCAATCAAAGCTTTTCCTCCGATGCTTGCTGCATAAAGTAAAAACATTGACATTATTGCTACAGCATAATACTGAAAACTATTTATTTTATCCTCTCCTGTTAATTCCTTAATTATAATATTTTTGCTGTTATCCTCTTTTATTCCAATGCTGTCTGATAAGTTCCCGATTGTTTCTGCATTAAGCTTATTTAAAACTACAGCTTCAATTAAAACCATTTTTCTGGACACTGCATTATTCATTGCATTTAGAAAGCCGTCTACAAGCATTTCTACTATCTCAGCATAGAACTGGCTGTCTTGATTTTTTATAGTTTCAATTCTGACAACTCCTCTTCCTGCCGAGGTATAATTGATAAAAGTATTATATACATAATTTTTTGGCAGTATTACAAGTGCTGATATTTCATTTTCTGCAAGCATTTTTTCGCCCTGCTTTCTATCTGTAATCACATACCTAAGCATTCCATTCAGTTGCTTGCTTTCTAGAAAATCCTGAAAAAAAATTTTTTCAGGATTTATCTTGTCATAATTTATGCCCTCGGTCTTCATATCCTTAAAAAAGCTTTTACTTATTTCTAGAGCCTTCTCTTTTTCCTGTTCAAAATTATATTCCTTTACAATTGCAATATTAATATTTTTTATACTTCCGCTGTTGTTTTCATCACTAAAAACACCTTTTAGAGAGGCTCCGAGTATTGACATCAGCACAATTGGCATAACAATAAGCATAACCAATGTTTATCTGTCATATAAAATGTTTTTTATGTCTTTTATTATAAGATTAATCATACTTTCACCTTTAATCTCTAAGAACACGTCCGGTTAGCTGCAAAAACACTGTTTCAAGGTTCGCCTCATCAATATCCATTGAATGAATATCAACTCCGTTATCATTGAGCAGATCAATAATGCTTTTAAATAGATTTTTATCCTGTTTTGCTTTAACCACAATCAAATCCTCTTTAGTATCAACTGAAATTACACATTCCAGTGCTTTTATTTTTTCTAAAACTGCATCTGTATAATTTTCCAGTTTCAACTTAATATCTCTTGAGGAATCAAAGCGTTCAATTAGCTCTTGCTTTGTTCCCTCAGCAATTATTTTGCCTTGGTCCATTATGCAAATTCTGCTACATAGATATTCAACCTCTTCCATATAATGACTGGTGTAAATAACTGTCATGCCTTTTTTATTTAATTCAATAACAGTATCTAAAATATGTTTCCTTGACTGCGGGTCTATTCCTACAGTTGGCTCATCCATAATAATGAGCTCAGGGTCATGTAAAAGTGCGGCTCCAATATTAAGTCTCCTTTTCATACCTCCTGAATAGGTTTTAACTTTATCCTTTAATCGTTCCTTAATTCCAATTATTTCAGAAATTTCTTCAATTTTATCTTTTAATGCTTTTCCTTTTAATTTGTATGCTCTTCCCCAAAACTCAAGGTTTTCCTTGCCAGAAAGCATTGGATACAAAGCAATCTCCTGTGGCACATACCCTAGGCTTTCCTGAATCACCTTAGGCTTATCAACTATATTAGTATCAGCATAATAGATTTCTCCTGCATCAGGACGTATAAGGGTTGAAATCATTGAAATTGTTGTAGATTTACCCGCTCCGTTAGGCCCTAGGAGTCCTAATATTTCTCCTTTTTTAACTGTAAAGCTTATTTCTTCAACTGCCTTTATTTTTTTATATTGTTTTGAGATTTTATTTACCCTTAATAATTCCATACTTGTTCTCCTATCTCCTCTAAATTTAGCCACTCATCTTCTGAAACCGCTGGAAACTCAAAGCTTTGTTCTTTCCCTAGATTAAGGTATTCTGTAGTGACTGTAAGCTCCATGCTTTTAGGCATACCTTTTTCAGGCTGTTTCCAACTCATCCTAATATAAAATTCTTCTTTGATTAGCCTCTCATCAAAATCGACATATGCCTTGCCCTTGAACTCTTCCAACACCATCTTATAAATATAATTATTCATATTATCAAGAATCTCTTGTTCATCAATTTCATTATCCTTAAATAATTGAGTATCTTTATTTGTATCTATTAGCATTTCAATAATTTCTTCCTCTTCAAGTGTTTTCAGAAACTCCTCAGCTAACTGATTAAGCTGTTTTTGCGAGGCTTCAATTGTGTATGTTTTGGTTTTAATCTGCCCTTCTTCAGTTAAAATATATGATTTTTCTCCTTTAAAAACATCCTTCTCTTGAAGTATTTCATTCCATTTGCTACTCAACGGCCCCCAGACTTTTTTCATTATATCTCTATCAATTATATTACTTTTATTTTCAATTGACCCAAGCATTTCTTTATCTAAAGATATGTAGCCATCTATTACGGGCATTTTAAGATACATATCACTACCCATCATATAAAAAACACTGTCAAATCCCATTCCTCCAAAATTATAATAGCTTTTTGCAATAACTTTTTCTTCTTGTGATGAGGAATCATAAATTGCACTTATTGCTAATTCGATCTGATCAAAATAGCTTAAATCTCTCACCTGTTTTTGCGTCAAACCCTCTGTAGCATAATCCAGTTTTGTTTGAATATCAATGTTGATTTTTCCTTTTTCAATGCTCTCTGTTTTTGAAATTGCATTTTTATAATCCTGGAGGTCATTGCTTGAACAGCCTGAAAAAAGCAGTACTGTAAAAGCAATAAAAATAATTTTTCTCATACCTTTTTCTCTCCTTCTAAACCGCCATTATCCTCTATATGAAAGCTAATCCCATTAGCTTCGTAATTTAATGCAATTATTACTTTTTCCGCCTTTGAGTGCCTTGCTGAATTTGTTAATGCTTCCTGTACGATTCTATATAGAGTAACTCCTATATCAGGATTCAAGTTGCAATATCCGGAAATTTTGAATTTTGTTGTGATATTTGTCTTTGTCTTAAATTCTTCAGCAAGCTGATATATAGATTTATGCGTCCATTCCTTGTTTTCATCATCCTTCAAGGTGCTTAAAATTTCTCTTACCTTTGAAAGGCTCTCTCTTGCAGCTTTTTTAGCCTGTTCTAAATTATCAATTCCCATATCATATTGATTATTCTGGAGTAATCTTTGGGATATTTCCATTTGCATAATCAGTCCTGTCAAATCATGCCCCAATGTATCATGTAAATCACGTGCAATTCTTGTGCGCTCCTCTGACTTAGTAAGCTGCCTGATTTCATCTGAATACAGCTGAAGCTGTTTATTAGTATCAAGGAGCTCCAAATATAACCCTTGTGTTATTGCATTTTCTTCCCAATAATTTTTTGCAAATATTACTACTAGCATAATCAAAATCTGAATAACTGAAAAAAATACAAATAAAGCAATATTTGCAGAGGTTGCCTGAATTAACAATAATTCAATAAATTTAATTGTAGCGCATATTGAAATAATCAAGCTTAGAAACAAGCCTGATTTTTTTGGATATCTGTAAAAAGAACTAAATAAAAGAACAATGTAAATTGAATGATAATAATAATTTATTGCATATTTCGAATTCATTTCAAGAGATACCAGCAAAATAAGTGAAAGAAGAATAATTACTATTTGCGGTTTTGTATTACATATTAAAAATTGAGCCACTAATCCAATTAAAAAAGCAAGCGAAATCATAATCAATAGCATGTTTCTTTTTCCAAAGGGTTCTTCATACAAAAATCCCAAAATAATAAGTGTTGAAATCAAAAACATATATATGCTTAAAAACAATCGCTCCCTATTGTACTTCATCTTAGCCCTCCCGATATAAAAATTCCATCTTTTTAATTATACCATAAATGCAAAAGGCTGGCTGTCTATCCTCGATTACAGCTTTTTTTATAAACAAAAACAATCTCAGGTGGACTTGCTGTTCTATTTGGGTATGTAATATTCATGACTGTAAATTTTTTCTCATCAATTTTACTTATGTAATCCATAATCGTATCTCTTTCCTCTTGACTCCCCATGTGTCCTGTATATAAAACTAATGATAAAACTCCCCTTTCACTAAGCTTACTAACAGTTGATTTAACGGCGCTCAAGCTAGTCCTTGACTTAGTAATTATCTCTTTATTACCACTTGGAAGATATCCAAAATTTGCCATTGCAATATCAATGTTTTCTTCAACATATTTATCCAGCTTTTCATGCCCATCAAAAATCAATGTCACTCTGTTTTCTAACTTATGCTTATCAAGCAGCTTTTTTGTATTATTTATAGCCTGTTTTTGAATATCAAAGGCATATACTCTTCCTAAATCTCCCGAACGCTCTGCCATAAACAAAGTATCATTTCCATTTCCTGCTGTTAAATCAACACATACGCTTCCTTCATTAATATAATCCTTAATGATATCTTTTACCAATACGGTTATTGACTGTTTTAACATTTTGCTCTCCTTTATAAAAGCAACACACCTATATATCATGAAGGTGCGTTTACAGATTTTTCAAATATTTAATTTCTTTATTTGTAAGCTTCCTAAATTCACCAGATTTTAAATCCTTTAATTCAATTTCGCCTATAGATATTCTTTTTAAGCTTTTTACTTTTGACTCTGCCCATTCAAACATTCTTCTGATTTGTCTATTTTTACCCTCAAACAAAGTGATTAAAAAAGTCTGCGTATAGTAATCCTCTTTAAGAAGCTCAATCTCACATGGAGAAGTCTTATATATCCCCAGGTCAATCCCATTTAACATTTCATCTATTCTGCTTTCTATAACCTTTGGTTCTACAATAACTCTATATTTCTTTCCAACCTCATGCTTGGGATGTGTGAGCCGATATGTCAAATCTCCGTCATTTGTCAATAAGAGTAACCCACTTGACATGTAATCAAGCCTTCCTATTGGAAATACTCGTTGCTCCAGATTTAATAAATCTATTACTGTAGGACGATTTTTTTCATCCTTTACAGTGCTTACATACCTTACGGGCTTATTAAGCATTATATAGATAAATTCTTTATCAATAATAACCGGTTTATTGTCCAGCTCAATAATATCCTTCTCTGGATCAACCTTAATTCCCTGACCTTCAGCAATAACACCATTTATTTTAACTCTTTTTTCAGCAATAATTTTTTCAGCAGCTCTTCTTGATGCAATACCTGCATCTGCTATATATTTTTGAAGTCTGACCATAATCCACCTCGTTAATATGCTTAAGAATTAGTCTAATATTAAAATTAATTCTCCAGCTTCATCTGAACCTCTTCTAGTACCTCATCCTTTAACACATTAATCTGAGACTCTTCAAGATGAGGAAGCTCATCAACTGATTTAAGTCCAAAGTTTCTTAAAAACTCCTGGCTTGTTCCAAATAATACTGGCCTTCCAGGTGCATTCATTCTTCCTAGCTCTTTAACAAGTCCATACTCTACTAGCTTGTTCACCGAGTGACTAGAATTAACTCCTCTGATTTCCTCAATATGTGCTTTTGTTATAGGCTGCTTATAAGCAATGATGGACAAGGTTTCAACCAGAACATCCGTAAGTGCAAATTCTCTGGTTTTATTGCTTATTAGTTTTATAACTTCATAATAATCTGGCTTTGTAGATAGCTGATAGCATTCCTCCAGAGCTACAATCCTTATCCCTCTGTCATCCTGTTCATACTTATCACTCATATTTCCAATTATGCTCTTTGCAGTTTTTTTATCAAGTCCTAAAACCTCGCAAATTTTGTTAATGCTTACTGCATCACCCATTGAAAATAGTATAGCTTCTATCGCAGCTTCTATTTTATTCATTTCCATCCAAATCCCTCTCTGTAAACTTTATTATTATATCATCAAAAATCATTTCTTGAAGAATTTGTATTATCCCCATTTTCATCAGCTCAAGTATTGCAAGAAAAGTTACTATCAGCGCCGTTTTCCCTTCCTGTTCCTCTAACAAATCCTTAAAACTAAAGCTGGAATATGGCATCCCTTTAATAAGCTCCATTTTTTCTTCAACTGTAAACTCTTCTTTTTTTATTTCTCCAAATTTACTTCTTATAGGGTCAATTTTGTCAGCCTTTTTTTTAACCACCGATTGAAATATTTTATATAGCTTGTTAAAATCAACCTCCTGAAGCAGTTTATCTATTTCAGGTTTTGGCAAGTATTCAGAAATCTCCTCTGGTATGCTTGCCTCCTTATAGAATACTAACTGTGCATCCCCTTGAAGGTTTTTAAGCTTAGTAGCCATAATTTTATATTTTCTGTATTCTAAAAGCTTATCAATAAGCTCTTGTCTCGGGTCCATTGACTCTTCCAGCTCTTCTTCTTCAACTGGAAGCAGCATTTTTGATTTAATATTAATTAGAATAGCTGCCATCTCAATAAATTCACTCATTAGCTCCATTTTATTTGATGTCATCTCTTTAATATATCCCAAATACTGATCTGTTATATCAACTATGGGTATATCATAAATATTAAGCTTATGCTTATCTATTAAATGTAAAAGCAAATCCAAAGGACCTTCAAATACTTTAATCTTAACTGGTATGCTCATTTTAAATAAGTCCTTTATCAGAGTAGTCTAAAAATAGTTGTAAGAAAAATACTATTAACTGCTGCCGGCACAATATTCAAAATCAAAAGCAAAAGAAAAATCGTATGAATAATTCTCTGATTTTGAACTAGCTTAAAATATGCATTTGTAGAATAACAATAAATTATTTTACTCATATCAAGCGGCGGAATAGGTAAAAGATTTACGACTACAATAGAAAAATTAAATCTAATCATATATACAATCAGACTATTAATAATCGGAGACTGAAAAAACCCAACCAGTGGAATCAATGCAGACATTACCAACAAATTAGATATTATTCCAGCTATAGCTACTGCAAACATGCCTTTCTTTTTGTCCCTGAATTTTGTCGGATTATATTCATAAGGCTTTTGCCATCCCATGCCATAAAACATAAAGATAATAAGACCCACAGGGTCAATGTATTCCAGCATATTTTTATTAATTGTTGTAGTGTTTTTATATAGCGGATGCGTAACAAGGTATGCTACAACTGACTTGGGTATTTCATGTATCAGCATTACTGCAATTCCGCATATTAATAGAATAACTAAGTTTTGAAATACAATCATTATTACACCTCGTTTAATTTTCTTTCTATGCTATTGTACTAATATTTCTTAATAAAAGCAAGATGAAGTATCTAGAATTTAAGTAAATAGCTACTTAAAAACCCTTGGGGGTTAATTCATAAGTGCACAAGAGTAAACGCCTTCCCTTATGCACAGGACGTGCATGGGAAGGCGAATGGATTCTGCCTTATCTATTGTAAAAGAGCATTTTTAGTTTGTCTGATAATTTACAGCCATCATTCCACCCAAAATATTATAGGTTTCATATCCTTTCTCACTTAAATACTTTGCGGCACTAGTACTTCTTCCACCGCTTGCACACACTAATATAACTTTTTTATCTAATGCAATCTCATGTAGTCTTTTGGTTATATCTCCTAAAGGAATAAGCTTAGCCCCTTTTATATGGTTGCTTTCAAATTCATAAGCTTCTCTTACATCAATTAATTGATAATCTTCATTTCCAATTAGCTCTAAAGCCTCTTTAGCATTAATATTTACATAATTTTTTTTAAAAATACCAATCATAATATTCAACCTCGCATTTTTTAATATTAGCCCTAATTCTTATTTTTCTGAATTACTAGCTTAATAAAAGTATAAACTACTTTGTTGAATATGTCAACGTTATATTTGAATATTACAATATACCATTATTATTCTTCATCCATTTATCTGCTTTAGTAATAGCTCTTTTAATTTTTTCCTCTGTATCAACTAATGCAAATCTAACATATCCTTCACCATTTTCTCCAAAGCTTGAACCTGGAACTGTAAATATACCTGTATTCTTTATCATCTGGCTAGAGAACTCAGCAGAGCTTTTAAATTGCTTTGGTATTTTACTCCAAACAAACATAGTCGCCTCTGGCTTATCCATTTTCCAGCCGATTTCAGAAAACCCCTCCACAAGCACATCCCTTCTTCTCTGATAAGTCTCTACGGTTTTTATAATACAATCCGACGGTCCAGTAATTGCTGCAATAGCTGCTTTTTGAACAGGCAGAAATATCCCATAGTCAATATGCGATTTAATTACCGCCAGCGATTTAATCATTTCCTTATTGCCTAGCGCAAATGAAATCCTGCATCCTGGAATATTATATGATTTAGATAGCGAATTAAGCTCAATTCCAATATCCTTTGCTCCTTTGACATTTAAAAAGCTTCCTGCTTTTTTACCGTCATAAACAAGCTCACAATAAGCATTATCATGAACAACCTTTATATCATATTTTCTTGCAAACCAAACCAATTCTTCATAAAAAGAAAAAGGAGCAAGCTTTGTTACTGGGTTATTAGGATAGGAAACCACCATTAGCTTAGCACTATGTGCAACGCTAGGTTTAATCTTGCTAAAGTCTATTAAATAATCATTTTCTATAAGCATTGGCATTTTTTCAATTTTTGCCCCTGACAGATAAGGCCCCACAAAAAAAATAGGGTAAAACGGGTCCTGAATCAAAACAGTATCCCCAATATCTGCTGTGCTTAATGCAATATGAGCAAGTGCATCCTGTGAACCGTTTAATCCAAGAACTTCATCTTTTTCAAGATTAACATTAAATCTATTTTTATACCAAAGTATTACTGCCTGTATTAACTCCTCACTATCTTTAATTGCATATTTGTAATTTTCGGGTTTTGCTGCTTCTTCACTTAAAACTCTCATCACATGCTGTGGAGGCGGTAAATCAGGTGTTCCTACACTAAAATTAAATATTTCCTCTCCCCTTTGTATCAGTTCTCTTTTTAAAACTTCCTGTTCACTAAATACAGCTGATTGAAGCTGTTTAATCCTTTCTGCAAACTCCATTTTATCGCTCCTAAATTTATTATATCTAATTTTTATATCAAAATTTCTTCAATTAGCAGGCTTTCAGCATAACTAAATAATTGTTATACCTTCCTTGGTTACAATTCCTTTTATTAGTTTTATATTTTCTACAGGTTCATCTGAAATAATAAATGCTTTTGTAAATCTGTTTAAGGATGCCTCAATCTTATCTTCATCATTACCGTGTATGTATCCAATTACAGTATTTTCATCAATATAATCACCAATTCGTTTGTCAATTATATACCCAACTGCTAAATCAATAACACTTTCCTTGGTTTCTCTTCCTCCACCTAAAATCATTGTGGCTAGTCCTATTTCTTCAGTTTGAATAGCCTCTATATACCCTCTTTTTTTAAGAGTAACTGGTCTTATAATCCTTGCTTTTGGCAACAAATCTATATTGTCTGCATAGCTTTCATCTCCGCCCTGCGCCTTAATAAACTCCTTGAATTTTTCAAAAGCTTTTTTGTTATTGATATTCTCTTTTAATAACTCTCTGCCTTCTTCTATGTTTGTTGTTCTTCCAGCTGCTAAAAGCATATAGCTGCCTAAAAGATAACATAGCTCCATCAAATCCTCAGGCCCGTTTCCCTGCAAGGCTAAAATAGCTTCTTTTACTTCAAGTGCATTTCCAATTGCATGGCCAAGCGGCTGATTCATATCTGATAAAATTGCATAGGTTTTTCTTCCCAGATTATTTCCAATGTCAACCATTTCCTTTGCAAGCTTAAAGGCATCCTCTTCGCATTTCATAAATGCTCCTGAGCCAGTTTTAACATCGAGTACAATTGCATCTGCACCTGAAGCAATCTTTTTACTCATAATACTGCTTGCAATCAATGAAATATTGTCCACCGTTGCTGTGACATCTCTCAGTGCATATATTTTTTTATCTGCAGGAGCAAGATTTGCAGTCTGCCCAGCTATTGCTAGCTTAATTGTGTTAACATTTTGAACAAACATTTCTTTTGAAATATTTGTCTTCATCCCTGGAAAAGAGTCCAGTTTATCAATAGTTCCTCCTGTATGCCCTAAGCCTCTTCCACTCATCTTAGCAACAGGTATTCCTGTAGCTGCAACCATTGGTCCAAGAATAAGAGAGGTCTTATCCCCAACTCCTCCAGTGCTATGCTTGTCAACCTTAACTCCGTCTATTTCTGATAAATCAAGCAGCTCTCCGCTTTTTGCCATCGCCATTGTCAGATTTGCTGTCTCTTCACTATTCATTCCCTTAAAGTAAACCGCCATCAAAAAAGCAGCCATTTGATAATCTGGAATACTATCGTATGTAAACCCCTTAATTATATAATCAATCTCTTCCTTTGTCAGAGCTTCACCTGTCTTCTTTTTTTCTATTAAATCATACATCCTCATCAGCAGTCATCTCCATTCTGTTAAAATCAATTGCTTTTAGAAAGCTTTCTCCAGCTAAAACAGGCGGAAGCTTAAAAATCTCGCATATTGTCTGTCCAATATCTGCAAAGGTTTTTCTTGTTCCCAAATTGACTCCTTTCGCCAAAGCTTCCCCGTATGCAATAAACGGAATATACTCTCTAGAATGATCAGTGCTTTGTGTGGTAGGGTCACATCCGTGATCTGCATTAATAAACAATACATCTGTAGGCTTCATTGCTTCAATGATTTCTTCTAATCTCTTATCAAAATCCATCAGACCTTGCGCATAAGCTTTAACATCATTTCTATGTCCCCAGCTAGAATCGAACTCAACTAAATTCGTAAAAATAATTCCTTTGTTTTCTTGTTTTATATAATTAATTGTTTTATCTACGCCATCCATATTATCCAATGTATGAATTGCTTCAGTTAGACCCTGCCCACAAAAAATATCCTCAATTTTTCCTATCCCAATAACATCTCTACCACTTTCCTTTGTATAATCAAGTACTGTTTTTTGTGGTGGCAACAGCGAAAAATCCCTTCTATTAGCTGTTCTTTTAAAACTTCCTGCTTGCCCCACAAATGGTCTTGCAATTACTCTTGCAACAGCATGCTCCCCAGTTAAAATATTTCTCGCAATTTCACAATATTTATAAAGGTCCTCAATAGGAACTACTTCTTCATGCGCCGCAATCTGAAAAACACTATCCGCAGAAGTATATACTATTAGATCTCCCGTTCTTATATGCTCTTCTCCAAGCTCATTTAGTATTTCTGTTCCTGATGCTGTCTTATTTGCTATGACCCTTCTTCCTGTCTTCTCTTCAAATGCTTTTATAATGCTTTCTGGAAACCCATTGGGATATGTGGGGAAAGGCTGCGGCGAGTATATGCCAACCATCTCCCAGTGTCCGATTGTAGTATCCTTTCCCATGGATATCTCCGCTAATTTACCATAATTGCCTATTGGTTCTCTTTCTTTTTGTAAAGCAGTAACTCCGTCAATATTGCCTAAACCCATTTTAAATAGATTTGGAAGCTGTAAATTTGTTTGTCGTGCTATGTTTTCTAAGGTATTGCTCCCCTCATCTCCAAAAAGTGCTGCGTCTGGTAGCTCTCCAATACCAACGCTATCTAATATCACCCATATTATTCTATCAATCATATAAATTCCTCCTTTACAATTTAAAATAATTAATTATGTTTTATATTGCTACAAACCCCTTGCAGCATATATTTGCTTCAAGGGGCATTTTTATTTATGCTCTGGGATGAGCCTTTGAATATACTTCTTTTAATTTGTAATGATTTATTTTAGCATATACCTGTGTAGTTGAAATATCAGAATGTCCTAGCATTTCCTGAACCGCCTTTAAATCTGCACCATTTTCAACAAGATGACTTGCAAATGAGTGCCTTAAAACATGCGGAGTTATTGACTTCTCAATATTTGCCTTAGTAGCATAACTTTTCATGATTTTCCAAAAACCCTGCCTGCTCATTGCATTCCCTTGGCAATTAACAAAAAGCAGTTTTTCATCTAAATGCTTAACCATAACCTCCCTTGCTTTCATTATATAAAGCTTAAGGCTTTCCTTAGCAAGATTTCCCATTGGAATAACTCTCTCTTTATTGGTTTTGCTATCTGAGCAAACCAGATATCCCATTGGAATATTAACATCCTCGAGCCTTAAGTTAATAAGCTCTGATACTCTTATTCCTGTAGCATAAAGCAGTTCCATCATTGCCTTATCTCTTATACCCTTTAAATCCTTTTCAAAGGGCTGGCTAAGCAATAAATCTACTTCCTCTAATGACAATGTTTTAGGTGCTTTTCTGTCTATTTTGGGTGCACTGATTACCTCACTAGGATCTCTTTCAATAGAACCTGATTTAAATAAATATTGAAAGAACGAATGAATTGAAGCTACACTTCTTGATATTGAAGAAGCTGCTCTTCCTTTTTTCTCTAATTCCATCAAATATAAATTTAATTGTGTGGATGAAACCTTTTTCAGTTCATTTGGTTTATCTAAACTAAGATAATCAATTAAGTTTTTTATATCTCTCTTATAAGACTGTACCGTATTAATGGAAGCTCCTTTATACCTTTTCAGGTAATCAAGATATTCCTCCGCAATTTTTTCCATAACTTGTTTTCCTTTGATATAAGATGTATTATATTATAATACATTTAATACAAAAAGTCGAACATTTTTGCACTATTTTTGTAAGTCTTGACTACTACTTTCCAAATTTTATAATTCCTTGTATTCTTTATTTACAATATTTATGCCTTCGTATTTATTGTATTAGTTACGTTATTTCTTTACGACAAGTATTTTTCTTTATAAAGCAAGATAGAAGATATAGATTTGTTATCCATAATTTCACCCTTCAAAATCATTTGAATTAGTTCGTCAACTGTATATCTTTCTATTGTAATAAACTCATCTTCATCAAGATTTTGCTCTGTTTTCTTTAAATCTCTTGCAACATAAACATTAATTATTTCATTACATATTCCTATTGCAGAATAAAAATTATATAAAAACTCAATGTTATCTGATTTGTATCCGATTTCTTCTTCTAATTCTCTTGCAGCACAAACCTTAGGGTCTTCATCCGGTTGGTCAAACACACCAGCGGGTATTTCAAGCGTATATGTATCCGATGCATTCCTATATTGCCTTACCATAATAACCTTTCCCTGCTCGTCTATAGGAATAATAGCTGCTGCTCCTGGGTGAAGTATCAGCTCCCATTCCGCTTCATTCCCATCTGGGAGAATTATTTGTTCCTTAACAAGATGTACTCTTGAACCCTTATATATCTCTGTTCGTCCCTTTTTAACAATTTTATTGTTCATTACATCCTCCCTATTTGAATATTATTTTCCAAAGCTTTTTGTTTTTTCATAGCATGTCTTCATTGCCTCAATTACAGCACTCCTGAAGCCTTTTTGTTCTAAAACTCCTACTGCTTCAATTGTTGTTCCCCCTGGAGAACATACCGCATCCTTTAATGCTCCGGGATGTTCTCCTGTTTCGAGCACCATTTTTGCAGATCCATAAACGGACTGAGCTGCAAGCTTATACGCAACATCTCTTGGCAAGCCAAACATTACTCCAGCATCAGCCATTGCCTCAATCAGCATATATACATAGGCTGGTGAGCTGCCGGATACAGGAACTACCATATCAAGCTGGTTTTCAGTCAATGCAGATGTTTCTCCAAATGAGTTGAACAATTGAAATACTGCATCTTTTTCTGATTCAGTATATTCATCCTTTGAAAAGCAAATTGCGCTCATGCCTTCAAGAACCATTGCAGGTGTATTAGGCATGGCTCTTACAACCTTGACATCTTTTCCTAAAACATCTTTAACTGCTTCTATCTTTATACCTGGTGCAATTGAAATAAATATTTTATTCTTTATTGAATTATCTTTTTTTATTTCTAATAATAAAGCATTTAAAAATTGTGGCTTTACTGCTAAAACTATTATGTCCGAATTACTTATACATTGTTTTTGAGATGTTAAATATGGTATTCCAATTACACTGCAAACATATTTTAGTCTGTCTTCATTAAGATCTGTATATGAAATAGCCTCTGTCCCAAAATATCCAATTGCGCCCTTCATCATAGCTAGTCCCATATTACCAGCACCAATAAATCCAATTTTTTTCATAATTCCCTCCAATAATTATTAAGATATTATATAATCTGTATTAATTATTATCTGTCTAAATATTATAAGACCTTTTTAATTGGTTAAACTGAAAGCTCTGCTTTTTTACCTAATATAGATTTATTGCCTTCTAATATTTCTTTTATATATTCATTAATAAAGTCCTCTACCTGTTCTGGCGCTCTTCCAATAAAATTCTCTGGTTTTAATATGCTTAAAATTTCCTGCTCTGTCATTTTAAATGCATCATCCTCAATAATCCTTTGGATTAAATCATTTGCTTTACCTTCCTCTTTAACCATTCTGCCCGCTTCCATAGAGTGTACTCTGATTTTTTCATGTAACTCCTGTCTATCTCCGCCTCTCATTACTCCTTCCATAAGAATTACCTCTGTAGCCATGAACGGAAGCTCGCTCATTATTCTTTGGTTAATAACCTTTGGATATACAACCAAACCATCCACTACATTCATATATATTTCTAATATTGCATCAACTGCTAAAAATGCTTCTGGCATAGCAAGTCTCTTATTTGCACTATCGTCAAGTGTTCTTTCAAACCATTGTGTTGAAGCTGTTATTGCCGGGTTTAAAGCGTTGCAGATTACATGTCTTGCAAGTGCAGAAATCCTTTCACTTCTCATTGGGTTTCTTTTGTATGCCATAGCCGATGAACCAATCTGGCTTTTTTCAAATGGTTCTTCTATTTCCTTTAGGTTCTGTAATAATCTAATATCATTACTAAATTTATATGCTGATTGAGCAATTCCACTTAATACATTTAATATTTGTGAATCCATCTTTCTTGAATAGGTCTGTCCTGTTACTGGAAACGACTTTTCAAAACCAACCTTTTTTGCAACAATTTCATCAAGTCTCTTTACCTTTTCGTGATCACCATCAAATAGTGTTAAGAAGGTAGCCTGTGTTCCTGTTGTTCCTTTTACTCCAAGAAGATATTTTTTACTTAATTGATGCTCAATATCCTCCAAATCCATCCATAAATCCTGTAGCCATAAGCATGCTCTTTTCCCTACTGTAGTAAGCTGTGCAGGTTGAAAATGAGTAAATCCAAGAGTAGGAAGGCTTTTATTTTCTAAAGCGAAGGCTGATAGCTTATCCATAACATTAATCATTTTTTCTCTAAGCAGCTCCATTGCTTCAGTCATTACAATAACATCTGTATTATCTCCGACATAACAGCTTGTTGCTCCAAGGTGAATTATAGGCATTGCTGATTGAGCTTGTAATCCATAGGCATGGATATGTGCCATAACATCATGTCTAACCTCTTTTTCTTTTGCTTTTGCAACCTCATAATTTATATCGTCAGCAAATTTCTTCATTTCTTCTATTTGCTCGTCCTTTATATCAAGTCCTAGTTCTTTTTCCGCCTCAGCTAATGCAATCCAAAGTCTTCTCCATGTTTTAAACTTTTTGTCCGGTGAAAATAAATAAAGCATTTCTTTGCTAGCATATCTCTCTGCTAATGGCGTTTGATATATTTGATTGTTCATAAATTACTCCCTTTATTAAAAAATTTATTTATCATCTTTTCAGATGTGTTTTTATTAATTATTCAATGTTTATTATAGCATAAATTGGCATTTTTGCAAGCAAGTCAAACTTTACTATTGTATATAAAAATGCTCCGCAAATTTGCGGAGCATTTTATGTATAACTCAATATTATAATTTAACTATATTTTATTGAAGGCTATTTACAAAGCTTTCTAATCTGTCTAAGCCTTTTTCTATATTCTTATGAGATATTGCATAAGAAATTCTTATATGTGTTCCAAATCCGAAGTCTTCACATGGTATTACAGCCACCTGCTCACCTTCAATAATTGCCGCAGCAAAATCAGCAGCACTTTCAATTGTCATATCCTTGTATTTCATACCAAAGGTATCTTCAACATCAATAAATACATAAAATGCACCTTCTGGAGAAATACAACTGATATTCTTCATTTTATTAACTCTTTCTACCATATATTTTCTTCTTGCATCAAACTCCGCTTTCATCTCTTCAACGCATTCCTGTGGCCCGTTAATTGCAGCAACGGTAGCCTTCTGAGCAATTGAATTTGGATTTGAAGCAGCATGACTTTGAACATTTGACATTAACTTAGCAACTTCTTCACTCGATGCAGTATATCCAATTCTCCAGCCTGTCATTGAATAGCTTTTAGAAACACCATTTATAACAACTGTACGTTTATATATTTCATCATTTAATGATGCAATACTAATATGCTCTTGACCATCATATATTAATTTTTCATAAATCTCATCAGAAACCACAAAAATATCTTTTTCAATTGCAAACTTAGCAATTGCTTCAAGTTCTTGCTTAGAATATAACATTCCCGTTGGATTGCTTGGGCTGTTTATTATTAGTGCTTTAGTTTTAGATGTATATGCTTTTTCAAGCTCTTCCATTGTAACCTTATAAGCATTTTCTTTTAATGTTTTAATGATTACTGGCACCCCATCCGCTAAGGAAACCATATCAGGATAGCTTAACCAAAACGGTGCAGGAATAATAACCTCGTCACCCGGATTAAGTATTGCCATAAATGTATTTGTAAGAGAATGCTTAGCACCATTACTTACAACAATTTGACTTGGCTTATATTCAAGATTATTATCTTCTTTGAATTTTTTACAAATTGCATTTCTTAATTCTACAGTTCCTGCTACTGGTGTGTATTTTGTAAAACCAGCGTTAATTGCTGCAATTGCTGCATCTTTTATATGCTGTGGAGTATCAAAGTCAGGTTCCCCTGCTCCAAATCCAATTACATCAATTCCATCCGCTTTCATCTGGTTTGCTTTTGCAGTAATTGCAAGTGTTGACGAAGGTTTAATTTTCATTGCTTTATTTGATAATATCATGCTTGCACCATCCTTAATTATATATACTCAAATTGTACTATATTCTTAGTTCTTTTGCAAGATTTATTTTTTTATTATTCATATTCGGGCAATTTCCATCAAATTTTTCAAGCAATCTACGGGTCTTTGACAGTTGCATAAAGAAAAAAACGCTACATGCCTTGATTTAGGCTTATTTTTTTGTCAATTTTTTCATTTTAATATATCGTATTTTATCGTATTGTGTTATAAT
>DFYO01000053.1 GCA_002381865.1 Clostridiales bacterium UBA4080 | reverse complement strand
ACCAGTTCAAATCTGGTTGGCGCCTTCAATTGACTAATGTAAGACTACAGCATACTGTTGGTCTTGTTGACAACAGTGGGAGCGTGGACTCCCACTGAATACTTTAAAATTACTCTGTCTTATCTGATGATAATCATAGGATGGAGTTTTATATATTAATCAGTAATTTTCATTATAAGCCTACATAAGCTTGACGCAGAGTACGATAAGGTATATCATTAATAATGTAGCAGGCATCATGGCAGAAATATATTTAAGATTTTGTAATTTCACAATGATTAGTACTCTAAAAAATGTCGCGGAGTGGAGCAGTCTGGAAGCTCGTCGGGCTCATAACCCGAAGGTCATAGGTTCAAATCCTATCCCCGCAACTCAGGTAAATGTAAGAGTTGCATTTGCTCTATGGAAACCCCTTGCCTTAGTAGGGATTTAGTACAAAGAGGCTAGCTCTTCCTTGAGAGAGCAAAAGACAGCTCATAGGAGCTGTCTTTTAAATTATAAAGAAAGCTTTTTTACAAATGAAAACAAGGCATACAGATATTTGATAACTGTACAATTAGTTCTTTAATCCTAGTATTTGGACTAAGGAATTGACAAAGCTTAAAACTTGAGACTATAATTAATTTAAGAAGGTTATTTGATTTATATGGGAAATATAATAATAATAGCAGGGTTTATTAGGCCAGTTTGTATACTAGAATACCTTTATTTCAGGAGATAATTATGGATATTAATATAGGAGATATATTGACGCTAAAAAAGGCACATCCTTGTGGAAGTCATGATTGGGAAGTATTAAGGACAGGCATAGATTTTAGAATTAAGTGTATGGGCTGCGGACATATGGTTATGATTCCACGAGTAAAGATAGAGAAGAATATTAAAAAAGTTAATCAAAAGCAATGAACAACTTGCTTTTAATTATATTATGTGTTACAATTTTAGGGCTAATTTAATGTTATCCTTGCTCTTAACAATGATTAAGGGCCACAGACCAAAAGGAGGTGTAGGTAATGAATAAGTATGAATTAACAATTATTATCAATGGTAAGCTTGACGATGAAACAAAAGACGCAGCTTTAGAAAAAGTAAAAGGCTATGTTGAAAGATTCGGAGGCACAATCGCGAAAATTGACGATTGGGGCAAAAGAAGATTAGCTTACGAGATTGATAAAGTTAAAGAAGGTTTTTACTACTTTATTTATTTTGAATCTGGTGCAGATGCTCCAGAAGAAATTGAAAAAAGAGTACGTATCATGGAACCAGTGCTTAGATATTTATGTTTAAGTGTTGAAGAATAATGAATATTTCAGCAAATGCTGTTATATTAGATAATATTATTCATGAAAAGGGGGAAAAGGTATGAACAAGGTTATGTTAATGGGGAGATTAACAAGAGATCCGGAGGCCAGATATACACAGGCAGCTGAACCGATGGCAATTGTCAGATATTCACTGGCAGTTAACAGAAAATTTAAACGAGACGGTGAGCCTGATGCGGATTTTATCAACGTAGTTGCTTTTGGTAAGGCAGGAGAATTTGCTGAAAAGTATTTTAGAAAAGGTCAGCAGGTTGCAATTGTCGGAAGATTACAGGTGAGCTCTTACGATGATAAGGATGGCAACAAAAGATGGAGTACGGATGTTATTGTGGAAGAACAGCATTTTGCAGAAAGCAAAAGATCATTTGAAGACAGAGTGAAAACAGAAGGTGTTGAGGATTATCAGCAAGCACCTAAACCTGCTAAGGCAGCAGATGGATTTGTTGCAGTAACACAGGACTTTGATGATGATGATGATTTGCCATTTTAGAACTAATAGGCACAACGTGTCAAATTCAATATATCATTATGTGTAAGGCATAAAATTCGGATATAAGGAGGTATTCTCATGGCTACAGAAAGAAGAAAACCAATTAAAAGAAGAAAAAGAGTATGTGTTTTCTGCGAAGAGAAAGTAACAAATATTGACCATAAAGATGTTAATAAGTTAAAGAGATTTGTATCAGAAAGAGGTAAGATTCTTCCAAGAAGAATTACTGGAAACTGTGCAAAGCATCAAAGAGCTTTAACAATAGCAATCAAAAGATCAAGACATATCGCATTAATGCCATACGTAGTAGACTAATATTTAGGGCTCTGATTTATCAGAGCCCTTTTTATTTCATAGGAAAGACCTTGCTATGGTAATGTGTAAAAGTATCTTTCCTATGAAACAAAAAAGGCACTGCGTGCCAAAGATGCGCACCTCGCGGATAAGAAGGTATTGCTTCGCAAACCGCTCGGGCGCGTAGTGTCTGACTTGTCAGACACTTTGTTCTAGAATAGTAAAGTTCGCCTTGGTTGCAAGAGACCAAACTTTAATATTCTACTTGAAACGCGTTCGCCGAACGCTATTCTTGAACGGCAAGATTAAAAAAAGGTGAATAAAGTATCCGCCTGCAATATTTTCAAATTCTTGTATAGATAAGGCAGGTATGCTAAAATATCATAAATAGAAACAAGATTTTATGCTGGAGGAAAAACAATGAAAAAAATTACGACGATAGTAATAGTACTGGCATTATTACTTGCTTTGCTGGAGGGATGTGCTCCAAAGCAAAAGCCGGGGGTAAATGGCGAAACGGAAGTAGATAGAGGAATAGTAAAGGTGGGACTCGGACAAAAGATTATGATAGAGAATTCTAAGGACCTAGAAGAAAATGCATACGCAAAAACCGATAATCTTATGATAGCAGCAGGCTTTGATAAGGAAGGAAGGGTTGTAACAGTATCAATAGACACACTTTTGACGACAATAATATTTGACAAAGAGCTTCAAATAATAAATGATTTTACACAACCCCAAAAAACTATCAAGGAGCAATCGGGGCAAGGGGACGTTAATAAAGAATGGGCTGTTAAGGCAGAGGCCTTAGAAAAATGGATGATAGGGAAAACAGCTAAGCAGATTAAGGAGTTAATTGAAAGCAATGATAAGGAGCTTGCGGCAATTGTTGTAATAAACAAAGAAACAGGCTTTCAGGATGTTCTAGAGGAAGCATACAACAATGCTTTTGAGGTAAAGGGAGTTGAAAAGGTTGGATTGGGTCAGTACACAACAATTGCAAAATCCAAAAGCATAGGAATAAATGCTGACAAATCAGAGCGTTTGCCGTTTGGACAGACAGATACGATAATGGCAGCTATTGCACTAGATAGCAAGGGCAGAATAGTGAAAACAATTTTCGATGATGCACAAACTAAAGTGATGCTTGATAAGGAAGGAAAAATAATATCCGATAAAAAGGCAGAATACAAAACCAAAGGGGAGCTTAAGGAAGAATATAAGCCAGAGGAGATAATAACAGTTAAAAAAGAATGGTATCAGCAAATGGAAGCCTTGGCAGATTGGACAAAAGGAAAGAATTTAAAAGAGGTAGCGGCTATTAAGCTTAAGGAGCAGGATGCTAATCACCCTGCGGTACCTGATGAGGAGCAGCTTAAGGGAGACATATCAATAAGCATTGAGGGGTTTTTGGCAGCACTACAAAAAGCAGCAGACAATGCAAGGTGACAAATATTACCAAGTAATTTTCTGGTAAATTTTTTCAAACCTATTGCATACTGTAATTTAGAGGAGTATTATTATAGTAAAGGTGGGGACGATTTCGTCCCCTTTCGTTTTAATCAACGCACTCATTTAATTTCATGAGTTGCTTACAAGCAATAATAAGGCATGAAGAAGTTCCTGTAACTAACAGATATAAGTGAATATTGAATGGAGGGTTAAAAATGGAAGCTAAAAAGAAGTTGAACTACAAGATTGCAATCATTATTATACCGGCATTTGCAATTGGAATCCTGATTTTCAACTATTTTATGAATCTGACCTTTGGAGGGGTTATCAAAGAGCTTGTAGATGCAAGAATTAATAATACCAGAGCTGAAATACAGAAGATGCTAGACGTATCCTCAGGGGTTTCAACCTTGCTTGCAGATACTGTCGCAAAGACGGGAGCAAGTCTCACACAGGAACAGTATGTAGAAATTCTTAAGAGCTATGTGGAAAAGGAACAGGTTATATACGGTGCAGGGATATGGCTTGAACCCTATACCTTTAGTCCAGAAAGGCAGTATTTTGGACCTTATGCCTATAAGGATGGGGATGCAATAGCCGTAAGCTATGATTACGAGGCAAAGGATTATGATTTTGTTAATCAGGACTGGTATAAAAAGGTAAAGTAAGGCAATGGCAGCTTGGTATTTACTGCACCTTATCTTGATTCGGCAAGTGGAATGGTATTTTTAACCTCAGGCAGTGCAATTTTAGATGCAAAGGGAAAAGTAATAGGTGTGGTTACAATTGACTTAGATGTATCCTTATTGGGCAAAGCCTCAAAGGAATGGGTTATCGGAGAAGATGGCATAACCTTTTTACTTTCGGCAGAGAATGAATTTATTGCTTTAAGCAATAGCGAAGAAAAGGTAATGAAGAAAATAACAGATGAAAAAAACAATGTTTTAGAGAAAGCTGGCAAGACGGTAGTAGAAGCAGGTAATAAAAAATTTTATGACCCTAAGTTTGAAGGATATATTTTTGATATAACTCCAATAGAGGAAATTGGCTGGAAGGTTGGAACAATGGTTAGAAGAAGCGATTTCTTCGGAGTAGTAACTATGATGAGTATAGGAATATCCGCACTTATGATATTTTTATTAGTGGTTGTATTTATTGTAATTGAGGCAGTAGTTAAAACAATAAAGAGAATTTTAAGTACAACTAAAAAGTTAGATGAAGGAGACTTTACAGTTCAGTTTGACGGGGCTAGAACTGACGAACTAGGAATGCTAACTGCGGGGCTTAATAAAATGGTCGCCTCCTTTAGGGATGTAATAAACAATCTCAATATTGCGTCAAAAGAAGTAACCACCAATTCAGAGCATACAGTAGAAAAAACTAATGATATGGAAAAAATGGCAGAATCTCAAGCAAATGCGCTTGAAGAAATTACAATTACTATGAATGATATGACTAAATCTATTGGCGAGGTTGCTAATAATGCAACAGAGCTTGCGAATATTATGGAAGAAACAACAAAGAATGGTTCTAATGCAAAAGGCAAGGCAGAGGAAGCAGTTGATATTTCTATAAAAGGCAAGGACGATATGGATAGAATTAATAGTGAGATGAATGTTATTAAGGATTCGATTTCCTCAATGGCAGATTCGGTTCTAGATGCAGGTAATTCTGCAGAGGAAATTAGGAATATTATTAAATTTATTGAAAACGTTGCAACTCAGACAAATCTTCTAGCATTGAACGCAGCTATTGAGGCAGCAAGAGCTGGAGAGGCAGGACGAGGCTTCTCGGTAGTTGCAGATGAAATAAGAAAGCTTGCAGAATCAACCTCAACCTCTACTCAACAGATTGCAGAGCTGGTTGAAAATGTAATTCAGGTAATTAATGTAGCAGTTAACCAAACTAATAAAAATGTAGATGGAATTAAGGGAAGTGCAAATCTTATAAGCAATGCGGGAGCAATGTTTGAGAACATATTAGGAGCAATTCAAGGAACCTATGAGGATGTTCAAACAATAATGGATGATGTGGATAAGATTAATCTGATTACTCAGGAGCTAGTTAGCACAACAGAACAACAGTCCGCAAGCTCAGAGGAAATTCTTGCAACCGTTGAAAGTGTAAATGGAATGTCGGTTAATCTTCTTAAAGATACGGAGAAGGTTGTGGAAAACGCTAAAAACCTTTATGGAGTAGCCAATAACCTGCAAGGAATAGTAGCATCGTTCAAAATATAAACAGGTTGTCCACAGAAAGTTCAGTTTATCAACACAAAAATGTGGATAAAACAAGGAATAATTCACAGGAAGTGATTGCATTCTGATATATGTGTGATAAAATTATTACCTAGATTCTACGTCAGTACT